>JACGUK010000107.1 GCA_024256265.1 archaeon
TTTGTTTCAGTAAACTATCTTATCATGCTTAGTGCATAGTATAGTCTGAGGTGATTGGATGCAGACTTGGAAGTTGGGCATAATAACGATTGCCATAGCATCTCTACTCGGAGCCTTTGCAGTCGCAGCTTATGGATATGGAATGATGAGTAGTCAATATCAGCCATACAACAACTATCAGCAAGGTCCATGGGGTTATCAAGGATGGGGAGGAATGGGCATGATGGGTGGACGGTACCAGCCATACAACAATTATCAAGGACAAGGTCCTTGGGGCTACCAGGGTTGGGGAGGAATGATGGGCGCCTGCCTATCTTACATGAACCAGTATAGGTATTATAACATAACTTCTCAGCCTAATCAAGTGTTGATCATGCACTACTCATTTGTGCCTAATATAATCACAATAAGTACGGGAACCACTCTGACATGGACTAACATGGATCCAGTCATCCATACAGTAGAATCAGGCACTCATGAACAGCCTACTGAGCTTTTTGATTCAGGTCCATTATACCAAGGTCAAAGCTTCAGCTATACATTCACACAGCCAGGAGTTTATGTTTACCATTGTGACCCACATCCATACATGGTAGGGACTGTCATAGTACAAAATTAATGGAAATTCAGATAGGCAACGCTCTATTCCTATTTTTTATTCTAAAGATTTTCGTCATCTAACTTTATCCAGCTTGATAAGGCTACTTCATTGGTATTGCCATAAATCTTTACAGTTACTATTCCCCGCTCAGCTAATCTAGCAATGATCCTGTGAGTTTTAAGCCTAGTAAGCCCTGTCTCCTTTCTTATCCATTTTTGAAGGTATTTGCCATCATGCTTTCTTAACACTTCTAATACCAAGCGCTCATCGGGCTTAAGGGTCTTAATGACAACATCGTAAGAACCCTCTCGCATCTTTTGGGTCTGTTGGTTATCGCTCTTTACTGGAGTAAAGAGCTGAGAGGAAGCACCAATTTCTGTATTCTGGGTAGGAAAATCAGCTGTCTTTGTCTCAGCTGAAACTTTTACTGTTTTTATTTCAGGGAAAGCTATGGAATAGGCTAAACCTAAGACTGCTATTATTATGAACACTATCGATAATACAGGCACTATCCAAAGGTATAGTGGAACGTTATATTGAGCAGGAGATGTCCACCACCCCATCATCCTATCCATCCAACCTATGTGATGATTTGCTGGGGATGTTGTTGGCGCTAAGTAAGCGTTGAATATAATGGTTGCTAGGAGAAAGCCTGATAGTGAAGCTATCAGCAGTAGGAGGAACAATACGAACTTCTTCATCTAACATCTAATATGATTAGCATAGATAAAAGCTTGTAGTTGATTAGTTGAATTTTTAAATTGGGGCATTACCTCTCTTCAATTCTTGGAGCAAGGTAGAAGTGTATCCTACCACCAAGATCGCTGAGCTTTAACTCAAGCCTTATGGGCATCTTACTTGAGTATTCAAGCAAAACTTTATCGGATGCTGTAGCCTTGATTATGTTCGATAGATATTCCATGTTATAGGTTGCTTTGCTATCTTCCTTCACCTCTAGCTCCAAATCCTGAGTCGCTCGATCTAGAGTTACAGAGCCTGAGCCAATATCACTCTTGCCAGAGAATACCAATCGATCTTTCAAGGCTTCTATTGTCACATGGTCTGAAATGGCAGAAATATCACTCAGTATCCTTTCAAAGGCTCTTTCAGCTATTGTAGCTTTAACATTGAAGCTTAGCTTAGGAAGAGGCGTAGGTCCATAAGTGCTCTCTATCAAATGCAGTAAAAATTCTCTCTTATAACCATCAAGAATCCTAAGGACGAGCATCTCATCTGCTGTTGTAATCTCTATGCTATCCTTTACATCAGCCCTTTTTATCAGCTTAACAAAGTCCTCTATTTTTATGCTGAACTTATATGGTTTATCACACTCATACTTCTCGAAGGCTGATTTTGGCCAAGATAGATCTATAAGGGCTACATGTGAAGGATCCATAGCCCTAAAGGTTATTCCCTCTGGCGATGCCTCAAAAGTTGCTTCCTCTACAAGCGTTGAAACTGCTGACGAGACTACCTTCCATTCCCCTGATGTGGAGGTCTTAGCTAAGAATACCAAATCAACCACCATTGACGCAATTAAGCGTTGCCAAGGGATTATAGATAAACTTATCTTGAGCAATTACCAGCTTTAAAAGAGAAACTACTCCTACTCTCTCTTCCATGCGTGCCTTCATGCTTATCATGATAGGACTAGAGAATGGGATAACATAACCTTCAAATATTCAAAAGGAATTTTTAAAAGGAAGGAAGCTCCGATGTCAGGAGTTATACAGGTACCAAGAAGAGAAGGAGGTGAGAATCAGTGATAGTATTACTTTATTTCGACTGGTTTGGAACTGCTGAAGAGCTTAAGGAGTTAGAAGAAAAACTGACAACTGCCTGTGCTGAAGTGGACGGTGTTGAGTATAAAGGGCGTTACGCACCAGACAACAGGAAATATCACTTTGTTGGTGTGTATGAGGTGGAAAGCTACGACAAATTATTAGAAGTCCTGACAGGCCCAAAGATGCCTCCTAGAGATTATAAGAAGCTGACCCATGGGACGTTTGAAATACTTCGTGGACCCTTAAAGTAGTGACAGCCACACTCTTCTCAAACAGATTAGCAGAAATTCTTAACCCAACCTTTTTTAATCTCACATCAGGCTTAAGCAGTAATGCGCCCCATTCATTGGTGTAGCCCCGAGGTGGGGAGCAATACAAATACCAATGAGAAAAAGGAGGAAGATTTAATGGCGATACCTGTTGCAACTTTTTT
>JACGUK010000108.1 GCA_024256265.1 archaeon
CTCTTCACATAGTCTTACAAATTCCTCTTTATCAACTTCGATGGCTGTCATACCCTTTCACATCATTCAATTATATTCGAGGATTTAAATAGCTTACCGATGTTTTCATAGCTTCTAAATACTGGAGAGGAACTTTCCTTATTATTATCTTCCGAACATATCTTCTTTGCAAGAATTGATGGATCATGTAGATTCGGAAGCTCATCCCAGAGCGCAAGAGATACTAGACAATTTAAGACTGAATGATAGAGCCGAGGAGGGGATTTGAACCCCTATACCCCGCTCTGCAGGCGGGTACGTAACCAGATTCCGTCACCTCGGCTTAAATCTAAATATTATTCTGTGCATCCTAAAAATAACAGTTTCTATTTTTTCTAAAAGGCTAATAATGTATCTGAATAATACTTTTGTAATGATAAAGGAAATAATCGTATTAGGCAGCGGCGGAAGCAGGATAGTTACAATAAAGCAAGAAAGAAAGACTGGGGGATTAGCCCTTATCATGGATGATGGTGTATTCATAATCGACCCTGGTCCTGGCTCCATATCTCACTTTAATCAACTTGGTCTAAATCCCTTCTCAGTAAAAGGCGTATTGATCTCTCATAGGCATCCAGACCATTATTGTGATGCTGAAATCTATATAGAAGCAGCCACAAAGGGAGCGAATGTAAAGAGAAAGGGAGCGAATGTAAAGAGAGGGTTATTGGTTGGAGCGAAGAGCGTCTTAGAGCATGTGGATGATATGGGACACCCTGCCATTTCCATTTATCATAAACGCCTGCCTGAACTCGTTGCGTCAATGGCCGCTGGCGACGGTATAGTTTATGATAATATCAAGATAACAGCTTTAAAATCCCTTCATGGTGATCCATACGCCATAGGCTTCAGATTAGATGATGAAAAGAGCTCAATATCATATTTTCCAGATACAGAGTTTAGTGAAGAAATAATCAAAGGTGCAGAGCATTCTGATCTCTTGATTTTGAGTGTTTTAAGGCCTGGCAACCAAAAGTTTCCTGGTCATTTATGCATCGATGATGCAATAAAGATGGTCGAGCTTATTTCACCAAGAAGGGTTTTGATCACTCATTTTGGTTCTAGAATGATAAGAGCCCCTCCTGAGAAGGAGGCTGAGAGGATGGCAAAGATTACAGGAGTTGATACCATAGCAGCCATAGATGGAATGAAGATTAGGCTTTCAGAGACTTTCACACCATTGGATTTATGGACAAAAAATAAGGAGATTTAGAATTAGATCGTAACTTGATTTTAAAGTCAAATTTCTGATGATAATTTATTCTGGCTCTATTATTACTGCTGTACCTGTCACAGAAATCACTACAACTCCTTCAAAAACTTCTGAGGTCTCTATATCTAGACCTACGATGGCATTTGCCCCCATTCTTCTTGCATTCTCTTTAGCTCTCTCCATGGCTTCGATTCTTGCCTTTTCAAGCTCTGAGGTGAAGGCAGAGACCTCTCCACCCAATATAGATTGTATGCCAGCAACGAACTTTCCACCAACTCCTCTAGTCCTAGGGGTCAAGCCTGTGACAACTCCTAAGACCTTCTTTATGCGATAGCCTGGCACATTAGGCGTTGTAACTATTATGAAACCTTCTCTGTAACTCATTTTCTCATTTTAAGTCAACTTTTTGTTATATAAAATTTTTCTTATTTTAGAGACTTCTTGGGAGGCGATCTAGTATGATCATTTAGGCTTCCTTATCCATCCTTTAAGCCAAAGATAATGCATAACCGAGAAGAATTTGACAGTTGTTCTGCTGGCTTGGACTGCTCCCATACTAAATATTCATTCTCTGATTTCAGGAGGACAAAGGAAATTTATCATCAAAAAGAAGTCTTAAATAATTTACACGTGCATGACCCACAGATGAAAGAATGAATCTTGTAAAGAGAGAAAGAATAGGCAAACTTCTAATAAATTTAACCTTGACATCGATGTTGATTCTAAGCACAGTAATGATCGTTCCAGAAGGTAAATGTCAAGTAACAAAAGTTTATGTGAGCACAGACGTACCCAAAGACATAAATGACAGAGAGACGATTGAATCAATGATCATCATCCCTGATAAAGGTACCATTGAAGACATCAACGTTAAACTAACGATTCACCACACTTACGATGCTGATTTAGATGTCATCTTAATATCTCCTAACGGCACTGAGATAGAGCTATTCGACGACGTAGGTAAAGGGGATAATGATTTCATCGATACAATTCTCGACGATGAGGCAGATATGAATATAACGAATGGATCTGCCCCATTCACTGGTCGTTATCGACCTGAAGAGAGTCTGTCTGTTTTTGACGAAGAAGAGATGAAGGGAACATGGAAACTAAGAATTTATGATGATCTCCCCAATGATGTGGGAACCTTAGACTCTTGGAGCATCGAGATAACATATCCATCTTCTCCAATTTCGACTCAATTGTGGTTCTGGCCGTTAGTCCTCGGCGTTATCATAGTAGTTACAATTGTGATCATCATAGTATTAAAGAGAAGAAAGCCTGCACCTCCTATCATTTCCCCGTCCTCCACCGACTCCTCCCTCATGAAAACGTTGCCATCCATTGGTAGTCAATAGTCTTCGAAGAGCTTGAAAGAATTCTTATCAAAATACCTAATTATTAATGAAATAAAGCCCCGGGCGGGTCTCGATCCCGCGACCTACTGCTTACAAGGCAATCGCTATTGGATAAATTCTTCCAGCTGAGCTACCGGGGCTAATTTAAAGCTAATAAGACTCTGCTTATTTGTTTTGCTTTATTATTAAATGATCTTTTTCAAATTTATGCAATTGAGCATATATATTACACGCTGTTATTTATAATTGGGTCTAAAATAAGGTTGATCTCTAAATCAAATTACGAGGAATTATATGCTAGATATGGTCATTATGGAAAGAAGTTAGAAAAGGCTTTAAGACTTTTAGAAGATAAGAGCATAAAGCTCCATAAGTTCTCTCCGAGTGGGCGTGAAATATGGACGGTGGTTGGAAAGGAAGGAGATCAGTTGGTTGATGACTCACAACCCTACTGCTCCTGTAGGCACTTTTACTATCGAGTACTCAGCGAAAAAGATGATATCTGCTACCATTTGTTAGGTTTAACTATAGCAAAGCAAATCAATTCATACGATATAATAGAGTTTCAGGACTTTGAATACCAAGCCTTTCTAGAGTATCTTTTGAAGGATGTTGTGAAGTTAAGTAAAGACTGATAGCAAACAAAATTGTTAATATGATCAAGACAATATAACCAGATCACTTTTATTCCGATCTTTTAATTTTAAAATGGGTATGCCCTTCGAGATAGTTTGCTATAATTGTGACACGTCCTTATACT
>JACGUK010000109.1 GCA_024256265.1 archaeon
CCTACAAGGACCAGCATTGGAATGTTTGTAACAACCCAATCAACTATATCTAGCAATTTTGCACCTTACCATCCGACCTAATAATCCGTCTCATAACTGGTAAATCACTCGCTCCTTCTCTATTTCAATTATGACCTTGAGCCTTTCCTTATTTTTGATGCCAAGCTCTTTCACTGCCAAGGCTGGGATTGTAACCATAAAACTGCCCCCCTTCCTTGGTTGAACGTTAACAAAATCGATTTCCTTTTCGACCATCTTACGCCACTCCCTATCATAAAAAACCACAATATTTATATCATTTGGCTTTGAGATTAATTCTTCAGAAATAAAAGCTTGTGATACATGCCCTTTTAGGCAGAGATGTGACTTTGTCCTCTGTCCAAGATGCTTCTATGAATTCCCAAAGCTTTAACAATTAAAGTCATTACAGTATTTAGAGAGGGGAATTATAAGATAGGTGTGAGCATATGTTCAGAGACCGCAAAGAAGCAGGAAAATTTCTTGCAGAAGCTTTATCAGAATATAAGGACAAGAATCCTATAGTACTAGCAATTCCAAGGGGAGGGGTTATAGTAGCTTATGAGGTAGCTAAGGCACTAAATGCACATCTTGATCTTATAATACCGAGAAAGGTCGGAGCACCAAACCAGCCAGAACTTGCCATTGGTGCTGTTACAGAAGATGGCACAACGATCCTAAATCAAGACATACTTCAATATTTAAGAGTACCAGATGAATACATAAAAGAGGAAGTAAAAAATCAAGTAGAAGAGATCAAAAGAAGAATGAAGAAGTATCTTGAAGATAAGCTCAGGCTTTCTATAGAAGGCAAAGTTACAATACTTGTAGATGATGGTGTAGCTACTGGTGCTACTATAAAGGCAGCCATAGCATCTATTAGAAAAAGAAAGCCAGCCTTGACAGTTCTTGCAATACCTGTAGGACCACCAGACACTATTGAAGAGTTAAGGAGAGAGGCTGATGAAGTAATCTGCTTGATGACCCCTGAGCCTTTCTTTGCTATTGGGCAGTTCTATAAGAGCTTTGAGCAGACGAGCGATGAAGAGGTTATTGAAATCTTAAATAAAATGAAGTGAAGTTATTCGAACTCCTCATACGCTTGCTTTAACTTCTCCGATATAACCTCGGCTTTCTTTCTTGTCTTGTCTGCATTACATATCTCTAAATGCTTCTCGTACTCTGCTATTGTAGAGAAAGATGCACCACACTGCACACATTTCTTCTTAAAACCTGCCTTCATAAGCCCTCTATTAATTAATCAATGTCATGGTATATATGAGTTATTTTTAGAATACTATTCACCCATTATCTGTAAGACTAGTTCTCTCGATCTGCTATGAATGTCTAACTCTATGAAGACTACTTGCTGCCACGTACCAAGGGTTAATTTTTTATCTTTAAATGGTATTGTCAAACTTGGTCCTATGAGGGATGCTCTCACATGAGAGTGCCCATTATGATCATGCCACCTTTTCTCATGCTCATAATCTATGTTCCTTGGTGCTATTCTCTCCAGCATTTCTGGGAAATCCTTTAGCAATCCAGGTTCATATTCTATGGTTGTTAAAGCGCCTGTGGAACCAGGGACGAATACTGTTACTGTGCCATTTCTAATATTAGTCCCATTTATAGCCTTGGCTACGTATTCTGTTATATCGATCATGTCCAGTTCTCCTTTCGTTCTCAGATTGAGATACTTCGTTAAAACGTTCATAAATCACACCTAAAAAATTCTCTATTAACTTCCTTTAATGGCTTTTCCTTCAGATTAGGTTCAAGGCTATTTTGGTATTTGCAAGTTGAGTGAATAATTTATCAATAAGGCTTCCTTCTCCAAACTCTTATAGTCTCGTACCAGAAGATTATGGTTGCAATAATCATAGAAGCTAAAGCGAAAACGTTCAAAGCTCTAGCATACTGATAAACATAAGCTATTAGAAAAGTTGAGAAGAAAGATGCATAAAATGAATAGCGAGGTAGCATGAACCTGCCTATCTTTGTGAAGGATTGAAGAATTCCAACTTCCAAGTATTCTTTTAATAAATAGCGACCATACTCATCCTTTTTCACAAGTCCTAATGAAATTAATTTCTCTAGATGATGATGGGCAATGCTTGGGCTTGAAAACCTTAACGCTCTTTGAACCTCTCTAATTCCAACAGGATTGCTTTGCTTTATCATGTACCAATAAACAAGAAGAGTTTTACCCTTTAACTCAGCCTCTATCTTCTCAAGGCTTTTATCGCTCAATTCTTAGATCACTTTTAATTTTGATAGAAAGTGAAGCATCCTTATAAATAGATAAAACACTTCTAATTAACAAGATCGTTTTCTAAAATATTTCAGGCTAAAGATTTGATTTCTTCCTTACTCATCTTTCTGAACAGAAAAATTCTGATGCCATTCTTCCTTTCTTATCCTTGGTACAAATTCAGGAGAGATGTAAACGTAAACTAAAACGTTAGTATCAAGAACAATCTTCATCTTAGTATTCCTTTGCTCTTAGCTTTGCTATGTAAGTATCAGGGTCTTCAGTAACTTTAAGAGATTTAGATAAATCTCTAACCAACTTTCTATGATATTCTATCTTCTTTGTGATTTCTTCTTCGCTTGGCTTTGCCATAGTTAGCTTCCTTTTCAACAACTCTAACTCGCTTTCTATTGCTTTTATCCTTTGCTGTATGTATTCTTCAGCCATACCTTCACCTAGAATCAATTAAGGTTAAGATAATTTAAAG
>JACGUK010000110.1 GCA_024256265.1 archaeon
CCTGAAATAAAAGTGGAGAGGGATGATTCTCTTCCTAACGTGATAACGAAATTCTTCAAGGATGAATGGGGAAGGCATCCCCGCAAACTCAGCGATGTAAGAGATGTGCTAGAGTCTTATGGCTTGATCTATCCCAAGCAATCAGTTGCTGTAGCTCTCCTTAGACTTGCCAAAGAAGGTAAGTTGAGGAGGTTCAAGGATGAAGGTGGAGAGTTCGTCTACACATCCTCTACAAGCCTCACCATAAGTAGCCTTTCACCCACTTCCGAAAATGTTAATTCTGGTGAAGATGATAGTATGATGGACAAGGGTGGTGTATTAGAGTGAGCAAGGAGCAAAAGATTCTTAACGTAACTATTACCTATGGCGAATTGAAGGTAGAGTTCAGCGGTGATCCACAGTATGTATTGGCATCTATTAATGAATTTTTGGCTAAGCATATACCCACTATAGATTTGGCTTCCAAGGTTACTATAAATTACTCTTTGAACGATCTGATCAGCATGTTTGGAGATTATGTGAAGATAACGCCAGAGGGTCCAAGGGTCTGGATAGGTGAACAAAAGTTAAGTGATAAAGGCATTTTAGGGCTACAACTTGTAGCAGCTAAGATAAATTATGAAAGCGGGAAAGTTGCTTCACCGTCTCTCACTTTGGCTGAGATGAAAACTGCTACTGGTCTTAACCCAAAGTCCATAAGCTCTAGGATGAGTGAAATGTTGAAATGGGGATATGTAGATAAAGAGACAAGTGAGGAAGGTGTGCGCTATAAGATAACGACTCAAGGCATTCACTGGTTAAACCAGATGCTCATCAAGAAAGTTGGAAAGTCTTAAGATATTTCAGGCTCTCGAGCGATTGATAAAGTCAATTTTCTAACTTTTGAACAGATTTTCGCTTAGCGTTCTAACAGATAGTATTATCTATTAAATTAGATATTAGTCAATGGGTTGAAGCTAAAGACTTACAGTATTATCGGAATAGTTATCGCACTAATCATGATAGGATTTTATCTTTATCCAAAGCCCTTTGTAATCAATGAGGGTTTTGAGAGTGGTTTTGGTGAATGGAGAAAAGACGCTCATGTTCCCTTAGACCCCAACAATCCCGGATACGATATTTTCTGGGATATTTCTCGAACAAATTCTTTGGCTTATTCTGGATCATACTCTTTAAATTTTTCTATAGATGGAAGGCAGGATGATGGGACGATATGGATAGAAAGAAGGATGCCTATGAAATCTTATTCTAGTATTCAAGTAAGAGTCTCCTTCCATTTATACAGTGAGTTTGAGAACCAAGCAAATACAATTGCCTACGTTGTTGTTTTTATAGGAACCAATGATCCTGAGATTGAAGATGATTTTCAACTCAGAGAACCTGCGAATCAGGTTTCAGGTTGGAAAGAATATAGTCACAGAGCAAGTTTGAATACAGGCTCAAGTGATGAAATATGGATAGCCTTGGGGATTACTGTGAATTGGGAAACCTACATGAGCTACAATATTGATGATGTCAGAATCGAGATAACCTAATTCAATGTGATTGGTTTCTACTCAAGCATAATGCCATTACAAAGAGGAAATATGCAGAATTTATTGAGATTGCTATCGTATTCATAATGGGACATAGAGATACGCTTATAAGATGTATCTAATATGCTAATAAAGCGATGATGTAATGAGAGTTGAAGAGTTCATAGAGACTGCTAGGAATTCGAAGATAACCCTTTTCATATAAGGGATGAAGATTTATGAGCGAAGAGCCCAAGGTAAATAGGCTTATAGACGCTAGAAACACCTTTTGCCCAGGACCCCTAATGGAGCTGATACGAGCTATAAGGGAAGCCAAGGTTGGAGAAATCATAGGGGTGCTATCATCTGACACAGGGTCGAAGAGAGATATCCCTCTCTGGATAAGCAAGGCTGGACATAAGCTCATTGGCATCTACGACAAAGCTGGCTATGCAAAGATAGTAGTTCAGAAGATGAAGTAGGTGTCAAGAGTTTATGATCTTTTGCCAAATTGAGGTAAGATTATAAGGTTCAAACCACATAATTTTTGAATGAACGATGGTAGATCAAAGAGAAGGCTCTATTCCATTTATAATCGAGGAAAGATACGATCTAGGCAATCTAGTGACCTTCATACTAAATAAAAGAGTTCCGATACATAACTGGTTCTACTTTAAAGAAGGCTTCTCAAGAGATTTCGTTTTGCTAATGATTGATTTGTTTAAAATCAAGAGTAATGATTGGATACTGGACCCTTTTTGTGGCTCAGGAACAACATTATTAGTATCAAAGGAATTTGGAGTTAATGCTATTGGGGTTGACGCTTCTCCCCTTGCAGTCTTCGTTACACAAGTAAAGACAGAGGATTATGATTTGGAGAAGATCAGAGATCATGCTAGAGAGCTCTTCTCAAAGAAATTTAAGAAGTATGAAATCAAAGGATTAAGCCCTTTGACTAAGAGAGCCTTTTCAAGATACTCCCTTGAAGATATACTATTCTTCAAGGAAGAGATTAGAAGCATAGACAATCCTAAGATAAGAAATTTCTTCACACTAGCTTTGATGAACTCGGCAAATAAGGCTACTTATGCGTATAAAGATGGTAGCGTAATAAAGATACGTGAAAAGCCTACCATTCCTTTAAAGAAGGTATTCAAAAGAATTGTTAAGAGAATGATCCATGATTTGAAGAGAGTGAATTA
>JACGUK010000111.1 GCA_024256265.1 archaeon
TAAGGCGTTTACAGAATCTTTATACAGCGATTCCTTCTTTCTAAGGTTTCTTATATTCGCCATAGGTTTGAAGACCACTCCGTCTAAGGGCACCATTACTCGGCTCATCGCAGCTCGCTTAAATAATCCCAGATTGAGAATTCTTAGGGCGCATCCGCCAGATAGCTCTTCTCCTCTGAAGCAACCAATAATCTTCAGATCCCCTCTCCAAGTTTTAGAACACTCCTTCAACCAGTCGCTCTTGATAAATGGATGCCCCTCTGGCGATTCGTCGACCAACTTGTCCCACATAGAAACTTCATTTGGGGCTAGCTCTCTGGCCTCAAACTTGCTCGTTACTAATCACCACCTATTCCTTCTCTACGATCCTTCACCAATCAAATTGATGTAAAATCGTGTCTTGGTTAGAATTTCGAACGAGATCATCCCAAATCTTATGATCACTCTCAGGTAACTCACGAATAGCTAATCGATTGATTAATTGGATCTTCTCTTTAAAATTCAATAAGGACATGTTTTCCTTTACAGTCATCTACATATATTTCATTCTTACTTCATTTAGGCCTTTAGATATGTCGAATGTAAAAAGTAGGCAATTTTCATGTTTTTCAAATTGATTACTTTCTAAACTCTGGCCATTAATAAAAACTACACATCTAGAGATATTGAAAGGGGATAGCATCTTTACCGAAAATCCTTTATAAGCTATTGGTGAGTGTAACAAAAACTTCATTGATGTCCTACTAACTTTAAATTCACTAAATTTAACCTTGTTCCTCAAATTCCACCATTCTGCAAGTCCCATAGCATTTGTGTACCAAGGATTGTACCGTGAGGCATATCTGAGAACTTCGCGGTAGGTATCTATCCAATATTTCTTTTTTTCCCTGTTAATGTGAGGATGCCAAAGTAGAGTAATGATACCATTATATCTGTTGATTATGTCGATGATCCCTTTGCATATCTGGAAGGCTTCTTCCGCCGAGTAATTTAATAAATTTTCTAGAAAGAGTATTCCATCTTGGATT
This sequence comes from archaeon, assembly GCA_024256265.1. Next base: position 1,029 of record JACGUK010000111.1, read on the forward strand.
ATCGGTGGGATTTCTAGGATTGATAACTCCATTCTCTTCTCAATATCCCATGGGTTAAAAGGAAAACCCGTTCCAGCTCTGAATCCAACATCGTGCGCGTATCCATATGATGAGTCGTAAATAAACCCCTCTTCAGCATGAAGCTTCCATGTTTCAGGTACTTTCATAAGCCAGCGGTGTTGCCTGATACCAATATGTTGAGTACCGATTGTGTTTATAAGTTTAGACTTTTCGCTCCGCATCTCTTTGGCATTTTTGAAAGACAATATGCTACCGTGAAGGCCTATTTCATATCCTCTTTGTCTTAAAGTCTTTATCACCCTTCTTATCTGGACAGAATCTATACTGTAATCTATCTCTATTGAATTGAATAATCCCTCGAACGTTTTTCTAGATAAACCAGTCTGGAAGTAGTACGTGGAATTATTGGCTTTGAACTCTCTCTCAATCTGATCAAATTCATCAAAATTCCAGTAAGGATTGTATGGAAGGAGACTCTGCACAATTTGTTGAGGTAGCAAACTATAAGTGTCTCTCCTTTCAGATAAATGCATTCTAAAAATGAAGGTAGATCCATAGTGAACAAATGCTAGAAACAATCTTATTATGCCCTCTTTGATGTTTTTTTTCTCATAGAAACTCTTTAAAGCCAGAAGTAATGGCATATACGATACAATATCAATGTCGTGAGTCAGACACAAGGCGATTTTGTGGTTGAAAGGGTGAAACCATTTCTGAACTATTGGGGTATTATTCCCGCTGCAAATGTCCATAAACAATTTAAATAGGATTTCTTGATATATCTCAACAATTGGCATTTTAAAGAACTCTTTTCTTAAACGTCTGATGATTCTGTCATCTATTCTTTCATACTCATCAAAAAACTCGCGTGATTTTAACTGTGATTCCTCAGCCCCAGAGAAAAGATAGGTAACAGATCGCAGTAGATTTGCCAATATGAAGACTTTCTTGTTTCTATCAAAGCTTCTGACCATTATTCCTGGGTATTCTTCATTTTTAAGATAAATTTTCCCTATTAACTCAAAAGAGTTGTCTACGATGTCTATGATTGAGAAATCATAGTAAAAGGGTGCTTCTAAGCCATCAAGCATTCTAATGGTGCCATAAGAAAAGGGAAGCTGAACCTTTCTACTCCCTACAAGTTTGAATCCCATATCCTCACATATACTTTGCCTTGGAATGTAACCAATAGACACTATTGAAAGATTAGAATTGAGAAGTACTCTTTCTTCTTCTACATTTATTCTTGCAGACTCAGGGATAACTAACACGGTGGACTTCTCTTTTCTATTAAGCTTACTGAGATCTCGGATCAACCCATAGGGCAAACCGAGACGATTCATAAGCTGAACAGCACCATACAAATCTTCAGGGTCAGCTTTACTATACACAGACACCTTCAACAAGTACTCTTCACACCTTTAAACTAAAAGCTGGCGAAGCTATCATATACCTTTAAGAATTTTTCTTCAGAATATTTCCATCGGTATTTAGTGCTAGCTCTCTTGTCTCAAACTTGCTCGTTACTAATCACCACGATATCAATAACATTACCCTTTCGGGACAATTGGCTGAAAACCAAATTCTTACCTTCTAAAAGATTATATTTTCATACCTCTAATTTCGTCACTAAGACTGCTAAG
>JACGUK010000003.1 GCA_024256265.1 archaeon
TTTCTTTCTTACCTTCTCTTAGAGGGTAAAGGATTAATTATTGAGCATTATATTTGAAATCTGCGGGGGTTCCCAAGCCAGGTTAATGCCAAGCTTGAATTAGGCGACAAGAGGGGGCAGTTAAAAGCCTAAACTCAAGATCTGCTGGCTAAGGCCTTCGTGGGTTCGAATCCCACCCCCCGCACTTTTTACTTTCTGGAATTTTTTGAAAGGATATGATCATCAATTAAGTTAGTTTCTTAATGCTTCTTTCATTATATTAAATAGAAGACCAATATTCAAATATAAAACTTGTCAGAAATAAGAAGGATTAAAATTGAAGGAAGTTAAGAAGGAAAGCAAATATTACAGTATTCTAGGAATTATTTGCTTCTTTATCTCAGGCTTTCTCCTCTTTGCTTGGATACCTTACATGCTATGGGAGATCGATAAAGCTCCGATAATAATAGAACTATTCATGCAATTTAGCGGCTTAGTAGGCGCAATAGCTTTTACTTTGTTAGCTGTTGGTATAATATTGATCATAAAGTAGAGTGCATGCAACAGATGCTCAAAAGAAGAGCATAGAGTTATAGAGAGTTATTAATATCGTCAATACATTGTAAGCATCGTGAGTACATGAGCTTGAAGAGAAAATTAAAGATTATCAAGCTAAGAATGGTTAGAAACAATCCAATATAGATATCATAAAACCCCTTTTGCAGTCTCATCTACAATTCTTCTTATTTCATCCTTCAAAGTATCTGGAAGACCAAAGATAGTAACATCCATAAAACCTCTTACTATTAATGATCTAGCCTCAGCCTCTGAAAATCCTCTAGCCATCAAGTATCTGATCTGCTCCTCAGCTATCTTACCAACAGCAGCCTCATGAGAAAGCTCAGTCCCGCTAACTTTCCCAATAAGCTCTGGTATGGCATGAATAAAAGCTCTATCAGAAACTAATAGACCTCTACATTCGAGATGCGCTCTGCTATCACTATTCTCTCCTATCAATAATCCTCTAGCATATATTTGGGCACTTTCCGAGGCTATGGCATGACTTATGACTTCTCCTTTGCTTCCAGATCCTTGAAGAACTATTTTTGCTCCTACATCGATGTAAGAATTCCCTCCTCCATATAGAATAGAGTTAAAACTAGCTTTTGAATTGCTTCCTTTACAATATGCAACTGGGTACATTTGAAGGCTCTTCACTGGTTTTAAACATATGTAATTGTTCACGAATGTAGCATCATCCTCTATGAGCACTGCTGTCCTTGGACGAACATCAAAGTTCTGAGCCCAGTTATGAATCATAGTGAAAGTGAGCTTAGCCTCTTTTTTCAAGTAAAATTCTGTAATTCCAACATGAAGTCCTCTTTGAACATTTGGATGAACAACACAACCTGTTATTATTTGAACTTCTGAGTTAGGTTCTATTATCACCATATTATGAACATTCTGATTTAATCTATTCATCGAGATAAAGAGGCATGATTGAAGGGGAAGCGTAATTTTTTGACCTTCTAAAACTCTGATGAAATAGCCATGATCCCAGTTTAGCTCTGCTAATGCAGTATATTTGTCCATATTTGCTGGTATAAGCTTCCACCAGTAATCTTTGAACCAATCGTGTTTTTTGAGGGCATCTTTTGTGCTCATCAACTCTATCTTCCCTTCAAAAGCCTTTTGAATACCTTGAAAAACAACTGAATGGTCTATCTGAAAGTAAGTCCCAATTCTATCCTTCTCATCAGTCCTTATCCCTACATTTAAGGACTGATTTGCTATTTCTTCTGGAAGAGATGAAACTAAGCAAGGATACCAAGGTTTAGCCTCTCTGATGAAATCTTTTATTTCTAGATCAGGACCGAAACTTGCTGGCTTATCTATAGCCTTCAATACTTCCTCTCTATCTTTAGGCACTTCTCACACCACCCATAACCTTCCTTCAATATCTGGTCAAGGATTTTGACAGGCTCTCCTGAACAAGCTATCTTCCCATTAATTAAAACATGAGCTTTATCAACCTCAACGTAACGTAAGATGTAGCCTAGATGGGTTATCAAGAGCCCTGACCTTCCCTCAAAGAAATCGTTTATCACTTTGCCTATGATCCCAAGGTTCTCAACATCGACTCCTGAGTCTGGTTCATCTAGCATGGCAAAGCTAGGCTTTTGGGCAAGAATCTGTAAAACTTCAGACCTCTTAACCTCCCCACCAGAAAAGCCAAGGTTCAAATCCCTTGAAAGAAACTCTTTTGTGAATTTTAAAGTCTCACACAACTCGATCTCTTTCTTCTTCGCCTCAGGTTCAGATTTAAGAAAGTTATGAATGATATCTGTCAGCTTAACCCCTCTTATAGCTGGAGGGCTTTGAAAGGCTACACCTATTCCAAGTCTCACACGCTCATCTATGGGCATATCTGTTATATTCACATTGTTGAACCAGATTTCGCCTGAAACTATTTTATAATTAGGGAAACCAAGTATAGTCATCAATAAAGAAGTTTTTCCAGAAGCATTAGGACCGAATAAGACATGAACTTCTCCCTTAGGTATAGTCAAATTAATTCCATTTAGAATCCTTCTTCCAGCCACATCAACGCTTAACTCTTTGACCTTTAAAGAGCTCAAATAAGCCACGCTGTTAATGGATTTCAAATCAATGATTTTAATCTTTACTATAGCTTCTTTTATAAATAATATTTCTTTAAAAATCTGTATATCATTCTCTTGAGGTTTAAATCTGATGTAAAACTTTAAAATTATAGTTAAAATTGATTTCAGGATATTACTTAATAAATGGTTTTATAATCAAACGTTCAGTCTTTCTTTCATAGGTAAAGACCTTTGAGAATAGCCTTTTTTGTGTGGGAGTATCCCCCCGTTCTTGTAGGAGGACTGGGCACTTATGCAGAAAATATCACAAGAAAGTTAGTAGACCTTGATCATGATATTTCAGTCTTCACCCTTAACCCTGGAGACCTTCCTACAAGAGAGGTCGTAGAAGGAGTAGAGGTTCATAGACCTATGATTGCAAACGCAACAAAGATCTTCCCCCTTTTGGTAACAGAGGATCTTAAGAGATGGGGGACTAATTTGAAATTTTTTAACGATGTCTTCATCTATAACATTCTATCAGCCACAAAGTTTGTCAACGAGCTAATTCGCAGAGATGGTTACAAATTTGATTTAATCAGCGTTCATGACTGGTTGAGTAGTATTGCTGGGCTTACCATTAAAGAAGAGCTGAAGAAAATGCCATTGGTATTTCATGTTCATTCTACAGAGTGGGGAAGGAGTGGGGATATAGGATCGGAAGTTGTAAGTCACTTAGAAAGGGTTACAGCTGACAGTGCTGATCGCATGATAACTGTTAGCAATGTAATGAAGCAAGATTTAGCCCGTCATGGTTGGCCAGAGAATAATATAGACGTGGTTTGGAATGGTGTTGATCCAGAAAGATATGATCCAAATAGGGTTAGTGAAGAAGATATTCAAAAACTACGTGATAGATACGGAATTAAAGCAGATGAGAATTTTATCCTCTTCATCGGAAGGCTAACATGGGTTAAAGGGGTTCGAAATTTAATACAAGCTCTTCCTCTTGTTCTGAACGAGTTTCCAAAATCGAAGCTTGTAATATTGGGCAGAGGGGAGGAGCAACGTGATATAACAACTTTGGCTGATAGACTAGGAATAAAGGAAAAAGTTCTTTACAGGTTTGAATTTGTGCCTGAAGAAGAACGCACCCTACATTACTCAGCTTCTGATTTATGCGTCTTTCCATCAATATATGAACCCTTTGGAATCGTTAGCTTAGAAGCTATGGCGATGAAAAAGCCTGTAGTAGTAGGGGCTCGAGGTTTAGTAGGATTTGTTGAGCAAGTTGTGCCATCAGGTCCTGAACAGAACGGTGTTCATATAAATGGTCATGACCCGGTTGATATAGCATGGGGAATAAAAGAGGTTTTAAGAGATCAAAAAAGAGCTAAGAAATGGGGAGAAAATGGGAGAAAAAGAGTATTGAATTACTTTACATGGGAAAAGGTAGCTATACAAACCCTTCGAGTTTATGAGAGCATGCTGAAATGATAGGCTTTAGCATCCCGATAAATCTTAAATTGATCCTTTTGTATTTTTATTATGGTAAAATTGTTAACCCTAAAAGTTAGAGAGACTCTCAAAGCTTTTAAGGAGCATTGCCGAGATGAGTGGGAGGCTGAAAAGAATGGTCAATGGTTCAAGATCGATAACTCTTATCATGTATTTGTTTGGTCTAAGTCCATAACTATTCCAACCCTTAAATCCATGGTATGTTTGCATAAAGTCTCAGTACGTGATGGTGATTTCTGGAAGGTTAAAGATGCATCCTTTATGGCCTTTATATCTACTGGAGGGTTAGAGGAAGATGTATGTGAAGTTCTTAAGGCAGATCCTAGAATGACTGAGCATTGTGTATTTTATGATCTAGAAAAAGGGATAAAGATAGGCATGGCTTTAAGCCCTGTATTTAAAAAATTTGAAGAATTTCTGAAGGCTAAGTACGGCTTGGATTTCAAGTATATTTGATAAGCAACTAATAGCCTTATTCTTTCTACTAAAATCAATAATCTCTAAACTCATTCAAGCAATAAATCAATCCTCTTAGATTATCTTTCGTTATCACACCGTCTGCAACTTTTCTTAAGATTTCCTGAGCATCAAAAGCTATTCCAAGACCAGCCTCCATGAGCATGAATCTATCATTTGCACCATCTCCTACTGCTATGACCTCCTCTCTCTTTATCCCCTCTTTCTTTATCAAATCTTGAATCAATTTTCTTTTCATCTCTGCATCCAATATTGGCTCTCTAATCTCTCCTGTGAGCATGCCATCCTTGATTATCAACTCATTTGCAAATGTGTAGTCAAGATCAAATCTATCTTTGATTTTATCAGTAAAGTAAGAGAAGCTGCCTGTGACTATTGCTATCTTACATCCAAGCTCCTTTAAAACAGAAAGAAGCTCTTCCACGCCCTTAGTTAACTTGATCTCCTTTAAAATTGAGCCTAGGGAAGAAATCGGTAAACCCTTAAGCAATTTGACCCTTTCTCTCAATGCTTGCTTAAAATCCATCTCACCCTTCATGGCTCTCTTCGTTATTTCCTTAACTTGTCTATCAACACGAGCCATCTTTGCAATCTCATTGATTATTTCTTGCTGAATGAAAGTTGTATCTAGATCGAAGACTATCAATTTCTTAGCTCTATGGTAGATGTCTTGCTTCTGAATGATTACACTTAAGTTTAAATCCAAGCCTGCCTTATGAAGAGGAACCTTAAAATTATCAAAATCTATCCTTAAACCTTCTACGTTTACAAGCATCTCAAGGGCTATTGTTTCTCCTCTTGCTATCATCCTTGTCCTTTCTATATTCACACTGTTATCAGAACAAATCTTAGAAAATCTAGCAACTATACCAGGTCTGTCTTTACCAATTATTGTCAATAATACAAGGCTTCTCTCCTCTTTTCTCTTTAAACTCTCATCAAATACATAAGGCTCGATCGAAACCTTCATCTTAAGCTCTTTAGCTTTTTTGAATAAATCTTCTTTTACTATTTCAAATTCTTTATTAGAATTTGTGAAATCAGCTATCATGAACATGGCAAAGAGTTTTCTTATCACTGTCTGATCTACATCCACAAGATTTACATTAGCATTTGCCAAAATTTCTGAAATTCCAGCTACAAGACCTGGTCTATCCAAACCCTGAACAGTGACTATGTAAAGCTGGTTCTCCATAACTAACCTGTATGCGTGTGTATTAATTAAATCTTTTATATTATGAAGTGCTTTAAGATGTCAATATATAAATATAAGCTGGTGTATTAAATTGGAGACTACATACCTTGGCTTACAGCACCTACGTAAAATCTCCAATTTAATATATCAGCTTATATTTATATATTTTAGCATTATCTTAGAAAGTAACTTTTAGAGTGATTCTGAGTTTTGATTATGAATTTGCATATTAAAGTGGTGAGCATTCATTGAGAGTAATATAAACTGGTGTTATTCACTTTATGTATTTTAAAGTAAAGTTTTGGTAAGCATCTTTTAGCTTTATAGTCTTTGGAGCATGTTTGAAACCATAGCCACAAATATCTAATGATGTACCAAAATCCCCTTCATCTTTTGCTACTTTTACAGCCCTTATCACATCGAGTAGAATGTTTCCAGCGTTAGGACCATCAGATGTGCGCAAATATATATCAAACCTTACTGATGAACCCAAAAAACCCTCTCCTTGTATCCAATAATAGCTAGTCCTATCGTTCTGCATGTAGTCAACGTAATCAGTAGTCCCTGCTACAGTCTCAAACTCATAAGGTAATTCTACAGATATGGCTTTAGTCTTCATATTTCTTTTCATGAACTTCACATCTTCATTTAAAGTATTAAGAGTCTCAGTTCCCCCACCAACATCTAATTGATAACTTTTTATGATCTTTATTCCTCTATTGTGCATGAAGTCAAGGATGCCTTTATGAAAAGCAGTTCCTCCAAACTGGCTCATAAGATCGTCGCCAACTACAACTAAATTCCTTTCTTTGAACTTCCTTACGAAATTTTCATCAGACGCTATTAATGATGGAGTTGCATTGATGAAGCAACATCCTGATTTTATGGCAACTTCAGCGTAAGATTTTGATGTTTTATCTAGACCAGATGATATTAGATTTACTAAGACATCCGCTTTGCTGTTTTTCAATACATCTATTATATCATAGGGCTCGCCATTTTTAACATCGAAAGAATTTCTTAGATTATGTGAGAGTTCATCATATAAAAAACCTCTCTTAACCTTTACATTCAAAGGGCTCAAATCAAAGTACTTTTTTGCTACATTAGGTTTTGAGAAGATAGCTTCAGAAAGGTCTAGACCTATCTTTTTGGCATCTATGTCAAAGGCTTCAACTATTTCTAAATCACTGACTCTATACCTTCCTACCAATCTATGCCATAGACCATTTTTAGAATCATCCTCACTATAGTAACTTATACCTTGAACTAAGCTACATGCACAATTACCTACACCTATCAGAGCAATCCTTATCTTGCCACTCATGGTCTTAAAACGATACAGGTTTACTTTTTAATGTTATTGTTAATTCATTCGCTTAATCTAGTTTTGAAATTAGTGCAATAAAACCAGAGATGATAAAGAGGATCGAGATAAAGTAGTATATAGGTGATATCTGAGGAACGAGAGGAGTATTTGCTGTAAAGTATGCTATAGATAGACCTAAAATCAAGAATATAAGACCTATAAGCCGAATGAATATATCGACCCTCTCAGTAGTCTTTGAGCCCTTCAAATCGAGTTTTTGTTCTGTCTATCTATTAAATAAGTTTATCATCTAGCAAATCATAGGCTTTTAGCAATATCTAGCTTCTCTGGTAAATACTTATCAGTTATAGTTGTTAAACCATACTTGGCAAAGGCTTCGAGCTCACTCTTCCTCTTTATCTTTAGGAAAACATCTAATTCCTTCTGCCATAATCCTCCTTTATACCTTGGGTCTCTCTTCAGCTCATAGATTCTTTTAATATCTATATCTGTGAGAGGATCGCTAGGAAGCTTGTGCTTTACTATATCACTACCCCATACTCCTATCCATTTACCAGATGGTACTGTTAACTCTCTTAGATGGGCAGCATTGGCAGATCCAGAGATGATTACCATAGCTATATGCTCCCCATAAACATCTCCATCTGTTAAAATGTAAACTGGCAATCCTAATTCTTGATTCAACCTTCTAAGCATGTACCTTGTTGCTCTTGGGGGCTGACCTGCTGTATCCATTATCAGTGCCTTATACCTATTATGCACCTTTTCTTCAACAAACCTAGTGAATAATCCTCCCTTTTCCACAGCCAAGACCATCTCAGCAGATGTGTCTATGAAGTTAGCAGTGCTTAAGCTTGGTCCTATTAAGTAACCGTCTGGATGAGAGGCTAAATTTAACCTCTTCCCCTCATATCCTGGTACAGTGTACTCTATAGTAAGATCGCCGAATATGGCTGAGCGCTCTTCAGGATAAACATTAAAGTCCTCTCTAGCTTTAGATAACAATACTTCTAAATCTGTTATAATTTCATCAGATTCTGCTTGATCTACAAACTCCATATCATAGGCTTGAGCAGAGTAGAATACATCTCTAAGAGTGCTTGTTTTACCTTGCTCTACCAATTTGTTTGCAAAAAAGGCTAACCAGATGAATTGTGTAAAAGGGCGGATATGCTTTATATTATGAGTTGATCTCTTGACAGACGTTTTGCCAAGGATGTATTGCTTTAGCCTTTCATCATAGACGATATTTCTCACAGACCTGCTTGGAAAATTTATCTCTGGAAAGACACCTTTATCCATATCTGAGTGTGTTCTTATCCCTAACTCTTTGAGAAACTTTTTAACTTCTCTCTTTCTAGCGCTAGCTATACCTTCTTTAGAGCTTTTTGAACTCATGGTCTTAATTGAAATAATTATTGCATAATTTAAAACTTTGGATATGTTACTCCTTTTTGACCTAAATAAACTCCCCTATAGCTAACGGAATCTGATGTTAACTTTGCCAATACAATGTGGCAAAACCTATCCTTTGCGTATAGCTTTATTGGAAAAGAACCTCCTATTATTGTAGGAGGAAAGCTTAAACCAATTCTTGCATAAGAGCTCCTAAGATTCACAAAGCCCATGAGATCTTTTTTAATTCTAATAACTCAAGAGTGCAAACAAGAATTCTTTCATTAGGATTTATTATGAAAGATTCTCCACTCTCTTTCTCAAAAAATTGTTCATATTCATTCTTACCATGAGTATCAAAGATTAAATCAGTCCTTTTTAATCTTGCTATCTCACTTCCAAGCCTTAAGTCTATATCATTTTCACGCACTGTATCTTCATAGAAAGGATTTATTATCAATCTTTTTTCTTTTATATGCTTATGAATGTCTGAATTGCTAAGTATCATCTCTCCTAAGAAGAAAGATTAAATTAAAAATTTTTGGGTCGAATTATTAAAACCTACAAGTTTAAGAATCTAATCAATTTTAAAATCTTTTATAATAGTGGATGCAAGTTGGAGCAAGAAATATCCTTTAAGGTAAAGTTCAAGCCAAAATTATCATGGGTGGATAAAGTTTACTTGGGAAATATGCTTATTGAGGTATTAGGAACTGTATCAAAAGCAACATCAGCCTTTGATTTTAAAGTCGAGTCTTCAGAATGATCTAAATTTGCTATATCAAATTAATTTAACATCTTCTAGGCTGGCTAAAATAATTTCATAGAGGGGATACCTATTTTGCAAGAACTACTCATTATATGAGGTTAAAAATTCTTAAAGAGCCATTAAAAACGGTAAGGATATATTCTTGCTTATAAAATATTCATTTATTAGGTTAAAATCTTAAAGTGATAAAAATGGGTAAAAGAAAAGTCTTGAGTGAAGAGGAGCTAAAAGATTTAGTGCTACCAGATAAAGGTGAGCTATTAGGGAGAGTAATGAAGCTCTTAGGTAGTGATCATCTTATGATAAAGTGCACAGATGGAAAAGCAAGATTAGGAAGGATCAGAGGGAAACTAAAGAGAAGAATATGGGTAAGAGAGAATGATGTAGTATTGGTTGCACCATGGGAATTCAAGAGTGATGAAAGATGTGATGTGCTTTGGAGATACACGATAGCACAAGTAGATTGGTTAAAGGCGAATAATTATCTACCAAAAGAATTGTAGTTTTAGAAACACTTTCTTCATATGCTCGATTTTGATTATATTTGGATTTATGATGGCGTTTAAGTTCATAAAAGAGCCAATTCAAAACCAGCCTTGATCATAAGAAGGAAGTTGGGGAGTATTACAATCTGTTCGATAAAAAATAAAGAAGAGTAAAGGGCAAAATGCTATATGCACTTATAATGGCAATTTGTATTATTAATGGAGAGAAGAAGCAAGCTTTCAGATATAAGATGTTCCCCAAGTAAAGAGGATTAGAGGATTTTTATGCCCAAAAATGATAGTAAGCTCTATGACAAAGAAAAGGAGCGCCTTGAGCGTAAGCTACGCATAATAGAGAAAAGGGATAGGATGCTCATAAAAGATCGTTCATCTGATATAGCAGTTATAGAGGAGGTCTTTGACAAGCCTACTCTATTAACACTTCATTACCTTATGAATTCTGGAGTTCTAAGAAGTTTGAACGGAGTTGTAAGCTCAGGAAAAGAAGCAAGAATATACTGGGGTGAGAGGGATGATGGCTCCTCAGTTGCAGTTAAAATATATCTAACTGTTACAGCTGAATTTAAGAAGAGGTTGCCATACATAATCGGAGACCCACGCTTTGATAGTGTTAAGCGTGGCTCAAGCAATATAGTCAAGATATGGGCACAAAAGGAGTACAGGAACCTTATGACAGCTTATGAAGCAGGAATACCTGTCCCAAAGCCTTTAGCCATAAAAAGAAACGTATTGATAATGGAGTTCATTGGCTATGATGGTAAACCTGCTCCTCTTCTCAATGAAGTCAAAGTGAAGCAGAGCGATTATAAAAGGGTAATGTCTTTAATAGAGAAGCTATATAAGAATGCCAATTTAGTTCATGCAGATTTGTCTGAGTATAACATATTTAAGCATGGAAAGAGCCTTATTCTTTTTGACTTTGGATCGGCTGTAGATGTGAGACATCCTCTCTCAAAGGAATTCCTCATAAGAGACATTAATAACATAAACCGCTTCTTCATTAAGCGTGGCTTAAGGGTGGAGCCTTTGGAAGATTTACTAAAAAAGGTGATCAGAGCTTGAGCTTTCAAAGAAATCTGAAGCTACCATTGGATCGCATAGGCGTTCTAGTTGGAAAAAATGGAGCTGTAAAGAGCGAGATAGAGCTTAGATGTAATGTAATATTATCTATAGACAGTGAGATAGGAGAAGTTACAATAGATTTGAAAGGAGATATTAATCAATCACAACCCTTCAAAGCCATGGATATAATAACGGCAATAGGGAGAGGCTTCTCCCCTCAAAGAGCATTTAAGCTCTTGAACGAAGATACTGTCTTGCATGTAGTTGACTTAAGAGATTATGTAGGAAAGTCTCGCAACTCTCTTGAGCGCATAAAGGGAAGAATAATAGGTCTAGGAGGCAAGTCGAGAAGGTTCATAGAGGAGCTAACCAATGCATACATCTCTATCTTTGGCCATACAGTTAGCATCATAGGAAGAACTGATGAGGTTAGATTGGCTTTAGATGCTATAGATATGCTCTCATCAGGAAGTACTCATAAGACTGTTTATAGTATGCTTCAAAGAGCAAGGACAAAAGCGAAGATGGATCGTATGAAGCTCTGGGAGGAGTCTTAATTGATGGATGAATTCACTGAGATATCCCCATCAGAGTTCTTCTACAGAAATAGAGATCTAGCTGGTTTCAGTAATCCATCTCGTGCACTATATTCGGCTGTTAGAGAATTTCTTGAAAATAGTTTGGATGCATGTGAACTTTATGGCATACTCCCAAACGTCTTTGTAAGAATAACACCGATGGATTTTGACGAAAGTAGCCCAGACCCTAAGGCATACGTGATAAAAATTCAAGATAATGGTTCTGGCATAGAAACAAAATACGTTCCAAAAGCTTTTGGGCAAGTCTTCTTTGGTTCTAAGTTTCAATTAAGACAGTCAAGAGGTACGTTCGGCATGGGAGGCAAAATGGCTATACTCTACGGTCAAATAACAACCAATAAACCTGTCAGCATAACTACATCTGTTGATGGAATTCAAGCCTTCACCTTTGATCTACTCATCGATGTTCAAGAGAATGTTCCCATAATCCTAAGAAAGGTTTCTCATCCAGCTGAAGGCTCTACTGGAACCATGATAAGATTAACTTTAGAGGGAGATTACTCAAGAGCTTCTCAAAAGATTTTGGATTACTTTAAGCAGGTAGCCATGGTAACGCCATATGCTAATGTTACCTTCATAGACCCTTATGGGCGATTATTCCTTTACGAGAGGGTTACAAAGATTATGCCTATTCCACCTAAAGAGACATTATTGCATCCTTATGGAATGGATGTAGAGGCTGTTCGAAGGTTGATAAAGCAATCAAAGGAGGATAATATGGTCAAGTTCATGTCGAAGAATTTTCATAGAGTTGGCAAGAATATAGCAAAAAGGTTCCTTGATTACGCTGGTTTTGATCAAGAAAGAGACCCTAAGACCCTATCAAATGATGAGATTACAAAGCTAGTAAGAGCCCTTCATAGATATGATGATTTCTTACAGCCAGATGCCAGTTGCCTCTCTCCCCTTGGAGAGGAGATTTTGATGAGTGGTATCAAAAAAGAGTTAGAGCCAGAGTTTATAGCTACAACTACTCGCCCCCCGTCTGCTTACTCAGGCTTCCCTTTCGTAGTAGAAGTTGGTTTGGCTTATGAAGGAAAAATTCTTCCAAAGGGTTTGAAGCTCTTTAGGTTTGCCAATAGAATACCTTTACTTTATGATGAAGCGAATGATGTTGCAAGCAAAATTTTAAATGAAGAAATAGATTGGAAGCGCTACAGAATATCAGAAGATGCTCCTTTAGCAATAATAACCCATGTCTGCTCTACCAAAATACCTTATAAGACTGTCGGCAAAGAGTATTTGGCAGATAGGCCTGAGCTTGAGAGAGAATTGAAGAATGCGATAAGAGAAGTGCTTAGAAAGCTAAGCCTCTATCTCTCAAGAAAAGTATCTATGGAGATGGATAAGCGAAGGTTCAACGTATATGGTAAGTATTTGCCATTGATAGCTAGATTCTCTGCAGAACTATCGGGGGCTAAGAGATTACCAGACTATAAGAGACTATTGGATAAGAAATTTCAAAAGGATATTGAAGAATACATCAGATAGTATCATCGAGAAAAAATCTTATATTGAAAAACATCGATAATTCGTATTAAAAATATGCTCTATGGCTTCTTTTATGACTTTTTGCTTTTGATAATGTAATCTTCCTTAAGTAATGAAGACGATCTTTGCATTTCATATCTTAAACCTCACCATTTCTCTGAAAAAGGCTGGGTTAAGGCAAACTGGGCACGGAATTGAATTTTTACGGAGTTCTTCACCGATATTGTCAACTCCAAACCTATGCCCTTGCTTACACTCATAGAAATCGACGAAACGCTCAATTGACGTTCTGCCTTTTTTGAATTCTGTGCAGAATATTATGCTATTTTCGGCTATTTTACACGAATCCTTTTTTTGACAAAATTTACAAATAGCACTTTTGTCTATAATTTCTTCCATCTTTTCTAAATGTCTGCGCTTCATTTCTTTGTTATTACCTCCTGGCAGTTGTGCCCAACAAACGATACGAAAAATAACTTAAGACACTTATGAAACTGAGCAATATACGATTATTCTATCTAAAGGAGCCTCGGTCATATTCACTATAATTGCATTTTCGAATTTACACTAAAATACAATTTATGCTTTTAAGCTCTTTCTTAGATTTTACATGATCTCCATCGAGCCACTAAAATTAGTCCATATAATAAAGTCTAAATAACTCAAATTTTGATAAAGTAAGAAATGATATGATTTGGTCAAGTGTAAGAGATGCAACTTTGATAATCCAGAAGGGTTAAAGTTCTGTGGAAATTGTGGTGCTAGACTTCTTGGAAAAGTTTCTATTACCCCAAGATCACTTTTAACTCTAGCCTATTTGCACATATTGGGTGGGTTATACCTAATCCTCTTCATAATAACCTTTGGATTGATCTCAATTTTGATAACCATCCCTTTTGTTGCAGGTTTTCTAAACCTCTACATAGGTTGGAAGTTCTATCAAGAGAAAGTTCCTAAGATGGCATGGGTTATTTCTTTAATAGCCATCATGCTAGGCTTATCTTTTACTCTTTTAATATATAGAATACCTGCTTGGCTTATCTTCATAATAAATTTTATAGCACTTTGGCAAAGCTTAAAAGAATTGAGAGAATTAAGCACAAAAAGTTAATCTTGATAAAATAATATCAGATTATCTCGTAAATTTAAATATCATCAAAAATGGAGTTGAACCTATCTTCTTCACTGCATGCTTTGAAGCTAATTCAGCTTTTATGACCTCTATCACTATCTTTTTTCCTACTAAGTTTGCTACAGAAGATGATTTTATCAAAAAAAGAGCTTCCTCTACATTTATAAGCTCTCCTTTAAAATAGCTTGGCGAAATGTGCATCTCTATCTTTTCATCTCTTATAGTCTTTCCTATGAGATCTTTATCACAAATGTTAACTAATTTCATTCCTTGCCAATCTATTATCCTTGCCATGTAGCACTTCTCTTTCTCCAAAATTATCACTTGGACTTTGTTGGTGATTTCGCACCACAAGCCTCACAGACTAAAAACTGTAATCTCCTGACCTTTTCAAGATGAGTGTCTGGGCTTCCACAGACAGGGCAATTTACAAAGTCTTTCATATACCGATTGATCAAAACTGAGAAGGATTGAGGCACCTTTCTCCCTATGAATATGGCTCTATCCCCATCCAAAGATACAGCTGTTGCCAACTCCTTAGCTAAGAACATCAATAGATGGTTAGGATTCCTTCTTATAAGGCGAGAGAAATCCATGAAGTTTCTGAAAATTGTTTTTTTACCTACCCAAAAGACATCAGGCTTTGGAAGCTCAAGCCTTGCAACCTTAGCCTTGGGCTCCATGATAGTTTGGCTGCTCTTCAGCCTCTTTAATAGATCATCGTATGATAGGGTCACTTCCATCTACTCCTAAGTTATAGTTCAATTAAGAAATATATGAGTTTTGCATAATAAAAAGAAGCTATTCCTAAGCAATTTTTAAATATAAAATTTAAGAACAATTCTAGCTATAAGGGTAAATAGAAAGGCGGTAATTTATGAGTTTTTTGAAGAAGCTTAAGGAAAAGATGACGAAACCCAAAGCTAGCATATCTTTAAACCTCAGCAAGAACACGTTTACATTAGGAGAAGATTTAGAAGGTACCCTTGTCGTGGCGTCGGAAGAAGAATTTGACTCAACTGGGATAAGAGTTGAATTTCAATGTGTTGAAAAGAGAAAGAAAGGGAGATTTGAGTGGAACGAGCAAACCAAACGTGGAGAATGGAAGGAATTTTGGGAAATGGCTACGCTATACTCTACAGATGTAAAAGCATCTGAAGAAATACATCTCACACAAGGTTATAAGAAAGAATTCTCATTTAGAACAAATATCCCAGCAGGTGGACGTGAAAGCTACGATAGTGTGGATGGGAGTGTTACTTGGTCTGTTAAAGGGGTTTTAGCTATAGAGGGGCGTCCTGATGTCACCAGTGAAACAGTTGAAGTCCAAGTGATAAAACTGCCAGTAGCACCAACGATTGTCAAGGAGATCGTACGCGAGATAATCATGATTCCATGTGCTTATTGTGGTAAATTAATGCCCCAAACATCAACACTGTGCCCATATTGTGGAGCACCTAGAAGGGCATGAATAGTAGCGGAGCCATGCTTTTACTTATCAAAGAGAGCATCGATCTTATATTGGTTTGTATTCAAGAGAATTTGACGTCAAAGTAAATCATCCTTGTCCTTTTGTAATATATAGAGCTAATATGATGCTATAACGATAGCTATGGGCAGAATTAGTGTAATGATAGGACTATGGTTAGTTGGTTTCGTGGTAGGCTTTATTGGTTTCATACTCTTCAGTGCTCTCGCTGAAGCATTAGCGAGTCTCCTTCCCTTCCTGACTAACATGGACGTCTACCTCATAAGGGCTACTCTATCTGGGTTCGTAGCTTCTATAGTAACAGTCATAGCAGTAATTGTCTGGAGCTATTCTTCAAGACGCTACTAAAACAATACTTTGATAAGATGATGGGGCCAGAGTAATCCTGAGCCCAGCTTTTATTATTACTGAAAGATATTCGTAGTAAAGCTTCAACTTTTATTCGGATCTTTTAGGATTTCTTCTATAACTTCTTCTTCTACATCTATATTGAAACTTTGCTTTAACCTTGATTTGATCCTTTTAGTACTCATCTCTCTAAAGTCATCAAGATTATTGTAGATTATTTTTCTTATGCTATCTACGAAGTTCCAAGGAAATATAACTAATTTATGAGAGACTTCTTTAGCATAATAATCTGGCTTTATCTTTCCTTTAATGTAAAATAATGCTAAAATTTTGATTCCATCTGGTTTTAATGATGCTATGTATTCAATGGCTGTCTTTATGCTCTTCTCATCTATTATGTCATCAACAATGAGAACTTTCTTCTCTAAAAGATTTATGTTGAGGGAGCTTAAACTCAATTGCTTATAGAGTTCCCAGTGCTTTACGTCTAAGCTAATAATATCTTTACCATCGATATAATCACAGAGCAACCTAGCTACTGCCCATCCTCCCTTTGAGATTCCAACTATTATGTTAGGCTCATACTTTGATTCTTTAATCTTCTTTGCTAAAATCTTCGTAAAACCTTGTAATTTGTCCCAGTCAACTATCTCATAATTGAATTTTTCTTCATTCATGCCTAATTATTAACGATTGAAGTCTTTATAAAAGGTTTAAAAAGTTTTATTCTACTTTTTTCTTAAGAGCGTGAAAAAATTGGAGGGAGAAAAAGCAGAAATAGGGATAATAGGAGGTACTGGCATTTACGATCCTGGCTTATTAGAAGATTCAAAGGAGATAAAGGTCTTCACTCCTTACGGCAAGCCCTCTGACTTCATAACGATAGGATTCTTTAAAGGCAAGAAGATAGCCTTCATGCCAAGGCATGGCAAAGGTCATCAGATACCTCCTCACAACATAAACTACAGAGCGAATATTTGGTCTTTAAAGGAACTTGGCGTTAAGAGGATAATAGCTCCAGCTGCTGTAGGAAGCTTAAAAGAAGAGTTAAAGCCTGGAGATATTGCCATACCTGATCAATTCATAGATAGAACTTCAGGTAGAGTGAGCTCCTTTTATGATGGTGGTCAAGTATGTCATGTATCTACAGCGGATCCTTTCTGTCCAGAACTATCTGAGATTGCCTTCGATGTGGGAAAAGACATGAATTTATCCATCCATAAAGGTGGCACTTGTGTAGTAATTCAGGGACCTAGATTCTCAACAAAGGCTGAGTCTAAATTGTATAGAAGCTGGGGAGCAGATATAATCAACATGACTATGGTTCCTGAGTGTGTATTGGCAAGAGAGGCAGAGATTTGCTATGTACCAATAGCAATGATATGTGATTACGATGTATGGAAGGAAAGGTTGGTCAGTGTTGATGAGATAATAAAGACATTGAAAGAAAACGTTGACAAGACTAGGAAGCTCTTAGAGTTTATGATACCTAGAATTCCTGAGGAGAGAAGTTGCATATGTAAAGATGCATTGAAGGATGCTGTTCTGTAAAAATTTTAACTTATTAATAATGAAAAAGCATTAAATCTTATTTTACTAGGAGATTTCTTTTTAGCTCCTTTTTAAGAAAAATTTATAGAAGATTGCGCCTAATCCTATGACAAGAGTAGCTATCGCTACGATTAAAAGGTCAAATTGTAATAACATAATGAAAGAAGACAAGGCTCCGAAGACTGCTAGGACTGGTACATTCATTATTGTGAGAGGTGATTTGAAAGCTTCTTTTTTATTAATCCTTTTACGCCTCAGGCTGATCAGAGCCAGATTCACTGCAAAGAATACGAGAAAGGTTGTAAAGTTAGTGACATTTGCTACGAGCTCTATATCTCCAATTAGAGCGAATAGAGATGAAATAGCCATAGTGAATAAGATGGCAACCCAAGGCGTCCCTCTTTTCTTGTGAACTTTTGAGAGAATGTTTGGGAGCGATGATTCTTTAGCCATGCCATAAGCTATTCTTGAAGTTGATATTAAGATGATCAATACAGTATTTGCAGTAGCAAACAAGGCGATTATAGATAGGATAAGGTAGGCTTGAGGTCCTTGTGCTTTCAGCGCTACATCTGCCAGCGGGGACGTAGATAATGCAATTTGATCATAAGGTATTATGCTAACTACAGATAAGGCGACTATGGCATATAATATAGTTGAAATGATTAAAGCTAAAATAAGGGCCCTTGGGATGGTGCGCTTAGGATCCTTGGTTTCCTCTCCTATCTTGGCAAGACTTTCAAAACCTATAAAGGCGAAGAAGATAAGGGCTGCTGCTGAGACGATGCCTCTTGCACCTGAAGGTGCCTCAAAGTAGTTCACAGACCCAAAGTATCTTGCCCCAAATAAAATTACAAGAACAAGTCCTGAGACCTCTGTAAGAGTAAATACCACATTTAATTTTACTGACTCTTTTATTCCCCAGAAATTGACTAAGGAGAGAAAGAGAATAAGAAGAATGGCTGTCAAAGCTTCAGAAATGCCTATGTAAGACATAAGATATCCTCCAAACCCGAGTGCAACTGCAGAACTAGATATGACTCCAGATAGAAAAACTAGCCAACCTATAATGAAAGCCCAGAATTTGCTTCTGAAAGCTTTTTCCACATACACGTATTCTGCACCACTAACTGGAAACATAGAAGACAATTCTGCATAACTG
This sequence comes from archaeon, assembly GCA_024256265.1. The sequence goes on from JACGUK010000003.1 coordinate 18,607, forward strand.
AGGCCAGTGAAAGATGCTACAATAGCTGCTAAGATGAAGGATAACCAGACAGAATTGCCTGCTTGCCCCGCAGCCCTTCCTATCAAAGCATAAACTCCTGCTCCAACTATGATGCCTACTCCATAGGCTACTGCTCCAGCTAAACCGACTTCTCTTTTAAGTGCGCCAGAGTCCATTTTAACTCCCTACTTATAAAAATGATATTGATAAATGCTTAGAGTAATTCAATCAATTAGAGTCGATAAATCAACATAGAAAGGTTGAAATTTAGATATAATGATATCAATTGGGAAAGAAATTGCAGGGTAAGATAGCAAATCCGTCATTAGCTCCTGAGGGAGAGAAGTCATACTCATGGGCATATAGGAACATGCCGGCTTTAGTTAAGACGATAGATAGCTTTGGCGATGATAAACCATTAGTAGGAAAAAGGATAGCTATGTGCTTGCATGTAACAAAAGAAACTTCAGTTCTAGCTATGGGGCTGAAAAAGCTTGGAGCCGATGTTTACTTGAGTGCAGCAAATCCATTAACTACACAAGATGATATAGCTGCCTACCTATCATCTCAGGGTATAAAGGTCTTTGCATGGAGAGGAGAAAATACTGATGAGTATTTCGATTGTATAAGAAGCATTCTAAGAGCAAATCCAGACATAATAATGGACGATGGCGGAGACGCTCATGTAACTTTTCATGAAGAGTTCTCAGATAATAAAGTCATAGGCGGGACTGAAGAGACAACTACAGGGGTTACTCGCTTAAGGGCTTTGTCAAAGGCTGAAAAGCTTCGCTATCCTGTGATAGCAGTAAATAATGCTTACACAAAGTTTCTGTTCGATAATCGCTATGGAACAGGTCAAAGCACTTTTGATGGTTTGTTAAGAGCTACAAGCTTACTTATAGCTGGTAAGAAATTAGTTGTAGCAGGCTATGGATGGGTAGGAAAAGGAATAGCAAAGAGAGCTAAGGGTCTCGATGCTCATGTGATAGTGACAGAGGTCGATCCTCTTAAAGCCTTAGAAGCTCATATGGATGGTTTTGAGGTAATGCCTATGAGTAAGGCAGCAGAATTTGGTGATGTATTCATAACTGCAACTGGTCAAATAAATGTGATAAGAGGAGAGCATTTAGAAAGGATGAAGGATGGAGTGATTTTAGCAAATGCTGGACACTTCGATGTTGAAATCAATGTTAAGTACCTCGAGCAAAATAGTTTATCGAAGAGAAGTGTGAGGCAATTTGTAGATGAGTATAAGCTAAAGAATGGGAAAAGACTTTACTTAATAGGCAAAGGTAGGATTGTTAATCTTGTGGCTGCTGAGGGTCATCCACCAGAGGTAATGATGATGTCCTTCTCAAATCAACTTTTATCAGCAGTTTACATATCTGAAAAATATCAGAATCTAGAAAATAGAGTTTATGATGTGCCTGAGAATATAGATAAACAAGTAGCAAAAAATGCATTAGAAGCAATGGGCATAAATGTAGATGAAATCACTGAAGAGCAAAGGAGATATATGAGTGAGTGGAGAGTTTAAGAACAACTACTATTACATTAAACTCCTTTCTCATATTCTTATTCAAAAATCATTCCCAAAGACCATATCAACAATATGCCCAGTGAAAGGACTGTTAGTTGAACGATGGAGTCTTTCATCTTCTCCCTCTTATGCAGTTCAGGTAGAAGGTCTGTAGCTGCAATGTAAATGAAGCCTCCAGCAGCCAAAGGTAAAAGTAATGCTGCAAAATTTTCTATGTGTTGAATGAAGTAATAAGTAAAGACTGCTCCAAGAATAGCTGTTAATGCCGATATAAAATTGTAGAACAATGCCTTTGTCTTCTTAAAGCCGCCATAAACTAATATCCCAAAGTCTCCTATCTCCTGTGGAACTTCATGGGCAACTATAGCAAAAGTAGTAACGACGCCTAGCTCTATGCTTGTAAGGAAGCTTGCTGTAATTATCATCCCATCTATCCAGTTATGTATTCCATCTCCGATTAAGTTAAGATAAGTGAAGGCGTGAATATCACACTTTCCATTGTGACAGTGCCTCCAGCGTAGAAACTTCTCTATGACAAAGAAAAGTATTATGCCCAAAAGAACAAAAATAAAAACTTCTTCGCTTCCTGATGCAAGGGATTCGGGCAATAAGTCCAAAAAGGCTGCTCCCAGCAATGCGCCAGAAGCAAAGGCAATCAATACTAAAAGAAGCTTGTTGAACAGCTTATCATTTAAAGATAAGAAAAGAACTCCTATAAGGGATATCAAGCTAACTATTAATGTAGCGAAGAGAATCAGCAAAAGGACTGACATGCACTCACCCATCACTAAATAAGGCATACAATCGACATCATTAAACTTTTCTTAACATTTAATCAATTATATTATAAAAAGACGCTAAATGAAATCTTAGATAGGAGATAGCTTTTTAAGGTATTTATCAGCACTTTTCCTTCAATTATCAATAAATAAGGCTCGTGACAATCTTGGTGAAGTGGATAGTAACATCAGCATGGCCATACTCCTCTGATACACCACATCTAGGCAACCTCATAGGCTCTGTATTATCTGCAGATGTAATAGCAAGACATCTTAGGATGAAGAAGCATTCCGTAATCTTCGTGTCTGGTTCTGATGAGCATGGAACACCAGTTGAGATAGAAGCAATAAGGCGTAATGTCCCAGTAAGGGAGTTTGCAGATGCTAACCATACACGCATAAAAAAATTATTTGAAGAGTGGAAAATATCCTATGATAACTACACAAGGACAGAGAGCCAAACTCACATAAGTTTTGTAATGAATCATTTTAAGGAGATATATGAGAATGGCTTTATATTTGAGGAAGAAGAACTTGTGCACTATTGCCCTAAAGATGATAAGATTCTTCCAGATAGATTCGTTGAAGGGACTTGCCCATACTGTGGAGCACCTAAGGCAAGAGGAGATCAATGTGATATTTGTGGTAAGCCTTTAGACGCTGTGAAGCTTATAAATGCATATTGTGCTATTTGTAATGGCAAGACCGAGATTAGAAGTACAAAGCAATGGTACTTTGATCTACCGAAGCTAAGTGATAGAATAAAGCATTATCTTTTGAACAATAAAGAACTTTCTGAAAATGCTTTAAGCTTTAGCCTGAGTTTGATTGAAGAAGGGTTAAAGCCTCGCTCTCTCACAAGGGATACTCAATGGGGGATACCTGCACCATTCCCAGGGGCTGAAGGTAAGACCATCTACGTATGGATGGAAGCTGTTCTAGGCTACATTTCAGCAGTTATAGAGTACTTCAAGGCTGGAGAGAATGAAGATGAATGGAAAGATTATTGGCTTGATGCAGATACAAAGACAGCATACTTCATAGGTAAGGACAATATACCTTTTCACACGATAATCTTCCCAGCTCTTATTCTTGCATCAAAGCAAAACTATACTTTACCAAATGTAGTTAGTGCTACTGAATTCCTTCAATTTGAGGGGAAAAAGTTCTCAAAAAGCAGAAGAATAGGTATATGGATAGACGAAGCCCTTAAGATTTTACCTGCAGATTATTGGAGATATTCTCTATTATCCATTAGGCCTGAGAGTGGAGATGTAAACTTTACCTATGAGCTATTAGAGGAGAAGGTGAATAGTGAGCTTAACGATAAGATAGGGAATTTTATCAACAGAACCCTCTCAGCCATACAGAGATTCATGAGTAGCGAAATTGCCAAAAGACCAAGGCTAAGCCAGCAAGGGGAAGATATGATAGAGAAGATAAATCTAAGGCATGATAGAATCGATGAACTGTACGAAAAATTTAGGATTCAAAGAGCTGTAAGACTAACTTTAGAGCAGGCTGAAGAAGGAAATGTATACCTCAATTTAACTGAGCCTTGGAAGACATTTGAATCGAATCTAGATGCAACTTATGAAGCTCTTTACGTAGTAGCAAGGATGGTCAAGGCTTTATCAATAGAGCTCTATCCTATAATCCCTAGCACTGCTGAGAAGATATGGTCTTTCCTTGGCATAAAAAGTAAATTAGATGATGTTGATTGGTCAGAAGCGAAAGAAGATTTCGATTACCCAGTCAAGATAAGTAAGTTTCATTCATTATTCAATAAGATAAAAAAGGAAGAAGTTATAAAAAGTCTTAACAATTTAAGAGGAATTAGAGGCTGAAGTCAATAGGTTGAGAGAGATTGTATTAGACCCTAATACAAAGGAGCTTGCAATTATCAGACCTTATCCTTATCCTGCATACTTAGATAACCCTGATGGAGCTTATATCATTGGTTTAATACTCTCCGATGGCTCTGTAAAGTGGAGTGGATATGGAAGCATCTCTGGTTATTTTGGTCATATACCAATATGGAAAGAAGCATTAGCCAAAGTAATACCATTTACTTCTGTAAGTGAGAACTTGATTGGTAATTATGGCATAGTTGCTTGGACTAACGTAACCCTTGCTCGAACCATAATAAGAGATCCGTTAAGGCGATTTAATTGGATAAAAATGCATCCAATCATCTATAAGTATCCAGAGCACTTTGTAGGAGGAATATGGGATGGGGATGGCACGATCATATTCAGACCTAAAGTAAAATGTGCGGATATAGTAATAAGGATGCAATCCTCAACGATACTTGAAGAGACTGTAAGATGTCTTAGATTGATAGGGATAGGGGCAAAGGTTACTTATGGAGCGCGCTCATACATACGCATACATAAACATAATTATTACGCCTTTGCTACTAAAGTTAAGATGCGCTATCCCGAAAAGATACGTGAAGCAAAACACATAGCGGAAGTATATGTTCACCCGTAGTGTGAAGGCATGTTCAGTATGTGGGAAGGATAAGAGTATTATCCCTTTATAGGATATGTAAAATAACAATGTCCAAGATGTGGCTATAAGCATAAGAGCGAACAAGTTGCACAGAAGTAGGCTTTATGAGAGATTGGATGTTAAATTTGTGATTATTGCGGTATGATGAACATTAATCCTAAACAGATAATAGAGCATGAGAAGAAATGTAAAGAGGAGATAAGCATAAAAGGCTTAATGAGATTAGGAAGAAGTAGGAGGGATAAAAATGTCAAAAGAAGTTTCATTTGAAGAATTCTCTAGGATAGACATAAGAATAGGCAAGGTAGTAGATGCTCAACAGATAGCTGGCTCTAAAAAGCTCATCAAGCTTATGATAGACATAGGAGGAATGATAAAGCCTTCTGTAGCTGCTATAGGGGAAAACTATAAGCCAGAGCAACTATTGTCCAAGCTTGTAGCTGTAGTTACAAATCTCAAACCAAGAAAGGTCTTTGGGGTTGAGTCTGAAGTTATGATACTTGCTGCCCTTGATGGTCCTAATGTTTCTATTCTTCAACCAGATAAGCAAGTTAGCGCAGGGAGCAAAGTGACTTGATTCGATTGTTCATCTAAGATATTTGTCCATCATTTTGATAGCACAGTATGGACCACACATCGTGCACACTCCATTTTTCTGCGGATGTAGAGCCATTGCTCTTTCTGGGTAAAGCGCATAGCGAAACTGCCCCTCCCAGTCTAGCCTCCTCCTTCTTTTTGCCAATTCTAAATCTCTATTAGAAATTCCATATTTTATAGAGTCGCCAATATGAGCAGCTATTCTAAATACGATAACGCCTTCTTTGACATCATTCACAGTTGGGAGGGAGAGATGTTCACTAGGTGTGATGTAACATAGATAGTCTGCCCCAGCACCGGCAGCGATGCTAGCGCCAACACAGGCAGCTATATGATCATAGCCCACTGCAACATCTATAGGCAGAGGACCTGCAACGAATAAAGGACGATTATCGATCATCTTCTTATGGTATTTAACGTATCTCAAAATCTCTCCAGCATTAACATGACCGCCCATGCCTTCGATTATAACTTGCACTCCTTGTTCATTCGCTTTCTTAGCGAGTTCACTATTCATCTTTATTTCAAGTAGCTGTGGTTCATCTTTCAAATCATGAATGCAACCACTACGCATACTATTGCCTAGAGATAATATGACGTCTCTTCCCCTTAATATCTTCAAAATTTCATCAAAACTTTCAAGAAAAGGGTTTTCTGCTTGGTGCTCAATCATCCATGTAGCAGTGAGGCTTCCGCCCTTAGAGACCATGCCCATAACTCTCCTCTGCTTCTTTAACTTCTCTAATATCTTAAGTGTAAAGCCAGCGTGAATAACAATTGAACTCACACCTTCTTCAGCATGCCTCTCTATCATAGTAATCAAATCTCTACGACTAACTTTATGGAAAGAATGGCGCTTTGCAACTGCTTGGTAAATGGGCACAGTAGTAATTGGCAAACTTGTAGCATCAAATATACTCCTTCTGATAGCATCTATATCTCCACCCATAGATAAATCTGAAATCGTATGTGCCCCATACTTCTCGGCAACCTTTGCCTTTTCTACCTCTTCTACGGGATTGACTGCTATAGGGGATGTTCCTATATTCGCATTTATTTTCGTGCTTAACCCTTTCCCGATTCCAATTGAGCCATAACCCTTACGAGTCATGATCACAATCTCACCCTTCTCTATGCTTGATCGAATCAACCTTACATCTAACTTCTCAAACTTCGCTACTGTCTCCATTCTTTGCGTGATTATACCGGCAAGGGCAGCCTCTAACTCTGTCTCCATATCTTAAACTCTCTTCTTACCCATTCTAAACATTTCTAACCTTATCTAGAATAGATTATTTCAGTCTCATTCTCAAAAGAAGAGAATTGCTAATAAATCCTCATCCTTCTCTTATGGTCGATGAAGGACTTTATGACAAACTCTTTAAGGTTTAATGGGTCATCGATAAAAGCAACAGTAGAATTCCCATTCATCTTTGCCATCTCATCACATATATCCCTTAGTCTAGGATTACTATCTAACATCATTATGTTCATCCTTATGCCCTCTCTTCCTGCTAAATAGGAAGCCCTCAAAGCGCTTTGCACTGGTGTTTGCCCTGGATAATATGAGACCGTTGGTTCGCTATCTGTTATTAGGAAGATGTTTCTGTTGCCATCCTCTTTTGCTAAGATTTCTCTAGTAAAATCCAATGCATGCCCGATATCTGTCGAGCCATTGGCTCTTAAGCTTATAATCTCACCAGAGGATGTTAGATAGGGCTTATAATCAAAGGCAATAACATGAAGAGCATCTTCTTTGTAATTCATTTCTAACAACTCTTTTAGCCCTAGTGCAGCCATTATAGCACCTTTAATCTTGCGTCCATACATAGAGCCTGACTTATCTATTACAATAGCGTTTGATAATTTTGCCTTATGTAAGGGAATTCTGGCTTTAAGGTCACTCTCAAGAATTTTCATATTGACTGGATCTCTTGAAGCAGTTGAGATCAATGTCTCTTGAATTTCCAGATTATCATAAGAATGTAAGAATTCATCATACTCACGTATTATGTATGATGGATAGATGCCAATTCCTGCCTCACTCATTTCATGAAGACCTATGCCACATCTCTCCAGATGAATAAAGGCTTCTTCAAGCACTTTTTGGGCTATTATTTTCTGACTCTCTGGAGTGAATGTATAATGGCGTTCATGAAGATCCTTATGAAGATGCCTCTCATATATGAGTTCAATTAAATTTTCCTTTCTAAGCTCTTCTGTTAATATCTCAATGAGCTTTTCTATCAATTGCTTTAAAGGTAAATTCGAGGGTTTTAGCTCTCCTCTTCTTATCTTCTCAACTATCTCTTTCCATGCTTTCTCTTTTGCCTTCTTCAGCCTTATGCACTTTTTATAATAATTTTCTAAGTAATGGTTTGTTAGGCTTATTACGTAATGCTCATTAGACTTTTCCTCACTCTCTTCTATCTCATCTAAATGATTTTGAATCAAAGTTTCTATATCTATTTTCTGTTCTTCTTGGGAGGGTAAACTCTCAGGATTGAATAAGCCATAAACAAGCTCATCGACGATTTCTTTCCCAAGAATAGAAGTGAGGCTTTTATCTTCTCTTTCACATATCTTACATTTTGGCTTCATCTTAGATCACTTATAACATAACCATTATCTTTTCTTTCAATGTACTTTCTTTCAGGAGTATTCATGCATCTAGCTATGGATTCTAAAATGATTTCAAAAGCAGAGAGATAGAGCCCATCACTGTATTTTTTGTTTTCCAAAAATTTATTTATGACTGAACTTAATTCCAGATGCATCCTTAATTTTGAGACTATCTTCTGATTTATTCGTAAGTAGCTTTGCCCGTTTAATGGTTCTCCTATCTTTCTTAATTCTTCATAAAATTCTTCAAATTTATCCTCTGGAATCTTCTGGTATAATTCTCTGCAAACATCATTTATAGCCATCTCTACAAGTCTTTTTATTATTTCTTCTTTTGTCTCCCTTATACCATATATGAGCTCAATTCTACCCATGAGTGCTAGTTTCACAGTATCATAAGAATCCCCATAATCTGATAGTAAAGGATTCTCTCTTTCATTCCTAATGGCTGCTGATTTTAGATGATCGAAGAGCTTGATGGTAGCTCTACAAGAGGGCTCTGAATCTATTTTACTCGCTATATCACGCCTCTCTTTATCTCTAGCATATCTAACGATTCTAGCCAATATCCTTAAATGCCAATCAGGAATTTCTGGCTCTAAGCCTTTTACTTTCACCAAATACATGTTTCTTTTTCCTATTTCAATCTCTTCTTCTAGAGTTTCAGGAGGACCTATCTCTATTTCTTCCATTCTATCTAAAAGTGGCTCTTTGATAGGGCTTGTACCTCTATAGTTTGCAGGATTTGTTGCAGCCAATATAACTGCATCAAGCCTAAAAGGGACTATATCTCCTTCTGTGGTTGTTACTTGCTTCTCCTCAAAAAGCTCATGAAGTAATGTTTGAAGAGACGAGGGTATTGCTCCAAGCTCATCAAAATAGCCAACTCCTCTATGGGCTTTAAGAGCCCTTCCAGGGATGAATACTTCTGGATGATCGAGATCGTAGCCTTCTCTAATCTTTTGAATAGAAATGCCACCTATCAATTGCCTTGTAGTAAGCATAGGGTCTCCTGGAATTCTTACCCATATTCTTGGAACCCATGCAATTTCAACTCTATCATGCTCAATTATCTTCTCCTTGCAAGAGAAGCATGAAGGATGAGTAGGATCATCATAAATCTTACAGCCTTTTATGGCTAATATCTTATCTGGGAGAAGCTTTGCTATGGATTTTGAAAAAGTTGTTTTACCATAGCCTTTCTTCCCTTTAAAGAGTAGGGCAGAGCCAGAAAGCGAAGCGTTTTTTATCAATTCTTTCTCTCTCTTCTTGCCAATTACATCTGGAAAAGGGTCCTCGCCTTTCTTTTCACATTCTAATATCTTCTCTCTGATATAATCCACTGGAGATTTTGAGTGGAAATATATGTATGGCTCATTCCAAATATCAACCTCACGCTCATCTAAAATGTAATGAGGAGCATTATTCCTATTAACCTCTATCTCCTCAAAGAGCAGATCAGTAGACATCTTTGGCTTTACTCTTATATCCATACTTTACACTTGCCATGATTATCTTCTCTTTAGAATAATAACGTTTTGTTTTAATTGAATAGACTTGCCATTTACGTTGATTTTGCTACCAAAGTTCCACTGAGAATTATGTTAGGAGTTAGCTTTCTATGTGTTAATTTTTGCATTAGATATACTAAAAAGTTTAGAAATTCATTGCATTAAGAATTTCTTCTGGTAAGCCAGGGCACTGAATGCTTAGGTAGTATTTACTCTTAATTATTTGAGCTTTTATAAGTTCTCGTATTTCTTTCATGAAATGGTAAGTAAAAGGATTCAACTCTCTAAGTCTATCTTTTGAGATGCCCTCAACTTTAATTGGTACAAGTACTCTCTCACCCCATATAGGATGAGGCTCATATTCAACAGCTTCTCTAGCAGCTTGAAGCAAGAATAACTCTGTTTCTTCTATCGTTGGACTTGTACCACCAATAGGCTTGGGAATGCCATTTGATCCTGTTTTAAGTTTTGATCTAGGCATCGTATAACTCTTCTCACCAAGTTTTTCTTCAACCCACTCATATTCTGAGCCTATTTTACCAACAGTGCTTAGTAAGTATAAATCAACCGGACTACCTTTCTCTTTTCTCTTCTTCAATATTTTATAAAATCTAATTACATGCGCAACATTACTAACTCCCATCGTAAAAGGTAAACAATATCTAGACTCATACAATTCTTTACCAACTACAGCTAAAGATTGAGCAGGATGGCCAACTGTTCTACCATCTGCTAATACTTTAGCAGCAAATGCTAAATCTTCTATCTTAACCCAAGCATAATCACAGAAATTTCCTGGACTTATAAATACTGCCATATTTAATGGATCGCTTGAATCTATCTGACCATCAAAATAACCAGTATCCTCTAAGTTAAACACACTTCTAGCATTTCGATTTTGTGCCTCCTGATATTGAAAAAGTTTTCCTTCTAAGTTTGGATTTCCATCTGGTCCAAATTCTGTATTCTCATGTAAGGCTCGAGGAGACATTGCTGCACGTAAAAGGGGAAGTTGGAATTCTGTTACATCTTCAGTCTTAGTCCAAGAACCTCTTTCTGAGCCATAAACTCGATCTTCGAATATAGCTACAATATCATCATTCCTTATTACTTGGTCTGATACATATTCAGTTGGATTTATATCAAATTGCTGAATGAATAAATGTTTGTTGTGTTCACCAAAGATATACATACCGTGTGTTGATTTTCCAGTACCAGTTAATCCCCAAACACACATCACAATTCTTTTAGATTTTCCATCAATTTTTTTTATAGTAAATTCTTTAAGAGCTGCATGTTCGCCACATCCACCTTTTTTATAAACATAATAAATCCAATGTGATAAAAATCCTTTTTTTACCTCACCCTGATATGAGCTACAAGTCACAATAGTATAATCATGGCAAGGAAAGCGAATTACTCGAAGCATTTGATTCGTTCCAGGTACATTTTGATTTCCTAAGTAATGAGGAATATCGATAAGCATTACATCTGGCTCTTCTTCTGGAGGGGCTGGAAAGTTTATTTGTGTCCATCTGTAAGCAATGTCTGGGAATTGAGGATCACAATATAATCGAGCATGCATTTTAACAGGAGAATTGTTTGATCCTAAGTAACAGTCGACTTGAATTAAAGGACCTTGAGCTAAAATGTGTTCGAGTACACGCATCATTAAAAACTTATGCTCAGTTTTTAAATCTTCATCCCGCTCAATTACTACACTTCCAGCTGCAGATCGATGCCAAATATTTGAAGCCCAGCCCCAAGCATTGTTCTTAAATCTTGTACCATAAAGTTTTGCTCTCTCAAATAAATCTGGTGGATTATTTAAGATTGCTGTAATTCCAGCTCTCTCTTTTATCTCAATAATCTTAAAGAAGAGTTGCTTAAATCCTTCAATCGTGATTTCTTCTTGTTTTATTAACATTCTAAGGGATCTCCCTCTACCTTTGGTTTAACAAGCTTAGGATGAATTACATTAGGCTGATTATACAAATCCTCTACTGCGCTCAAGACGCCCTTATAGCTCATACTACCATTGCCTATGTTATTGTGTAAATAAAGTTTTTATCAGATTTTTAAACTTTAAATTAGGTTGTACCTCTCATAGACTGTTAATTAACAAAATTTATATGTTATAAGCTGTAGTTGGCAGTGGTGATAGGATTGTCAAAAGAAGATGAAATGTTGGAGGAGCTCAGACGTATTAGGGAACTACTTGAGCCCAAGCCTACATCACCTCCAAAAGGCTTATGGAAAGAGTTTATGGACTTTATCTCAAAATATAAGGTGATGGGACTGGCGGTTGCCTTTATTCTTGGGCTTTACCTCGGTGCACTGGTCCAAGCTCTCGTGAACGATTTGATTATGCCTATAATTCAGTTGGCAATGCCAGGCATTCAGTGGGAATTAATTGAAGTTGGACCCTTCCGCGTTGGGCATTTCATAGGCGCCTTGATAACCTTCATACTCGTTGCCTTTGTAATATTCATCATAGTGAAAATGACTAAACGTTGGGAAATAGAGTAGCGGAGCGCAGTTCTCCTATTTTAATCAAGACTTCCGCTAGGTAGAATATGGGTTGAAAATCTTAACAAACATCAAACTTATAATAAAAAAGAATAAATAATCAATTAACATAAAAGAGGTTAGCAGATGAACCTTCTAAAGCTTCGCTTATCCATGATAGGCACCTTAGCCTTCTTGATAGCTCTTTCTACTCTATTCTTTACAATTATTCTCAGCTTGGTAGGCACATTAAATATCATCTTACTAGTATCTCTTGTATTGGCTTTTAACCTCATACAATGGCTTATTGCTCCTTACATCATCGATGCTATGTATAGAGTTAAAGCGATATCAAGAAATGATGATCCAAAACTTTATGGCATAGTCGAGAGGCTAAGCCGAAAAGCCAATATAAAGATGCCAAAGGTGATGATAGCTAAGATTCCTATCCCAAATGCCTTTGCTTATGGCTCTCCTATAGCAGGAAGAAGGGTGGCAGTTACTGAGAAATTGCTAAAGACGCTTGAAGATGAGGAAGTAGAGGCTGTTATAGGACATGAGTTGGGTCATCTTAAGCATAGGGATGTCCAGATAATGATGTTCGCCTCAGTCCTTCCAGCTATCTTTTACTTCATAGCATACTCCTTCATGCTCTCTGCTTGGACTAGCGGGTATAGAGGAGAGAGGAATGGTAGCTTGGCTATATTGATAGGGCTTGCAAGTATGGTCATATATTGGATACTATCCCTCTTCGTATTAGGATTGAGCAGATTAAGAGAGTACTATGCTGATAGGCATAGTGTTGCAATAGTGGACGATGGCTCTCGTAAATTATCTGAGGCTTTGGCTAAGATAGTTGACTATAGCGCTAATATGAAATATCATTCACGTCAGCAGGCAAGTGCATTTAATAGCTTTCGATCTTTATTCATATCCGATCCAGAAAGAGCTGATAGAGACTATCAGGAGATGGCAGGTGTTTCTGGACACGCGACAGATAGACAACTCGTTGATAGAATAATCTCAAGAAGGGTTACATCAGCAGATAAGATTTTGGAGCTGTTTTCAACTCATCCTAACATAGTTAAGCGCCTCAGAGCTTTGCAAAGATCAAGTTTTTAAAAGGATAAAAGGGACTTTTAAGAGAAGTTTTATGATGATATCATCCTCTGATGCTAAAAGAGATATCTTCAATCTTTATAACAAAAAGCCAAGAGGATGGCATGTCTTCATAAAAAAGGATCAAAGAGGATACTATGATACCATAGTTGTTCATGGAAAAGATGTCTGGTTCATAAAAGAGGAGCAGGTCAAGCCTTATGAGTTGATTGGCTTCGGTATTAAAGAGGAGATAGAAGATAAAGAAGCTTTTAAGAGCATAAGACCATATCAATTTGGCTTTAGACCAGTATCTGGAGAACTCGTAGATAATATCATGGAAACCTTCAGCAAGGGTAAAAATTTAGATAGTGTAATTAATAAGATCATGAGCGAAAAACCATTGCCTATTGATAGGATAAAGAGCGAATTGATGGTCCAAGGTCCTGTATACTATACTAAGCCTATAAACCTGACATCGAATCAAAGTGAATTAGATATGAAGCTCAGAATAGAGTTAGAAAAGCTTCTATACAAAAAGTATCCTCATTTGCTCACTACTTACCTTTGATTCTATTACGAATTCGAACAGAATTTTATATGCATATATAACATGTTTAAGAATGAATCTGTTTGAGCAAGGAAGCACCTGTAGATAAAACGTGTGATTTCTTTCAGAGGGGAGGACAGGCCCTTCTTATCAAGGGTGAAGCTGGGACAGGGAAGACAACCTTCGCCTTGGAACTCTTAAGGGTTCATGGCAAGGGTGGGAAGGGAGTATACATATCGACAAGAGTTTCCCCAAAGAAGCTTTACAGTCAGTTCAAATGGTTAGAAGAGATTGTTAAGCCAGAGCATATTATATCAACAAATTACCAACCAGATGAAACCAAGTTCGAGGATATGAGATTAGGTGATTGTATGGTTCTTCTAGAGAAGATCATGGGTGCGATCAGGGCTCTGAAGACGCCTGTTATGGTGCTCGACACATGGGATGGAATAGTGAAAGGGATGAATGAGGAGGAGAGGATAAAGGTTGAGAAGACTCTTATTGCGATGGTTGACTCCTCTGAAGCAATAGTCATCTTTGTTAGCGAAGAGCCTGAGAGGACGACTATGGACTATTCTGTAGATGGGGTCATCACACTTAGCATGGAAGAGCTTGATGGTAGGAGGATCAGGGAGGCAGAGATAAACAAACTAAGAGGTACTCAAATAACACAACACAGGCATCTCTTCACTCTAAAGGACGGAAGGTTTCAACAGTTTGAGCTTTTCAAGCCGAAAACACCAGACAAACTCAAGAAGTTCAAACCCATACCTCATAATGACACATATTTCTCCACAGGCATAAAGGACTTGGATGGGATATTGGGCGGAGGTCTACCAAGGGGAAGCTACAATCTTTTAGAGGTAGGAGAAAATATTCCTATTCAAGCTCTCCAATTCTTCCTCGCCCCGATTAAATGCAATTTTGCCAGTCAAGGCAATGGAGTCTTCATCGTTCCTGCAAATGGGATGAGCACAAAGCAAGTGAAAGATTTCATCGAACCATACCTAGACGGCAAGGTCTTCGGTAAGTCTGTAAGAATAGGCGACTACAGTAAAGATATTCAAGACTATTCTATCCCACTCAAAGGAGAGTGTGTTAGAGAAGATTTTGAAACATTCTGGAAACCGATTTTTGACTTCAAGAGTGAAACGAAGGAGCCATTGCTAACAGTATTAGGCTATGACACATTAGAATATAGATATGGTAAAGATTTATTGGCAATGGTTGCAATAGTTGGTGAATCGTCTTCAAGAGTAAGAGATCAAAAAGATGTTAGAATCAACATCGCCAGACCGACTATGAATCTTATACATCAGTTGAGGGATGTATCAGATATACACATTAAGTTGCTCGAAATCAATGGAAGGATTTGTTTATGCGGAGAAAAACCAAGAACATGCTTTTACAATGTTATGGATGTTTCCGAGGGCTTTCCTCAAGTGAGGCTTACACCAATCGAGTAGAGGTGGAACTATGCAAGAAATCGATGAAATTCTTCTTGTGTCCATACAGGAAATCCTAAAAAATATACTTGGTGAAAATGCTGAACAGGCAGTTCTCTGGCATTTGAGCAGGTTTTATGGTATTGAGAAATCTGAAATCCCTAACAAGATTGGTGCCTTTAATACTGCGTTGAGGGATATGTTCGGTTCAGGGGCATTGGTATTCGAAAGGGTCATCATAAGGAGCCTCTACTCCAAGAAGGGATGCAGATACGAAGAAAGAGAGAGCTGGAGTTTCACTGACTACATTGAGTATGTTAAGAGGTTACCGTAAAGAGTTACTAGAAAGGGCTTCGATCTCCGAGGAAATCTAGATATAGTAGATGGGGTGATAGAAACAAAGACCGAAGAGACGCAAGAAGGTCTTCAAAAATTATATTCGCATATCCAAGATGAAGGATGTAAGACATTCGACCAATTGGGTGCCATATGAAGTGCATCTTGATCGAGGGTTGTTGAAGAAGTAGTTTTTTATATTTTCTTATACATGACTAATGCATCTTCACCGTCTGGATAATAATTAGAGATAAAACCTATTTCTTCAAATCCTAATTTCCTGTAGAAGCTTATCGCCTCTATATTGCTTACCTTCACTTGAAGCTCCACACAATCAACTCTTTTTGAGAGAAAATTTAGGCTCTCTTCCATTAACTCGCTACCAATGCCCTTTCTTCTAAACTCAGGAATGACAGCTATGGATATTATATTGCCTTTACCACCTCTCACAGATGATATTACATATCCTACAATATGCCCATCTTCCTCAGCAACATAAAAGCCATCAGGCTCTCTCATCAAGAAGTAAAGAAAAGTGAAGTAATCGTAGGGATGCTTAAAGCATATTCTCTCAATCTGCAATACTTGATTCAAGTCATTTTCCTTACATCTTCTTAACATCATGAGCATCAATAAAATTATGAATATTTTATATTAGTTCTTTTTAATGCTATAAAGAAAAAATTTTAATAAGCAAATCTATAGCTTTAAGACTGTGCCGAGGTAGCTCAGCCTGGGAGAGCATCCGACTCATTTATGAAGAGGGTGAAGCTGAAGACCGGACTGTCGCAGGTTCAAGTCCTGCCCTCGGCACTCATATTTAAACTCAAAAAGAATTCATTGTTATTTGACTGCGCTTTATCCAGTCTTTTGCGGATCATCTCATTCATTCTATTCACGAACTCTTAGCCCATTTGAGCGAGCAGGGAGCAGTATGTAGCTATTGCACAATGACCTCCTATCGGATTCTTCCATCTTTAACTTCATATATTATGTCAGTAATATGTTTGATATTTATCATGTCTATCTCCTCGATCATTCGATTGACCATTCTGCCAACAACTAGCACAAACACGTTCAACCCTCTTAAAGCAGCTAGAGCAGATGCCCTAGTGATGCCGAATTCAAGGTCAGCTTTGAGCCCTAACTTATTCAGAACAGCTCTTCCAACAGCTCCCATAACGCCTATTCTATCTGGTTTGAACTCCTCATAAAGCTTATGAACCTTAGCCAAGTCAACGGCTCTTGAGCCTCCTTCCTTTATGCTGGGTAGCTTGACAATCAAGATCTTCCCTTGTATTAATTTCACCTTACCTCTCAGATTCCTTAAGCCTAAATCTTCTCCTGGGCTGGCATCTGTAACAGCAATTCCAAATGCTTCAGCATTAGTATGGTTCGGGGCCATAGCGTACAAAATACCATCTCTCATTATCAATCCCACCTCATCTCCTGCCTTTATCGGCTGTGTTGCCATAGCTGGCCATACACGTTCGATCTTTAGATCGTTTATAATTATGGAGACATGCCTCTCCAGATTCTTTGCGTCCTCACGCAATTTCTCAATCGCTTTAGGCGTTAGTCTGTAGTTCGCTCTCTCTGATCCAGCCTCCAAAAATCCTTCTTTCATCAATTTCTTAAAGTATTTTGAAACAGCTTGTATAGTGATTCCGAGTACATCACTTATATCCTTCTGCTTTACATGTGGTTGATTTCTCATTATCTCTAAGAGGATTTGGAACTTAGTGAATTCTCCCTTATCTCTTAAGAGGTTCATTTGGGCCGTTCTGCGTGATTTACTCAACCTGACTTTAACTTTAGTTAAACAAAGGTTTATAAATCTTTGGTTGGATTATCCAACCGGGGAGGATTAAATGCATATCATGGAAGGTTTTCTACCTCATCCATGGTGGGAGATCTGGTATGTGATTTCTATTGTGATCATAACTTACGGTATCTATCGGCTTTCTGAGGTCACAAAGAAGCTTCCTGAAGCTAAGCCGCTTCTTGCTTTGATGGGTGCATTCATCTTTGTGCTTTCAGCTCTGAAGCTTCCTTCGGTAACTGGTAGCTGTTCACATCCGACTGGCTCGGGTTTGGCTGCTGTAGTATTTGGACCTGCGATCGCTTCAGTTCTCTCAATGATCGCCTTGTTGTTCCAGGCTTTGCTGTTGGCGCATGGAGGCCTGACCACCCTTGGTGCAAACACCTTCTCAATGGGAATAGTCGGGCCGGTTGTAGCTTACTTGATATGGGTCGCCTGTAAGAAGGCGCGACTGCCAACTTCAGCTGGAATCTTTCTTGCCGCTGCTTTGGGAGACTTGTTTACCTATGTTACCACATCGGTCCAGCTTGCTCTCGTTTTTCCAACAGCAGCAGGCTTCTTTGATGCTTTTTTGAAGTTCGGAGCCATCTTTGCGATCACACAGATTCCGTTAGCTATCGGTGAAGGCATTCTTGCAATCTTTCTCTTTGACTTTTTGGCTAAGTACAAGGGGCAACTTCTCGCCTTGATGAAGGTGATTAGCTTGCCTATTACTGCACATGAGCAGGAGGAGAAGGAATAGTGAAGACCAAGCACGTTGTCCTAATCATAGTGATGTTGGCTCTCTTTATCACACCCTTTGTTATTTCTCCGTCAGCAAAATATGGTGGTGCAGACAGCGCCGTAGAAGAGTTGATCTCGAACCAAGGTTATGAGCCTTGGTTCAGCCCGATCTGGGAACCGCCTAGCAGTGAAATAGAAAGCTTGCTGTTCGCACTCCAAGCATCTATAGGAGCTATCATCATAGGATACTTTATTGGATTCGAGAAGGGAAAGAGAGCAAAAAAATAAGGTGCACATAAATTTGACTATTAGAGGAGATAGAAAGCATGATGAGCTTTGGTAATCTATGTGCACAAATTGACAGATGTGCTTATACAAATGCTCTAGCAAAGAGCAGCCCAGCAACAAAGGTTTTCTTTGCGCTCTCAGCACTCATATTAAGCGTCTCGTCACCGTCGCCATTAGTGCCAATAATCGTATTCTTAACGACTACTACTTTGCTGTTACACTTTGCCAAGATACCAGCTCACTTCTATTCGAGCTTGCTGGTGTACCCGACTATAATAGTTGCCGTAAGTTGCTTCATTATCGCCTTGTTCTTCGGCTACGGAGAGCCCCTCACAGAGATCGTTTTACCTTGGTTTAGATGGACTGTTTTCAAAAGTGGTGTTATGATGGGTGTTACTACATTTTTCAGAGTTGAGGGTGCTCTTTCTTGCCTGTATTTCCTTGTGTTAACAACCTCAATGACAGATATTTTCATCACCCTTCGACGAGCACATATACCAAGGATTTTGATTGAGATGTCTTTGCTGATTTATCGGTACATATTTGCTTTCATGGAAGTTGTAGCACAGATGTACACTGCTCAGAAGCTTCGACTTGGGTATTCAAGCTGGCAGAAGAGAATTCGATCTACAGCGTTACTTGCAGGAAACCTCTTCATCAGAACCTTGGAACAAGGAGAACACACTTTCATGGCTATGAACGCTAGGGGGTATGACGGTAGTATTCGAACTCTGGATGATCTTCCTCGACCTGGAAGGATCTCTCTAATAGGAATCATTTTCTTTGACACTATCCTCGTATTCGTAACCCTTTTTATGATGAATCTTTCGATCATGTGATTAAAGATGCTTTTTCGATTAGAAAATGTATCATACCGCTATTCGGACGGGACTCTTGCATTAGATGGAGTGTCGTTAAGTTTTGCGAAGGGGGAAAGAATAGTCCTATTAGGCCCCAATGGTTCTGGGAAGACGACGCTTCTCCTTCACTTGAACGGAATCTTGAGACCGACTTCTGGCAAGATCTACTTTGAAGATAAGCCCTTAGAATATACATCTAAATCCTTATTCAATCTTAGAAGGCGAGTAGGCTACGTCTTTCAAGACCCGAATGATCAACTTTTTGCGCCTACTGTAAAACAGGATGTTGCCTTCGGACCCTTGAATCTTGGTCAACCAATTGACAAAGTCAAAAAATCTGTCGATGAAGCTCTTAGGATTGTTGGTATGGCTGAATACGCTGATAAGCCTCCACACTTTCTAAGTCTGGGTCAAAAGAAGCGTGTTGCACTGGCAGGAGTGCTTGCAATGCACCCTGAGGTTCTTGTGATGGATGAACCTATATCGAATCTGGATCCAAGAGTTGCTAGCGAGATACTGCACCTACTTCTCCAGCTAAATCAAGAGTCGGGGCTTACTTTAATATTGGCCACCCATGACGTGGATATGGTCCCCTTATTCGCTAACAAACTTCACATCCTGAGTAAAGGGAAGATTGTATTAGAAGGTTCACCTGAGGAAATCTTCTCAAATACGGAATTGATCAGAAGCATCAACTTACGTTCTCCTAGAATAACTCACCTTTTTGAGATTCTAAGGAGGAAAAACCATCTTCCAATAAATAAACGGCTTCCTCTTACTATTGGTGAAGCTAGAAAAGAGATATTGGGGCTTCTAAATGTTAAAATGAATAACAAAGGAAAGGCAGATTCTACATGAGCTCTTTTGAAGCCTCTCTAATAGGGGTGATTATGATAGGCTTATTGCATGGATTAGAGCCTGGGCATGGTTGGCCTATAGCCCTTCTTTACTCTGCAAGGACGGTTAGGCCAACATTCTACGCTTTCATCAGTTCAGGGATAATCTCATTTTTCCACTTCATATCATCTATAGCTGTTGTAGGGGTTTATCTTTTGGTGAGCAATCTGATAAATTTTGTGAGCCCAATTCTTAGATATATTGCCTTTATAGCATTAGTACTATTGGCTTTTAGGCTTCTTACAGAGAGGGTTAAAGATGAGTTTAAGGCTCAGCATGGACACTTTCATGACAATATCAAAGATATTGAGCATGAGCATGAACATGAGCACCCTGGAGTTGGTCGTCATACCCATATACACCATCATGCAAAGCGTATTATTCTCAGCTTATGGGGGATAGCAAGTTTCGCCTTTTTTCTTGGCTTCGCTCATGAAGAAGAGTTCGCCCTTCTCGCCTTGGCAATTGGTGGAGTCAACCCGTTTTTCTTGATGGTAGCCTACGCATCATCGGTAACCGTGAGCCTCGTAGGGATCACTATCATTGGAATGAAGATGTATGAGAAAGTCAGGGCAAGAGTTGGCAGATATGAAAAATACATACCTAAGATAAGTGGTTTTGTTCTTCTAGCACTGGCTATTGGACTAATTATAGGTTTGCCTTGATTAAGGATGAATCAGGCAATGGAAGTAAGGATGTGATAAAGAAAAGAACTAATCTCATGAATGATTCACTTCTTCTCAAAGTTGGTGAAGCTAGAAGGGAAATCTTAATCTTCGTTAAGTTTACCTACAAAATCATAACCTCTTGATGTAACCATTCTTTGATTAATGATGCGAGTTGTCGAATTTCCTATAATGATCGTAGTAACCATGTCTACTCCATGAGCTAGCAGTTCCTTGAGGGTTGTAATTATGGTCTCCTCTCCTTTTCTTCCTGCTCTTTTTACTATGCCTACAGGAGTGCTCGGTTTTCTATATTCAAGCAATATTTTATGAGCTTTAGCTAATGGCTCTTTTCGCCCTTGACTTTGAGGGTTATACAAAACGATTACGAAATCAGCATCAGCAGCTGCTCTTAATCTTTTCTCGATTAAATTCCAAGGTATTAAAATGTCACTAAGGCTTATTACGACAAAATCTCCCATTAGAGGAGCCCCAAGCGTTGCAGCTGCAACATTAGCTGCTGTTATACCTGGAACAATCTCTATTTGAATATTTGCTTTTTCACGCTCAGCAACTTCTAACACTAAGCCAGCCATGCCATAGATCCCAGGATCTCCACTACTGATAACAGCAACCCTCTTATTCTCTAAAGCTTTCATTACAGCTATCTTAGCCCTCTCGATCTCTTGCCCCATCTTACCGGTAATAACTTCAATATTACGTTTGATGATGGACTGAATTAACTTCACATAAGTTTCATATCCTATGATAACTTCTGCAGTTTCTATTTCTTGCTTGGCTTTAGGCGTCATATGCTCAAGGGCGCCGGGTCCGATACCGACTACAGCTATTCGCCCTCTGCTATGGCTACTGTCACACCTTTTACTTTCATCTTCTTGAGGATCAGCTTTGCTTTTTTCCCTGCAACCATTAAAGCTACTCGTTCGCATACTCCTCCAACCCCAATCTTCTGCTCAACTAATTTTGAGTCAGGAGAAAGATCAGGATGCTTAAAAGAGCGAAGGGCATTAATACTGACAAAATCAAGGTTTAACCCTAATCTCTTAGCTGCGTTTACTATACTTGAAGAATCCTTCTTAACATCAATTGTAGCTAAGCAGTCCACTCTTTCCAATGGTATGTTCACTTGCGTTAGAGCAAAATCCACTGCTTCTATCACCTCGTTTTCACTTACGTCTTTTCTTGAGCCTATACCGATAGTTATCTTCTGAGGCTTTAGGATTATAGCTGGTTTCTTCAACTCGTTCTGTAGTATCTCTTCTTTTGTAATTATTATGCCTGCATCGAAATCTTTTACGATCTCCATCGCTCTTTCAGCGTTTTTTGCCATCTTGATCTCATAGTCCGAAATTTTATTCATTAGGACTTTAACATCTCCTGTCAAAACCATAACTAACCTTTCTCCGTTTACTATTGCAGAGTTTACAGCGGTGAGGCTTTCAGGGTTCTTGATTTCACAATGCAAATTCCTCGCTAACTCTTCAACACTCTTCTTTCCCATTACCTCAGATGCTGTAGTAATGACAGGCATAGCCCCTATCCCATTAGCTATTAACCTTGTCAGCTCGTTAGCTCCTCCATAGTGCCCTGATAGTAAGCTAATTACAAATCTCCCAGAATCATCGACACACACTATAGCAGGGTCACTCATCTTGCTCTTCAAACAAGGGGCTATAGTCCTGACAATGATTCCAGTAGTCATAACAGCCACTATGGCATCTACCTTGCCAAAGATATCTTTGACAAATTCCCTTAACTTCTTGTCTAACGGGACGATTCCTTTCTGAGCATACTTTTTAGGCGCAAATATAGTGCACCTTAATTTCATCTTGCCCAATACATCCTTAATCTTGAATGCGGTTTTTACTCCTTGCCTAGTGAGGGTAAGAACGGCTATACTTCTATGGAACATCATCATCGCCTTTACGATAGCCATGAGTGAATGAAGGATCATAAAGCTTCGAATAATCGTAAGCCTTGGGGTTCAAAACTTCTCCTACTAAGATCAAAGCCGTTTCCTTTATTCCTGCCTCCTTAACCTTTCCGACTATATCATTCAATGTACCTTTGACGATCTTCTCTTCTCGCCATGAAGCCCTATATACTACTGCTACGGGTGTATCTTTTGAGTAGCCTCCTTGTTCGATCTCTTTTATGACTGAATCTATATGCTGAACACCTAAGAAGATGGCCATGGTTGTTCTATGCTTTGCCAATTCTCTTATGCTTTCAGATTCTGGTACAGGGGTCCTACCCTTAGGTCTAGTTATTATAACAGTCTGAGAAATGTTTGGTAATGTTAATTCTCTTTTTAAGCTTGCAGCTGCAGCGAACAAGGAACTCACTCCTGGGACTATCTCACACTCTATCCCTTCTTTTGCAAGAAAGTCCAATTGCTCCTGCAAGGCGCCATAAATGCTAGGATCGCCATCATGCACTCTTGTAACGAGCTTACCCTCTCTCACTGCTTTTACCATTATTTTTAAGATCTCTTCCCGATTCATAATAGCACTGTCATAAAGCTTAACATCTGGCTTGGTGAACTTGAGTATTTCAGGATTTAAGAGTGAGCCAGCGTAAATGACTAAATCTGCTTTTTCAAGAATTTTCTTCCCTTTGAGGGTTATTAGTTCAGGATCCCCGGGACCTGCACCGATGAAGATAACTTTACTCATATTACACTCAACTCTATTTTCTGTTACTTTGAAGTTCAATCCTTTTTATTATTACCATTGAAAAATAATCTTCATAAATATCCCAGCTTTGCACATCGATGAGCTTTCCAATCATTAACTTTTCTTTGGGCATCGTGCATCTCTTGGCTAAGACAATGGTAGATTTCTTTGTGAATCCAGCTCTCTCTAAAATTGGAACCAGATCTTTTAAGCGCTGAGCACCTTTCATGAAAACAAAGTTGTCTATGTATTTAGCCATTTCTTCGATCTGTTTTGAATCAAAGTCAGAGGGAATGATTACAACTGCTTCGTCTCTTTCAGCAAGGGGTATCTTGGAACTTGCGGCACAAGCAGTCAAAGATGTGATGCCAGGTATTATTTCAAGTTTGACTTCAGGGTACCTTTCCTTCATGCTTTGGTAAAGGTAAATAAATGTGCTGTAAAACATAGGGTCACCTAACGTGATGAAAGCGATTGTATTGCCGTTTTTAGCCTTCTCAGCTATAATATCAGCATTTCTAGCCCATGATCTTTTAAGCTCAGATTCGTCCTTCGTCATAGGGAAAACTAACTCAAGTACTTCAGGCGGTCTTTCCCTCTTCTCTAAGATATGCTTAACCATGGCAAGAGCCATGCTGGGCTTCTCTACATGAGCCTTTGGGACGCATATCACATCTGCCGTCTTTAACGTTTTTACAGCCTTGATAGTAATGAGTTCAGGATCGCCAGGACCTATACCAATTCCTATGACTTTACCTGCCAAGCTTTTCACCTTAAGCTTTCGTAGCCGATATAATCGTAACTGGATTCCTTGCCAGCATCATCATCCCAGTGCCTATCTCTCTCCCTTTAGCCACGAAAACCTGTGTAACATCTATATCTTTAAATTTCAGCTTTTTGATCTCATCTAAAGCCGTATAACCTGTCTCTAATAGGACTGTGTTTACGACTATCCGACCATCTTTCTTCAGCTTTTCATAAGAAGCCCTTATCACTTCTCTTAAAGATGAGCTTCCTCCTATGATAACAGAATCGACCTTCGGTAGATTCGACATAACTTCAGGAGCCTTTCCATATATCACTTGCACGATACTTTGGATACCAAATTTTGCTACATTCTCTTTGGTCAATCTGATGGGTTCTTCATCCTCATCTATTGCAAAGACCTTACCATTTTTGGCTACTTGAAGGGCTGCCTCAATAGTTAAGCTACCTGTACCACAACCAACATCTATAACGTAAGAACCTTCACAAAGACGGGCCTTCGAGATTGTTAGCACTCTTATCTCTTCCTTTGTGGGTCCAGGGACTTTATCACTTCGTGTAAATAATTCATCAGGAATCCCAGGAGTTCTGCAAACCCACATATCGATCACTTTTAACTACTCTAATAGCTCTGTTTTAATGACGCCCTCTAACGACCATTACGCATAATGGACCGAGATCAAGCTTCAACACTCTTTCTAAGGTGCCCATAATAATCTTCTCGTTAAGAAGGGTTAGATTCTCGCATACAACAACAGGTGTTTCTTTACTGATCCCATTATTAATAAGAAACTTTGCAATCTCATTAGGAGGAAAAGACTTAGGATCTGGAAGGAGCATGACATTTCTCCCCTCTTTAACAGCTTTGGCTAGCCTCATCATTTTTTCATGGCTTGCTCCTTCATGGAAGCTAAATAGATCAATCTCATCCCAGCATATATGAAGGCGAGCTGCGCATATTTGTATTGAACTTATGCCAGGGATTACATCAACCCTGACATCTTCTGTTATATTATTCAAGACTGGTCTTAAAAGACCAGAGAAGCCAGGATCTCCTGTCGATAATACCGCTACTGTTTTACCTATCTTAGCAGACTCAATTGCATATTTGAGGGCTTCACCTACGTTCTTACCAGTTAAGGGTAACACTTCTCCTTTTATGTCTTCTAGAAATAAGCTTAAGGCCCTTTCAGCTCCTACAACGAGATGAGCATTCTGCACAGCCTTTCTAGCTATCGGGGTTATGTAATCTGGCGAGCCTGGACCTACCCCAATTACATATATCTTATCCATGTAGCATACACCTGGTGTTTTCATCCATTCCGAGGACGGTTTCATCTAAAGAGACCAGTATTGCTCCTATCTTGGCTTTATTCTCTATTCTTTCCATGGAGCGTAAACTGATCCTTTTAGCTATCTCATCGAACGTTGGTTGTAATAAACTGGTGCGCTTAAGAAACTCGATTGCCTCTTCTGTAGTGTTCGATCTTAATATCATGCGTATAAGCTCTTTATCTGCGCCAGCAGCACCAGCATAGGCAGCTATGACTTCTTTTCGAGCATCAGCTACCTTATGATGTGTATTGAATATCCCTGCTGCCAACTTGACGAGCTTCCCTGGATGTCCAAGAATTATGATCTCCTTCACCCCTTTCTCGACAGCTTTATCTAACATATAGCCCATAAAGTCCCCTGTTTGAATTATAGCATCTTCAGGAACTTTGAATAACTGCTTAGTTATCCTCTCTCCTATGTTACCTGGTACCAAGAATATACGCTCATAGCCTCGGGCAATGGCAACATTGATTTGAGGAACTAATGAGCGCCTATATGCATCCATTGATAATGGCTTCACTACACCTGTTGTACCAAGGATGGATATGCCTCCAACTACGCCTAACTTTGGATTAAGAGTCCTTTCAGCAACTTTCTCGCCTCCAATAGCACTTAAAATCACTTCAACACCTTTGCCATCCGGTAAAGCCTCCTTGATAGCATCCTCTATCATCCTCCTTGGGACAGGGTTAATGGCTGATTTGCCTATCGGGACAGGTAGACCAGGCTTTGTGGCGATGCCGATACCATTACCGCCTTTTATCATGATCTTACCATCATCATTTAGCCTTACAGTGGCAGATATCTCCAATTTGTTCGTGACGTCTATATCATCTCCAGAATCCTTTATGACGTGAGCTATGGCAGTATCGTCACTGAGCTTCCTACTTTCCTTCACTAATATCTCAAAGCGTATGCCTATTGGGCTAGGTATGCCTATTCTATTGACGGGATTACTGAGCAAAGTAATTAGAGCGGCCTTAGCAGCGGCTGCAGCACATGCACCAGTCGTAATACCATACCTCAAAACTCTTCTCATCTTAACACCTTTAAGCCTCAGACGTTTTAGTTTCTCTTTCTGCGATAGAGAGTAGTGCATTAATTATAGCTACAGCCACGGCGCTCCCGCCTTTGTGACCCTTGACTATTATGAAAGGTATGGGTAATTGCAAAATAGTCTCCTTTGACTTCGCAGCACCTATGAAGCCCACAGGAGTAGCCACGATTAAGGCTGGTCTGGCTAACCCTTGCTTTATCACATTTGCCAATTCGAATGCAGCTGTAGGCGAGTTTCCAATTATTATAATAGACCCATCTACTCCTTCATTTACAGCCAAATGCATGGCAGCAGCAGCCCTTGTTATCAATTCATGATTAGCTAATTTGATGGCTCGTTCATCATCAATATAGGTGAGGATTCTTCCTCCAAACCTTTTCAGCCTTGACTCATTTATACCCGACTTTACCATCTTCACATCAGTTATTACACTTGCTCCAGCTCTGATAGCATCTACTCCTGCTTCAATGGCTTTCTCACTGATGAATAATAACTTGGCAAATTCGGGATCGGCGGTAGCATGGACAACTCGTTCAATGATAGTGGCATGAGTCTTAGGAACCTTTTCTAAAGTATCGCTAAGGACTTGCCTCACTATGCTTATGCTACTCTCGAACATTTTATTTGAGGTCGTGAGGGTGCCTATGTCATACGTTATGTAGGCTTCGCTACCTTCTTGACCTAGTGCTCTCAAAGCCTTTTCTTCTATGATTTCAGCTATTCGCTCATCAGAGCCTAGGGGTTCTCCGTAGATTATTTCTACTCCTTGCGCTTTTAACATAGATTCTTCCCCTTTTAATCCCAGTATTTCTGGAATCTCTTGTTCTGTATGTACACCATGGGCTAGGAAGGTAGGGATCAAAACAATCTTCTTGACTCCTTGCTCAGCAATACTCTCTATTGCCTCTGGGATTTTCGGCCTGTCTCTTACCATAAAAGAAGCTTCAACTATCTTAAACCTCGACTTCTTTCGTAAAATATCGGCCAATTTTTCTAAGTTTTCCCTATTGTGAGGAAGCTTACTACCGTGCCCAATAAGAACTAGCCCTACTTCATCCATAGGCACTACCCCATTCTAGTAAATTAACTCGCCTCCATTCCAAACAACTTAACTGCAACGTCTATCAGTTGCTTGTCATTATTCATAGCTGCTATACGTAAATTCTCAATAATAGGTACAAATGTCTGCTTCACTAAGATGCAGGTCAAATCGTCAATTATCTTCCTTTCTTTTTCGTCAATGTTTCCCAGCATGTTAAGGGCTTTCATTAGCTCTCTTTGGCGTACTTCTTCAGTGCGTAAGAATAAGGAAGAAATGATGTTTCTAACAGACTGGGCTTTCAAATCTCTATCAAGCAAAGGTAGCTCCTCATCTATAATTTTTGAGGCTTTTTCTACGCTCTTCTGCCGCTCCTCCTTATTCTTCTCTGCTATCATTTGGAGATCGTCTATGTTGTGAAGCTTTACTCCCTCTATATCTTGTACTGATTTCTCAACATTTCGAGGGTTTGAAATATCGATGATCATTAAGTCGCTTCGGCTATGGCGTTGCTTCATAACTCCACAAACCAATTCTCTTGTTAACAGATAATGAGGTGCAGATGTAGAACAGATAACTACATCAGCATCTATGAGTGCCTCTTCTAGCCTATCGAACTTTACAGCCTTGCCACAAAGCTCCTCAGCCAACTTTAAGGCTCGTTCATATGTTCTATTAGCAACGAAGATAGCATTAAGATAGCGCCTAGCTAATGCCTTAGCTACAAGAGTCCCTGTCTCTCCCGCACCTATCACTAGAACTTTCTTTTCATTAAGGTTACCCAATAGCGATTCTGCTAGCTCAACTGCAGCTGAACCTATTGATACAGCTCCTTTATTGATACCCGTCTCATTCCTCACCAGTCTTCCGACGCTCACTGCCTTACTGAACACAGTTTTAAGCACTGGTCCTACCATTCCTACAGATTCAGCTTCTAAATATGCATCCCAAACTTGACTAAGGATTTGATCCTCACCTACTATCATCGACTCCAATCCAGATGCGACTCTTAAAATATGCCTCAAAGCATCTTGATTCAAAGAGATCTCGATGGCTCTAGATGCTTCTTCAGCCATACTTCCTGCCCTATTTATCAAGTATTCACTTAGCATCTTGGCTATCTTCTCACCATCTTTACCTACGGTATAGAGCTCCACGCGGTTACATGTTTGAAGGAGGACGCATTCGTCAATATTATTAGCCATGGAACGGATCTCAGTTAACGCACCTTTCCTATCCTTGAAGGCTACAGCTTCCATTAAGGTGACTCGTGATTTCTTATGCGTAATCCTCACGTTCACAATGTTAATATTTCCAGTAGAGGAATGCATGGTTGGATAAGCCATCCAGCTTAAATATAAGCTTTATTATAATTAGGTGAGGGGTGGCTGGGAATAGGATTAAGAAGTAGAATCGGATTGGTTTACTTGCCAGGGGCATTGCCATGTTTTGAAGGGTTCGGGACTAAAGCTATTGAATCTGTAGAACACTTTTTGGGCTTGAATACTTTGATAGAAATAGCTATGCCCCCTGTGAAAATCTCAGTGGATTACAGGACACTTTTGGAGAAGTTCAAAAATTTACTCACTATAAGTTTTAAATTTGATGTATCTAAAGGTGGGCTTAGAGCAAGTTGATTATAGACCTCAAGTTTGACGGTAAGTATGTTGTTATAGTTGGAGGGGGATCAGAAAGCTATAGAAAGACCTTGAGCTTTCTGGATGCTGGTTCAAAAGTTCTAGTCGTGAGTAAAACCTTCTCAAGTGGCATCAAGAAGTTGCATCAAATGAAAAGGATTGATTTACTAAAAGCAGACATTAAGGATGGAAGGTCATTCATTAATAATCTTAGTCCTAAGCCCGATGTACTCGTAGTTGCCACAAATGATCGAAATCTTAACGTCCAGCTCGCCAAGCATGCTAAAGAAGCAGGATGCATGGTTTATGCAGTAGATGACCCTTCAATCAGCGATTTTATATTTCCAGCCTTGGCCAAGATTGGAGAGGTAAGGATAGCTATATCGACCAATGGAAAAAGCCCAGCGATGGCTAGAGTTCTGAGACAAAGAATAGAAAAAATGATCACTCAAGAGGATTTGCTTCAAATTAAGCTGCAGAATTATGTTAGAGCAATCCTGAAGCAACGCATTCTGGATCAGAAAGTTCGAAGGAAGGCTATCTACAAAATACTCAAAGATGATCACATAAAGAGGCTTTTAAAAGATGGAAGGTTTAATGAAGCTCAAGGAGTAGCTATGAAAATTCTAGAGTATTTCGAGGTCAATGATGAGAGTTATAAAGGTCTCTCTGCTATAACCAATTAAAGTCTTTAAGAGGTGTTAAGGATCTCTTGAGTTTTCCCTCAATTAGGATGAGAAGGCTACGTAGAACGCCTGCCTTGCGGGATATAATGCACAAAGTTAGGCTTCACCCAAGCGACCTAATATATCCTATTTTTGTCGATGAAAGTGCAAAGGTACCTACCCCTATCAAGTCGATGCCAGGGTATTCTCGATTACCCATTCAATATGTAGTCGGCGAAGTTAAGCAAGCAACTGAACAAGGCATAAAGGCCGTAATCCTTTTTGGCATACCATCAAAGAAAGACGAAACAGGCTCCAAAGCATTTGCTATGGATGGGATCATTCAGAAGACTATCCATAATCTGAAGAATGAATTCAGCAATCAAATTGTCGTTATAACAGACGTTTGCATCTGTGAATATACAACCCATGGACATTGTGGCATAGTAAAAGATGGTGAAATCATCAATGATCTCACTCTCGAAATCTTGCAGAAAGTAGCTATAAGTCATGCTCAGGCTGGAGCTGACATTGTAGCTCCATCTGGTATGATAGACGGTCAAGTCAAATCTATTAGAAAGGCTTTAGATGACTCTGGTTTCAACCAAGTAGGTATAATGGCTTACTCTGCTAAGTATGCCTCTTGCTTCTACGGTCCCTTTAGGGAAGCTGTTGAATCTAAGCCTAAGTTCGGGGATAGAAAGAGCTATCAGATGGGTTATGGGAATCCAGACGAAGCTTTACGTGAAATGGAGCTAGATATAAGTGAGGGTGCTGACATAATAATGGTCAAGCCAGCCCTACCTTACTTAGATATAATATATCGTGCCAAATCAAAGTTCAGAGTGCCTATTGCAGCTTATAATGTAAGTGGAGAATATGCTATGGTGAAGGCTGCTGCTAAAATGGGATGGATAGATGAGAGAGATGCTATCCTTGAAATCTTGACAGGAATTAAAAGGGCTGGTGCTGATCTGATTATAACATACTTCGCTAAGGATTTGGGATCATGGTTGAATCAGCTTTAAGTAGAGCTAGATCATATGAACTCTTCGAGAGAGCCAAGAAGGTTCTACCTGGTGGGGTAAACAGCCCTGTTAGAGCATTTGAACCATACCCATTCTTTGTTAATAGAGCAAAAGGTTCAAGAATATACAGTTTAGATGGAGACTCTTTCATAGATTACTGTATGGCTTATGGATCACTCATATTAGGACACTCATTTGAGGAGGTCTTGAATTCTGTGAGAGAGCAATTGGCAAAAGGCACTCTTTATGGTACTCCAACAGCTTTAGAAGTCAATTTTTCAGAGATGATAAGCAATTTAGTCCCATGTATGGAGATGCTAAGGCTCGTTAACTCAGGTACTGAGGCTACTATGCATGCAATAAGGCTCGCAAGAGGCTTCACTGGAAGGAAGAAGATCATCAAGTTCGAGGGATGCTTTCATGGGTCTCATGATTATGTCCTTGTCAAGGCAGGATCAGGAGCTACATCATTCGGAACCCCTGATTCACTTGGCATCCCTGAAGAATCAACTCTAAACACTATAGTCCTACCTTATAACAACTTTCAGGT
Source organism: archaeon (assembly GCA_024256265.1). The sequence goes on from JACGUK010000003.1 coordinate 50,137, forward strand.
TTTGGAGGAGGTTATTAGGCGTGAGGGGCATGATATAGCTGCTTTGATCATCGAGCCAGTCATAGGAAATGCTGGTCTCATTCTACCAAAAGATAAGTATCTGAATCAGATAAGAAAGTTAACAAAAGATTATGGCATAATCCTCATCTTTGATGAAATCATCACAGGCTTCAGGCTTGCCCTAGGAGGAGCACAAGAATATTACAATATAAAACCCGATATAACGACTTTAGGCAAAATTCTTGGTGGTGGCTTTCCAATAGCTGCTTTTGGTGGTGGGAGGGAGATCATGCAATACTTATCCCCATCTGGCAAAGTGTATCAAGCAGGAACTTTCAGTGGTAATCCTATTTCAGTAACTGCTGGCTATTCTGCTCTCCAAACTCTAAGTAAAAAACAAGGTAAAATCTATCCTAAACTTGAAAAGAATTGTGAAGAGTTAAAGAAAGCTCTTGTAGATTTAGCTTCAGATTATCATGTAGAAGCACAAGTGAACAAAATAGCCTCTATGTTCCAAATCTTCTTCTCTCCCCATTCAGTTATCGACTACACTAGTGCTAAGTTGTCTGATACTCATAAGTTCCACGCATATTTTCAAGAGCTCTTAAAGCATGGCGTGTTTATACCGCCATCACAATTTGAGACTTGCTTTTTATCGATAGCACATAGTGAAGAGGATTTAGAGAAAACTATTAACGCCTTTGATAGCGCTCTGCATGGAGTATCAATCAAAAGTAGGTCTGTTTAAAGATGATTCTAACAGTTGGAACAAGGGGAAGCAAACTCTCCCTGATACAGACAAAGACTGTTCTAGACAGTCTCAAATTCGTCCATCCAGAGCTAGAATTTAAGGTTAAGGTCATCAAAACGCTGGGAGACAAAGAGAGAAAGAAACCTCTTTTTACCATCGATAGGAAAGGTATCTTCGAAAAAGAGATAGATTTAGCAATAGTAAGAGGAGAGATCGACTTCGCTGTACATAGCCTTAAGGATGTCCCTATTGTAGAATCCTTAGAGACGATTATGGCAGCAATACCGAAGAGGAGTTCTCCGCACGATGTTCTTATTTCAAAAGGTAAAATTCTCTTTGATGTATTAGCTAAAGGTGCAGTTATAGGGACTGGTAGCTTGAGGAGGATGGCTCAGATCAAATTTCTCCGACCTGATTTAGAAGTTAGACCCATAAGAGGTAATGTTGAAACCAGAATTGCAAAGGTAAACCGAGGCGAATTTGACGGAATTGTACTCGCTGAAGCTGGTCTTGACAGGATGGGGCTAGAAAGCCTGATTGCAGAGCGTTTTTCGTTAGATCGATTCACCCCTGCTGCAGGGCAAGGAGCCTTAGCCATAGTTGTAAGAAAAGACGATGAGGATTTTATGAAGCTTCTTCGATCTATCGATCATCCCCCAACAAGGGCTGAAGTTACCGCTGAGAGGAGTCTTGTACTCTCACTCAAAGGTGGTTGTCGTGTGCCTATAGGCGCTATTGGGCGTGCTGATGATAGAACTTTATCGCTTTATAGTTGCATCTTTTCGATCAGTGGTCAGAAGAAAATCTCTTCCTTTGCCAAAGGTAGCTTGGATGAGGCTGAAGATTTAGGCAGGAAGGTCGCTCAAAGCCTAATGGAGCAAGGAGCCAAGGACTTTGAGGCTGAATGGAGGGAGAAGTATGGGTCGTGGTAAAGTTTTTCTTGTTGGCGCTGGACCAGGTGATCATAAACTACTTACGATAAGGGCTGTTGAGCTCTTAAGAAAGGCTGACGTAGTGATTTATGATAGACTGATAACCAAATCGATTCTTAAGCTAGTCTCAAAAAGAGCAAAGAAGATCTATGTTGGGAAAAAATCAGGAAGGCATGAGTTACCTCAAGAAAAGATTAACGAATTGATCATTAATGCAGCTCTTGATGGCAAAAAAGTAGTCAGACTAAAAGGAGGCGATCCTTTTCTCTTTGGTAGAGGCGGGGAAGAAGCTGAAGCACTAACTGACAATGATATAGATTTCGAGGTAGTACCTGGAGTTACTTCAGCTTTAGCAGCTCCTGCTTACGCTGGCATCCCTCTTACTCATAGAGATTATTCTTCTTCTGTTGCCATAGTTACAGGCCATCAAGCAGAAAAGGCAGAGAGAGTTGTTAATTGGATTAAATTGGCTGGCTCTGTTGATACAATTGTCATTCTGATGGGTGTAGAGCGATTAGAATTCATAGTAAATAATCTAATAGAAGGAGGTTTAGATCCAAATACACCTGTGGCTATCATAGAATGGGGGACTATAAAGAGGCAAAGGAGCTTGATAGGCAAGCTAGGCACGATAGCAAAAGAGGCAAAGGAGAGAAATGTGAAACCTCCAGCAGTTATAGTTATAGGAGAAGTTGTTAAGCTAGGAAGGAAGCTCTCATGGTTCAAGATGCCTTTATGCTAAGAGGAAGGACAATAGCTATAACAAGGCCTCTTGATCAAGCTAAAGAAGCTTGTAAGATGATCGAGGAGAAAGGAGGAAAACCTTACCTTATACCAACTGTAGAGATCAAAGGACCTAGTGATTTATCGCCCATAAAAAAATTCATTGAAGATCTTATGAAAGGGAAAATCGACTATGTTATCTTCATGAGTATTAATGGCGTAAGGTATCTACTTAATGCTGCTGAGAGCTTAAGATTAAGAGATCAGCTCATAGAGTGTTTAGAAAAAACCATAACGATAGCTGTTGGTCCTAGAACTGCACATGAGCTTAAAGCCCATCAAATCCATGTAGATTTAGTCCCAGAAAAGTACAGCTCAGAAGGAATAATACAGAGCTTACAACAATTCGATATTTCTGGCAAATTAATTTGCATCCCTCGAACTAGGGGAGCAACTCCTACCTTAGAAAAGAGTCTGAGAAAGATGGGTGCAAAAGTGCAGGAAGTTTACGTATATGAATCACTGCTTCCTATTGACCAGAATATCAAGGAGAGATTCTTTCAAGACTTGATTAGTGGAAAGATTCACGCTATTATCTTCAGTAGCTCATTATGTGTCAAGAACCTATTCCAAATTCTTATGGAACAAATATCCATGGAAAAGCTAAGAGACATAATGAACAGCAGATTGACTATTGTAGCTATAGGTCCTGCAACAGCTAAGACCTTATGTGAAATGGGTGTAAAAGTCGATATAATGCCTGATAAGCATCTATTTGAAGAGGCGTTGATCGCATTAGCTCGTTATTGGAATGCTAGCTGAAAGACCATCCACTGTCTTAGTGCACTTTAAGTATGCTCAGTCAAAGATGGTTCGATGAGGCAATTTGTAAACGAAAAGTTTATACAATATTTATTCTATATAACAGAGGGTGGATTGGGGTAAGGTGCCCTTTTTGTAAGTTAATCTTGGCATATGCCACAACAGAACTCAGTGAAAACAATAAGCACCTTGTGGATATCTATAGGTGCCTTTCCTGTGGCTTTACTGTAGAGCGTAGAAAAAAGGTTATCAAAAGAGAGCATCTGATCAGGCTTAAACAAATAAAGAGAAGAGGCTCAAGGCTATACTGAATATCAAGCATCAAAAATAAATACCAAAAGACGTATCACTGAAGGAGAATTACCTAAATTTGAAGATTTTGGCAGAGATCACGAAAAAGCCATAGCTACGTAATGTAGGATTTAGGCCAAATAAACCTCTAATGAAGATCATTGATAACAATAAGTGAGTATAAAGAGTGTAAAAAGCATAAAATTGCAGATTGGACAAGTCGATTAAGTGAATAGCTCATTAAAGTTGATTTTTACGCTAAATTCTATGTATTCTTTTTTATAAAAATTTGAAATTATCTTCCAAAAAGCTAAAATATTAGTTACTTTAAGGGTCTTGCAACAAAGGTTAAGGTAGATAAATAATGAGTAAAAAAGCAGACGATTTATCTCAGCAGAGCACTTTCGAGTATGATTGTGACTGTGGCAAGCATTTCGTCAGAGTTGGCGAAGCTGTAGCTCACATCAACAAGTTTAAGGATCATCATCTGAAAAGAATCGTTGTTTAAACCTTTAAGATTTCTCTTAGAATTTTAACTAGTAGGATTTTTATTTGATAATATTCAAACTTAGAGGTTATAAAGGGCCGCCGCCGGGATTTTCGTAACCTTTTACATCGAACCCGGGCTAGAGGCTCTTTGCTTTGATCCACAGGCCCCTGTGTCTACCACTACACCACGGCGGCCACGGATATATTAGCAAAAATGGATTCGTAAAAAGTTTCTGAAAAAAATTAATATTAGCTAAATCATACTTCTCTTGGTCTTAATGGTGTACAGCGTTCGTTCGACGGGCGAGCTGACCTTTTTGGGATGAAGATCTAAGCGCTGTGCGCCAAGAAAGCCATTATGTGACAAGGCTTAAATCACAATGCTTATTGGATGAGATTTGGGCCGGTAGTCCAGTCTGGTAGTGACGTCGCATTCGCAATGCGAAGATCACGGGTTCAAATCCCGTCCGGTCCATTAATTTAGTTTATGACAATCAAGCTCAAGTATTAAAAAAGAGTATTAAATTACTATAATGGCTTTAAAAGTTAGAGAAAATTATCTTAAGAAGGTGAAGAACCTTACAGGTTAGATTAAAAAAGAGGGAGAAGCACGTAGAATATTTGCTACATGCTTGGCTTTTATATCGCAGTAGCTTTCTTTAGTTTCTCAACGAAGTCAGGGAACATCTTATTCAATGGATGGGCTTCAGGCAATGGCATCTTGTATTCAAAGTTAGCCACAGTAGCAGCCATGGAATCTACAGCCGCACATGCAGGGATTACCCAAGGGGCTGATTCTATTGTCCCATATAACAGATAGTCTGCACCGAAGGCAACGGCTGCAGCCTGAACACTTGCTTCACAAGCCTTGAAAACATCAAGACCCCATCTCTCTTTTGGCATCTTCCAAGTTGTGGTGGCATTTCCTGGAGCACCACCAGCTGGCAATCCTAGCTCATCCTTCACTGCGTAAACAGCTTTGCAACCCATCCCTATGCTTGGAATATAGGTGAATAATGTTACGTCTACCAATGGCATCGAAATACCAGCCTCTTCAGCAACCTTCAACAGACCTTTTTCCTTATCTGTTCCTCTTAGAATTGATATAACCCCGTTCACGCTTCTATCCTTAACATTATACGCTAGAACTATGGATGACTTTAGCTTTGCTGCTTTTATGGCGTCCATCTCTTCCTTCTTTGGAGGTGGTAAGGGCATTATGCTATTGTAAACAATTCTGTTAGATAATCCGACTTGTGATATGTATTTAAGACCTGCAAGTTTTGTATCAATTCTCCAAGCATCGTACAGCATTGGAGAATCTGTAACCTTTGCAACGAAGTCCAAGATCTTTGGAATCCCTTCAATAGATATACATACAACATCTAACACTGACTGTAGCCCTGTTTCTTCACATAGCTTATCTTGCTTATTTATCAGAGCTTCTGCTGCCTTCTTATCGAAATCGCCTTTCTTCTCATCTATCATTATTTTATGCTTCTCGTAGAAGATAGTTCCTATCATTACTTTTGGGTTCTCTCCAGGTTGTCCACCAATCTTCACCTTTCCTATCTGAAAGACTTTTTGTGGAGCTTTAAATTTCAGCATAATATCGCCTCTTTTCACGCTGATAAAAATTAAAGTAATCAATTAAACTTTTTGTTTATAATTTATAAGAGAAGGGGTAATTAGCTTTATCCATTAAAAATAACTAATTTATGATCCTATGTATTTTGCTATGACTTTCTCAAGACTTTTTTCTCCGACTGCGCCTACTACCATATCAGTAGGTTTGCCCTTCACGAATATCATGAAAGTAGGTATGGAGAATACTTGATATCGATTCGCTATCTCAGCATTATCGTCAACATTTAACCTACCAAAGATCATCTTATCACCATATTTTGCTGCCAACTTCTCAAACACAGGTAGCATGAATCTGCACGGAGCACACCATTCAGCCCAAAAGTCTACGATTACAGGTTTGTTTGAGTTTATCGTCTTTTCAAAGTTATTCGATGTAATGTTCAAAGGCTCTTTGATCTCCATCTTCTTGCCTGTCTCCTTGATTAATTTAGCTTTTTCTTCTAAAATTCTTTCAAGCTCTGGGTCACTCATAATAACATAGATAAAAATTTCTTATTTAAGGATTATAAGTCTAAGAGAAAACGAAGGGTAACTCCTTTTCGATTTTGCTTTATCTCCATCATGTGATATGTTACAGCTTTAACTTCAGTCTTAGGCTCATGCTTGCCAATATCTAAATTCTCTCCTTTTGCTATAGCTTCTAACTCATAGATTCCTTCCTTCTCATTTATCTTCACATTAAAATGTGAATAGACCTTTCCTTCAGATGTAACCTTTATAAGCAAATCTTCCAACCAATTGTATAAAAGACTCTTCAAATCCCAGCCATTTACTTTTATAATCTCCTCGATCTTTTCATCAACTTTTTCTATATGAATCATTGCATCTACTAAAGCCATGCCAGCGCTCTCGAATGCTTCCTCCAAATTCTTGCCTCGAGCTTCTATAAATGCATCTGCCATGTGTTCAAGGAAAGTATAGTTCTTTTTGATAGGCAATACTCATCGATATAGTATTATTTGTGGGATTGATAAGATTTTGTTTTTACTTCATTCTTGATTTTGAAATTTTTTTGATGTTATCTATCAGAGCTTTAATGCTGATTTTAATCCTTTATAGCGATTACGAATAGTAACTTCTGTTACTAATGCTGCTTCAGCTATATCCTTTTGAGTCTTGTTCTCTCCTTCTAATACACAAGCAACATACAATGCTGCTGCTGCGAGACCCATAGGATCCTTGCCTGCTGATGTCTTTGTCTCCTCAGCCTTCTTCAGTATTTCTAACGCTCTTCTCTTCGTCTTCTCTGAGAGTCTTGCTTTGCTTGCAATCCTAGACACACATTTGACTGGGTCCACTACAGGCATCTTCATCTCCATCTCTCTAAGAAGTAAGCGATAGCATCTAGCTATATCCTTCTTTCTAATGTTGCTTACAGCGCTTACATCTTTAAGAGTCCTAGGAGTTTCTGTGTCACGGCATGCTGCATATAAAGCTGCAGCTATCAATGCAGATATAGACCTTCCTCTTACTAATCCTCTTTCTAATGCTTTACGATAGATATAAGCAGACCTTTCTATAACTGCATCACCTACGTTGAGCTTATCAGCAAGCCTATCTAATTCGCTGAATGCCTGTCTCAAATTCCTGTCTACAGGTTCATGAACCTGACTTCTGCTATCCCAAGTACGAAGGCGTTCGATTGTAGCTCTCATAGAGGCAGGGAGAGACTTTCCTGAGGCGTCTATATCCTTAGTCCCTATAACCGTTGCTAAGCCCATATCATGCATAGCAAGGGATGATGGTATTCCTGTGCGACTCCTATCCTCCTTCTCCTCTTTAGAAAACGCACGCCACTCAGGACCAACCTCTTCTATCTTCTCTTTTACTACAAACCCACAGTTGCTACAGAATAATTCACCGCTTGAAGTATCTACTATCATAGGACCCTTTCCACACTTAGGGCATCTGTCGATTAATCTCTGTAGCCTATGAAGATCTGAGGATTTTTTTTCAGGAACCAAATCATACACCAAAAGATATTTATTTAAGTGTAAAAACGAAGATATAAACCTTACGCTTGACGCGTGACATACTGTCATTTATATCATTAGAAAGTTTCTATAAACTAGATTTACAAAGCTCAAAGAAAACATTAAATCTAATTCATCCTCTTATCTTTAGAATTAAATTGGAATTAAAGATAGTTAAGATAGAGCCCCTTGAGGGCATGAATATAATTATTGGGCAGAGTCACTTCATAAAGACTGTCGAAGATATTTATGAAGTTCTGGTGAATTCAGTCCCAAACATAAAGTTTGGCTTAGCTTTTTGTGAATCTTCTGGTAAGTGTCTTGTTAGGCATGAGGGGAATGATGATGAATTGAGAAGACTCGCCACAGAAACAGCTTTTAAATTAAGTTCAGGACATATCTTCATAATCTTCATGAAAAATGCATATCCTATCAACGTATTGAACAGAATCAGGGAAGTGCCTGAAGTCTGTAACATTTATTGTGCAACAGCGAATCCAGTCGAGGTGATTCTTGCTGAGACAGATCAAGGCAGAGGGATTTTAGGAGTCATAGATGGCTTCAAATCCAAGGGAATAGAAAAAGAAGAGGATATTAAATGGAGAAAGGATCTTCTTAGGAAGATAGGTTATAAGCTCTAAAATTTTCAAAATCAATAAAGTAATCCTTTTAATTTAATTAGATGGAATGTTTGCCAAGAGCTCTATTGGAATCAAAAAGAGAGAATAAGGCTGAGAAGTTGGCTGAGTTAGCTAGGAGAAGAGGATTCTTTTGGCAAGCCCTAGAAATCTATGGTGGAGTAGGCGGGTTCGTATCCTTTGGAGAATTAGGTGTGAAGCTTAAGGATAAGGTAATAAGATTATGGAGGGATTATTTTATTCATAAGCATAGCTTCGCAGAGGTTGATACACCTTTAATATCTCCATATATTGTGTTTGAAGCATCAGGTCATGTAGGGAGCTTTAAAGACCCTATGGCAGAGTGCTCAAAATGCCATAAGAAGTTCAGAGCAGATCATTTATTGATGGAATTTGATCGCCATGTCTCAGAAGGGATGAGCATAGAGGATATGGAGAAAGAGATGAACAAAGGAGATGTAAAATGTCCAGACTGTGGAAACACAAAATGGAGTGTAGGGCATTTTCTGACCATGTTCAGAACAACCATAGGACCTTATAGTGAAAATGAGGGTTTTATGAGGCCTGAGACTGCCCAAGGAATGTTCACAGAGTTCAAGCGCCTTTATGAGATATCTAGAGGCAAGATGCCTCTTGGTGTTGCACAGATAGGAAAAGCCTTTAGGAATGAGATTTCTCCAAGGCAAGGTGTAATAAGGCTAAGAGAGTTCTCTATGATGGAGATTGAATTCTTTTTTGATCCTTTAAACCCTAGATGTCCTTTATTAGATCAAGTAGGAGATGAAGAGCTTAGGATACTGCCAGAAGATTTGGTTGAAAAGGGCATTGAGGAGCCCCTTATAATGAATGTCAAAGATGCTTTGAGTAAAGGAGCTATAAAACAAGAATGGCTTGCATACTTCATGATATTATCAAAGAAATTCTTAAGAAAGCTAGGGATACCTGAGGATAAGCAAAGGTTTCATGCAAAGCTCTCGAGTGAGAGAGCCCATTACTCAGCTCAGACCTATGATCATGAGGTACTCTTTGACAAATTTGGATGGGTTGAAGTGGCTGGGCATGCTTACAGAACTGATTATGACTTATCATCCCATGCTAAGAAAAGTTCAATTGATCTATCTGTCTCTGTTCAGTTGAAAGAGCCAATTAAGGTTAAGCATTTAAAGATGAATGTTAATGCAAAAAAGATTAAGGAAATTTTTCCAGATAAATTCTATGATATAATGAAAAGATTGAAGGAAATGAGCCCAGAGGATGTAAAGAGAGAAATGGATGTTAATGGAACAATAATTGTTGAAGGGTGCAAATTGCCCATGGAAGCAATTGAATTTATTGATGTTGAAGAAGAGGTCAAAGTAAGGCGCTTCATCCCTCATGTTGTCGAACCTAGTTTTGGGGTAGAGAGGTTAATTTATGCAACTCTTGAGCATGCATACTGGGAGAAGGAAGAGCGAGCAATACTGAGAATTCCTCCATACCTTGCTCCTATTCAAGCAGCAGTCTTTCCATTGGTTTCAAGAGAGAGATTGCAAGAGAAATCTATAGTGATATGGGAATATTTAAGGAGAAAGGGAATAGATGCTATATATGATGACTCTGGTTCTATAGGAAGAAGATATGCTAGATCTGATGAAATAGGCGTGCCCTTCTCCATAACAATAGATTATCAGACTTTAGATGATGATACGGTAACTGTAAGAGATAGGGATACATGGGAGCAGAAGAGGGTAACCATAAAAGACCTTTCTGAGTACCTCTTAGGGCTTTTGCGCTTTTCTGATCCCTAATTTACAATAAACTTAATCATCAAATTAGAATAAAGAAGGCTAATGTTGAAAGGGCGCCAATAAGAGTGGAAAAGAAGTTCACTACATTGTTATCTACGAACATTATTCCTTTTAATTTTTTTATAGGCTTACCACAATGCTTTAAGCTCTCAGTTATCTTCTTACAATTCTCACATAAGCCTGTTCTTTGAATGGTAGCTCCAAGAATGCTATCTATAATAGACCCTATTATCCCTCCTAAGGTTACTATGATCAATATCTTTATGGGTGAAGCATCTATAATCTTAAGGATCATTGCCGTTATCCCTATTACAAATGATGCGAAAAAGGAAGCCATGGTCCCAATAAGAGTCACTCCACCAGATGTTCCTATAGGAACTTTCTTCTTTAAATTAGTTATAAGTCTTGGTTCTTTCTTACTTAACAAGCCTATCTCTGTAGCAAGGGTATCTGCTGTAGCCGAAGCCATAGCACCAAGGAAAGCCACTGCATAAATTCCCCCACCAAAACGGAATTCCATTATAGAAAAAATGGTAGCAACGCCTCCATTCGCCAATACATTAGGCCAGCCCCTAGCCCCTCCCTTCTCTTGAGCAAAGCCAAGCCTCTCCTTATAGTTGTACCTAAATTTTGTGAACTGGGTAGAAATTGCGAAGAAGACGAGCATCACAATAAACCAGTACCAGCCCCCGCCTAGAAGAATCATATATCCTATAAAGATGCAAGCGATAAAACCTCCGAAGTCTACAGCTTTAGCTTTCAGAGCCATCAGCCCTAGAGTAACAACGACAAGAAGATAGATCATTGCTTCTATGGCTGGAGGTAACATGATTTGCCATTTTCTACAATTAAAATAAGTGCCTCAAATACTTTTTTGTCAATTTTAATTATAGTTTGCTTAACACTTCTAAGAATGAACTCTCATTAGGCAAAGATGATAGGACTAGGATTATTCTCTCTTTCTCTGCTAAATCTATAGCTAGAGGATCTACAACTTTTGGTCCGTGAAGAATTACCATTCTAGGCTTTAATTGTGATACTCTTATTGCGACAAGGGGCGATCTTCCTAGACCTACTTTCGTAAAGATCAAAGCTCTTTCTGTAGTAGCACCAAAGATTCTATAAAAGTCAAAGCCTGATAGAGCATATATGGCTCTTATGCTATCCAATATTGTGTAGCCATAAATATCCATGTTGAGATGATCTTCGCCTTTTAGAACTTCTCCCTTTACCAATTCAACTATCAACCTTGCACGAATAGGCTCCTTAAATTCTCCTATAGCAATTATTGCAGATTTATCTTTAGGCTCTACGATTCCATCAAGAATTCGCTTATGATCTCTATCCAATTTTATGAGTGCTTCTAGATACTTCTTTATGAAACCTACCCCAGGTGAGGAACGCCTCCCGCTTTCATAATCACTCAACACAGAAGGAGATACCTTCATCTCTCTTGCAAGTTGAATCTGTTTTATGTTAAGCCTCTTCCTCCAAACTTTAAGAGCGTTACAAGGATTTGGATTTGCCACAACGTTTCCAGCCATCTTTGCAAGGATTTCATCTATATCGGAAAACATCGAACCTTTAATCTATTGTTAATGAATATTAAACTTTTGTCGAAAATTAGTTGTATGCTTTCTTCAAACCATCCTTTAAATAATCCTTGAAGAATAGGTTCGTCTCCCCTAAAGTGAGCATATCTGTAGGCTTTACTGAAACTATTATTGGTAAATCGTTCACAGCCTTTCCTAATATCATGCAAGTCCTTGGTGGCAATGTTTTTGCAATAGATTTTATTGTATCTGAGTCAGCTGTAGAAGCTCGAGAGATGGTTTCAAGATCGACATCATTCGTGAAGTTAAATATGAAGATATTATCAGCTTGCCTATAGATACAATCCTTTATTACATCTGGCTGATTTGTTATGAAAGTGGTGAAAACTCCGAAATGTCTCATCCTTGTGACAATATCATCCCAATAGGTATCTCTAAGATAAAGATGAGCCTCTTCTGCGAATAGGAAGATAGGCGGGATTTTATTCCTTTCAAGAAGATCGACAATTTTACTCAATACCAGCTCTACAGATATCTTCCTTACTTGAGGTTGAAGACGGCTAAGAGAGATTATAAAAACTCCTCCTTTCTTGAGCCTTGAAAATAGATCCTCAAATTTTATTGAGTCTTCACGATAGTCTGAAAATAAATGAGAGGAGAGCATTGTATGATACCTTGAGAATAAAGCATCTCTAATCAATTCATTACATCTCCACTTCTGAATAGCATCACCAAGAGCACTCATTTTTAATGAGCCTTGAGCCTCTAATAGCTCCCAGATTCTTATGAACTCTCTTAACGAAGCCCCAGGGATATCCAAGACATGCTGAAGCATGTTTATCATACCTGATAAGCCTATGTAATCAAGAGTGAAGCGTAAAGAAACTCCTGGTATAAGACTTACAACTTTATCGTATATGGAATTCGGTTTTCCATCCTTATTCCATCCTATTCCCCCATATTCATCATTAAGATCAAAGACAATTATGTATGCACCATACTCGACTAGCTTGCTGACAATCAATTTAGCCAAATGAGACTTTCCTGTCCCCTTTTTGCCAGTGATTATGTTAAGCCTCCCATCCAATGCCTCAGCATGAATATGAAAACCCTCTCCACTATTCGTAATTCCTATAGGTATTATCCTATAACCTTCTCTTTTTGTAAGAGAGAAGAGCTCAGCAATGGATAACTTATTAGCTTTCGTTGTTACCCTTGATGGAAGCCAAGAGACATTCAGGGTCAAATTATCTCCATTGACAATACCTCTAATCTTACATCTAAGTAACTTCATGTCTCTGATAAGGTAAGATATCGTTTTGATCTCCAAGGGATCATGCTCTATTCTTTGGGCAGAGTCGTTCAATATCTCCTCTCTTACCAGATCGTTCGTAAGCTCAGGCCAGTCTAGATAGGACTCATCATAAACCTGAACTACCATTCTCATCCCTTGGACCTTATCCTCTATTAGAATATACTCTCCACGTGATAATTCCTCATTTGGTAGTGCTAAAAGAAGAACTTCGTTCCCAGATTTTTCGATGATCCTCATTTGAATGCACCCTTCCTCAAAGATTTTATCTTAAGGCTACCTAATGCTATCTTGCGAGGATCTTCTGCTGGTAATTCTATAACGCTGAATTTTTTTAAGAGGTAGCTTTTGATAGATGTGTCCTCAGAGCCTGTAAATATTGAGAGGTGATGAGCCAACCTTAGTGATTCTGGATATCCTCTGAAGAAGCAGTCGTTATGCCTTACTCTTGATAATGTACCATCAAATTTGTCATCAAATTTGCTAACATCAACTCTAAAGACTAAACCATCATTAGTGAACTTGACAAGTAATATATGCCCCTCAACTCCTTTGAATATAGGGCTTACAAGTTGATGAACATCTGAATAGAGAGGAGCTTTTCCTATTGAGTGAAGCCTTCCTGAAAACTTGTTCAAGATTCTATGTCTTGAGGATTTTGAAACTCCTATTACTCTATTATCATTTATTCTTGCTGTATCTAAAATATCCATGAGACTAGAGTCTCCCACATCAAAGATAGAACTCCTTAGAGAGCCATCTATCATTATGATTCCTCTCGAAAGATTACGAGCTAGTTCCATCGCAAAAGCTCTCTCCAACCTTGTCCTTATCATAGATTTAGCCAAGGAATCATCTAATAGAACTAGTCTATAGAGCCTCTCATCTCTGTATTCTTCATCCATCAAGTTCTGCTCGTTCAAGTAAAATATTATAGGCCCTATTCTCACATGATTCTGAGGCTTTTGATCGTAAAAAAAGACAGATGCAACACGGGCTGCATAAATAGAACCATCCTCAACATCTGCTATATGAATACAAGATGAATCTAAAGCTGCCAAGACTGTTGGCTGAGCCATGGTTGAAAACTCTCTCACTTCTATCTCCTCACTTGAAGGCCATCCTCCAATAGGCTTCATGTTAGAGTTATCTGTGTTGAAAATTATCCTCTTCTTTGTGAGCTTTAAGACTGATGCGAATTCATGAAATAGCTTTTTAGTAATTGATTCAGCTATGTATGATGCATCTGGAAGAACTTTTTCACCAATAGGAAGGTTTAATTGTTTGCCCATCTTGTTCAACAATATAGAAAAGAGCAGGGTTAATAAATGTTGCGCAATTACAAGTTGTGCAACAATAAACAAGATGGTAGAGAGACTTGTCAAGACCCAGCATAGTTAGGATAAGATTGAAGAAAGGGAACTGGGAAGTGGAGATAGAGTGTGAAGAGAGTAAGGTCAAGGAGACTATAGAGAGCGTTCTTTCAGGCTTGAGTGCTGTACCAGAAGCTACATCTGAAAGATCAGAAAAGCCAAGAGGAGCCTTAACTTGTAGAGATTTGATAGAGAACTTATGGACTGAAGGCTGGTTCTCTACTGCTAAGAGTTTAGGCGATGTGCATGATGAATTGGCAAGGAGAGGTTACCATTACGATAGGACTGCTGTATCTCATTCATTGGCAGAGTTGGTAAGAGAGAACATGCTTACAAGACTAGGAACTCAAAGGAATTATAGATACGTGCAAAAGAAACCTCCATTAGGAGCAGGCTGATCTAAATTAATAAAACTAACGCACAAGATTTCTATATTTCATAAAAAGAGCAAAAATTAGGGGATTGGTTTTCCAAAATTATTATAAATTGTTGAATCTATAATTAAACTGTGAATTACGATAAATTACCACCAAAAGAAGTAGTTAAGAAAACAATGGAAGCGGTTAAGAGCCGAGGCATTAGTGTTGAGTTCGTGAACACAAAAGAAGATGCCCTAAAGAGATTAAAGGAATTAATTCCATCTGGGGCAGAGGTCATGACTGGTGGCTCAACAACACTTGAGCAAATCGGTTTTATGGATTTACTCAAATCTGGAAAACATCAATGGAAGAATCTCAAAGACAAAATCCTAGCCGAGAAAGACACAGACAAGAGGGAGGAGGTTCGCAGAAAAAGTGTAACAGCAGAATACTTTATTGGTAGCGTGCATGCAGTTGCTGAAACAGGAGAAATATTGGTAGCTAGCGCCTCTGGTAGTCAGATTCCTGCATATGCCTACTCATCAAAGAATGTTATCTGGATTTTAGGAACTCAAAAGATCGTACCTACATTAGAAGAGGGATTCAAAAGAGTTTGGAATTATTCACTCCCATTAGAAGATAAAAGAATGAAAAGTTTAGGGTATAGTGGGAGTACTATCGGAAAACTTTTGCTCTTTGAAAGAGAAACATCGCCAAATCGTAAAATAAAACTCATTTTTGTAAATGAGAAGCTTGGGTTTTAAATTATTGAAAAAGAATTCATATATTTCATGATAAATCTAAAAAAATATAACGGGAAAAGAATTCGAGAGATTTGGCTGAATATTTGACTAGGATAATTTAGGTTATAAGATTCAATTAACTAAACCTTAAATCAACCCTCATCTTAACATTAGTGAGGTGTATCTAGAGGAATTATAGATACACTCAAGTGGGCTCGTAGCGCAGCATGGACATAAAGACCGGAAAGCGCGGCAGACCTTTGGCCGAGCCTCCTAAGCTGTAGGTCCGGGGTTCAAGTCCCCGCGAGCCCGCCATCTCATGAAGAATTTGTGCATCTTTTTGAGCTTTAAATCACATAGTAAAATATTAGAACCAGATTCAGTTGTGAAAACGATCGAGAACCAGTAAAAAGGGTAAGTGGATGATTCATTACTTCAAAACGTTCAAGGATCGCCTTAGACTCTCCACGGTCTTATAAAGGAGATTTAAGGACATAGATAGACGACAACGAATAACTTCTTCTACTATCTTACCATCTAATACTCCAAATATAGTGTCAGCAAGCCTATCGCTACGCAATGCAATATCTACTATCTTCCTTATCTTTACACCTGCATCAAGCTCCTTTCCAACCTCGCTCTTCCATTCTTTTTCATAAAAAGATAGATCACTTTCTCCTCTTAATTTTTTTGCAATAGCCTCTCCACCTATGTCTCCACAGATGACTGCTGGTGGAATTCCTCCTCCATTTGTTGCCATAACTTGACCGGCAGCATCACCCACAACTATAGCATTTTCACTATACGTCTTTTTAATAGGTCCTCCAACTGGAATCAATCCTCCAGTTCTTGATAGAATCACTCCTTTCTGAAACTTCTTAGAGGCTATAGGGTGCTTATTGATGAACCTTTCAAGATAATCCTTTAAAGATACTCCTCTTTCAGAAAAAGATGTTCTTATACCAAGTCCAACGTTTGCCATGCCTTCTCCTTTAGGAATTATCCAAGCATAGCCTCCTGGTGCATATTCCTTGCCAAAGTAAACCTCGGTTAAATCGGAATCAATTTCAACTCCTCCCATTAAATACTCTATCGTTACTGCTAAATCATTAGGATTACTTGAACTCAATCCAATATCTTTTACCATATTCGATGATGGGCCGTCTGCTGCAACCAAGACATCTGCCTTAAGTCTAAGAATCTTTCCCTCTTTCTTCACCAAGACTTCCTTGCCATCATTCTCTACACCAATAGCATTACAGCAAGTCCAGAGCTCTGCCCCAGCCTTAGTGGCATTCATCACAAGCCATTTATCAAATCTACTTCTGTCAAGTATGTTTGAACTGAACTTGAACTCATAAATCTTCTTTGATGGACCAATAACTGCTACCCTTGAGCAAATATTTGATATAACCCATTTAGGCAAGTTGAAGAGCTTTTCAGCCCTCTTTGCCCTTGGTAAGATTTTTGGAAATTCCTCTATAGTTGGGACAAGCTCTCCACATTGTATAGGATACCCTATATCTCTTTTCCTATCTATGATAAGCACTTTAACGCCTAGCTCAGCAGCCTTTCTTGCAGCAGAAGAACCAGCAGGTCCTGCACCAACAACTATGGCATCGTAATGCTTCTCACCCAATTTCAGCGTCACTTTTAAGTTATAAGAAGAAGCCGTTGATAAGATAAGCTATTAGCAGCATCATGCCTGTTAGTAAAGTGCACATTATAGTCGATGCCATGCCTGGAATCAAAGCCATAGGCGAGTTATAATTTTTATCTAGGATTTTAGAAGCCTTAATAGCCAATGGGGATGTGGCTAAGCCTATAAGAGTAATAAACGGGGTAATTTGAGTAATCACTCCCAATATGATCAAAATATAGGCACTAAGTATCAAGACTTTGAAGCCCTTAGTCGCTCTCTCTTTTCCTAACCTTACAATAATGTGGTATCTTCCCTTAGACTTATCTGCATCATAATCTGGAAATTCGTTTATGTAAAGAACTCCTGCTGTGAATATTCCTAAGACTGTTCCTATAAGGACAGGCTCTAGACTTATTGTTCTTGCCTGAACATAATATACGCCCATAGAAATGAGAGGACCGAAGTTTAAGCCGACGAAGAACTCCCCTATGCCCCAACTTGCAAGCTTGGTTGAATAGAAGTAGATAGATATGGCTGAGATCAGCAGTAAAGTCATTATAACCCAACCATACATGAATGAGAAGTAAATCCCTATAACCAATCCTATAGCTAAGAATCCAGAAGCCAACTTTAGGGCGCTCTCAGGTTTAAGCTCCTTGTTTGCAAGTACTTTACTGCCTCCACTAAAGGGCGTAGGAGTAGTCACGATATCTATCCCACTCTTATAATCGAAATAATTGTTGAAAGTATTCGCACTGACATGAAGGCATAGCACACCTATAAAAGTTAAAACTGCATCAAGAGGATTAAAGTAGCTTCTATTCCAAGCCATTGCAAGAGTTACTGGGGCGAATATAATTACTAAAGATAGGAATGGGGCTCTTATCATTCTCATCCAGACATTCAATCTTGGCAAGCTTAACCAAAAAACTATCTAAATGCCATTTATTAGCCTTTTCTTATTGTTATAATTCTATCTTATGATTAATTCAAGCCATAAATTTTAATGATAACCTTTCCAGAATCGCTTAACTCTATCTAGCCACTCTAAGAAGTTTTTAGGAGAATCAGGATACTCTCTATATATTGAATGCACGGAGTTTATAATAGATATCTCCTTAAGTATAGATTTAAGCTGCTTAAAGCCTTTTAAAGAAGCTCTAAGAGTTAAAAGTAAGCTTATGTTAAAATCCTCAAAATCACCAAAGTTATACGTGCCGCCTTCAAATACAGAAAGTAAGGATTTTACTTTTTCATAATCAAGCTTCTCAAAGAAAGAACTAAGAGCAGCAAACATAGCATGCTTCATGCCGAGCTTCTTCATGAAGTCTGTGTTATAGCTCCATAGATCATCTTGTTCGAAGCCCTTTGATTTCGCTATAATTTCAGCAGCTATATAGGCAGATATTATGGATGGGCGAATACCCTCACCTATGAAGGGGTTCACTTGTCCAGCTGCATCCCCTATCACAATGAAGCCTGATGCTGTAAAGCAATTTAAAGGAGGATTTATTGGTACTATACCAAAACCATGTGCAAAGATTTCTGATTCATCAAAGATTGGATTGATGAGTACATGCTTGTAAAGTCTCTCTCTAATGTCATAGTTTATTGTGGCTATTCTAGCACCAATACCTACGTTAACTATATCATCTTTTTTAGGGAAGACCCAATAGTACCCACTAGGTACGACTTTTCTATCATAAAATACCTCACAATACTCTGTGTTAATATGTGATCTTTTTAACTTTCTAATCTCTCTATAGCATAGTGCTAGATTGTATCCTTCAATTGACTTAGAAACCCACCAATCTTTAGGCAGTTTTCTTCTTATTACTCCGTTAATACCGCTAGCATCTATTACGACTTTGGCATGAAACTCAACTTCAGAATCATTAATTTTAGCCTTAATCCCTATGACTTTATCGCCATCCAGTATTGGAGCAAAAGCTCTGCATTTATCTAAAAAAATAGAACCATTCTCTATAGCATTGTGAAGAAGGTATTGCCCAAACCTTAATCTGTCTAAAAGAAAGATTCTTGTCTTTAATTTTATAGGCTTTATACCAAGGGCATGAAAATGTAGAGCTGAGGCTACATTCGTTATCACATCCATAGGAGGTTCAAAGCCCAATAGATCAAGTCCTCTACTGATTAAAGCATCACCACAGACCTTATTCCCAACATCCTCAGCTCTTTTTGCATCAATGAGACAGACTTTAAAGCCTTTTTTGGCTAACAGAGAGGCAACGATACATCCTGCTACGCCTGCGCCTGCCACGATTACATCATACAATCTAATTGCGCCTTATTATGAAAGATCTTGATCAATAATTTTATTCATAATTTGCATGAAATTGTATAAGCCTAAATAATGCTATAAATTGCTATCTATGAGCTACACCAAACTTTTTATCTAGTATCTTTACCGTTACAGTCTTTTCAGCTATTGGTTTTGGAGGTTGGCTGAATCTATCGGGCGTGTGTATCATCCCCTTTCTTGTGTATTCGCTATATTCAACCTCATAACTCATAGAAAGAGCTATTGTTGGGCATATCTCTACGCATAAGTTACATAAGCAACAACGTCCAGCATCATATTGAGGAAGTTTTCTCCCCCCAAACTCGACCATCTCCAATGTCTTGTTCGGGCATATGTTGACACATGATCTACAGCCAATGCATCTATCTATATTAAGCACAACTCTCCCTCTATACCTCTTTGTTGGCTCCAGCCTTACAAAAGGATGCTTGATGGTAAAGGTCCTCTTAAAGGCATGATATAAGCCTAAGAAGAAAGGTCTAATTATATCTACGACCAATCATCAACCCCCTCCTATCAATGGTAGCCACCATTGAACTGTTAAAAGTGTGATGAGTATCTGTATGATGGCAAGTGGAATCAAGACTGTCCAGCCAGCATCGAGCAGTTGATCTATTCTCAGACGTGGATAAATGCCTCTCCCCATTATTATGATCACTGTTAATATTGCCATCTTGAAGAGGAACCAGAATATCCCTGACAGCATTGGAGATATGTCATTTAATAATGGTATAGCAGGTCCGCTCCATCCACCTAAGAAAAGCACAGTTATAAGAGATGTAGCAGCGCATAGGTCAAAGTACTCTGAGACCATGACAAGAGCGAACTGAGCACCAGTGTACTCCGTTGGCCAGCCGAATACTACTTCTTGCTCGGCAAAAGGTATATCAAATGGCCTTCTTGAGAGTTCAGCCATCATAGCTATTAATATGACTATGAAACCTATGGGTTGAAGAATTATGAACCAAATTGATGATTGAGCCTCAACGATCTTAGCCAAGTCAAAAGTTCCACTCATTATCACTATGCTGGCTAAGGACAGAGCTATAGGTACCTCATAAGCCAATAGCTGTAAGGCAGCTCTTAACGCTCCTATAGTGCAGTACTTGCTGTTAGAAGCCCAACCAGCTCCGACCATTATAAACGGTCTAGCCGTGAAAATAGCCAAAATTGCCAATAAGCTTAGAGGTGTGTAGTATATCATCCAATAGCCACCATCTGGCTTTAGAGCATATGGTATGAAAGCTACACTCATAGCAGAGACTAAAGCTGCTATTATTGGAGCAAGGTTGTAAAGAAATTTATGGGCATTATCTGGGACTATGATCTCCTTCTGAATCAATTTGATAAAATCAGCTATAGGTTGCATCAAGCCTGTTCTATTAAGTGGTCCTACGTGAAGTGGTCCTATTCTAAGGTGTATTCTTGCAAGGAATTTACGTTCGAACCAGATCACTATCATAGCAAATAACAATGGGAAAGCCACTCCAGGGAAGATCAAAACCTTCAATATAAGCTCAATAAGCTCAGAAAAGCCTAATCCTAGTATCATTTTTATCACCTGTCAACATCCATAGGTATCAAGTCAAGGCTTATGTATATTATAGGCACATCGGCAAGTGGCACGTTTCTGCATAAGTGAGGTAGTGCTATGAGGTTTCTAAAAGATGGAGGGCTCATCTTTAGTCTATATGGTTTCATAGTACCATCTCCTATAAGATAGTAGCCAAACTCCCCTCGAGCTGCTTCAACTCTGCTGTAAGCTTCACCTTTGGGCACTATCGGTGGAGCCCATGTCTTTATAGGACCTTTTGGTATATCTTTTAACGCTTGCCTCAATATGTGTATGCTCTGCTCTATCTCTTTTAACCTCATCTCCATTCTATCGTAAGAGTCTCCATTCTTCCCTATTGGTATCAAGAAGTCAAACCTATCATAAACTTCATATGATTCATCTTTTCTAACATCAACCTTAACTCCAGAAGCTCTAAGGTTTGGTCCTACTATTCCTAGCTTTATGGCATCAGATGGTTTTAGTATGCCAACATTTTTTGTTCTTATTTGGAACGTATGGTTCCATGCTAGCATCTTATAGTAATCTTCAAGCCTCTTCTCAAGGTAATCAAGTCTCTTTAGAGCTTCCTCCTTAAATCCATCTGGCATATCAAAGCGTACCCCTCCTATAGTTGGGTATGTGTAGGTTATTCTTTGCCCACTTAGCCTCTCAAGTAAATCCAATATCAACTCCCTATCGTTAATGGGCCACATTAACATGGTCTCAAGCCCTGTTGCAACTGAGGCTAAACATAGGAAATATAGATGGCTCGCTATTCTATTCAATTCAGCAGCTATAACCCTAAGATACTTAGCCCTCTCAGGCACTTCTAAACTCATAATTTCCTCTATAACCTCTAAGTACCCAAGCATCGTTCCTGCGCTATCGCAGTAGCTATTAGTCCTCTCAATAACAGGTAAATTTTGAAGGTAGGTTCTCTTCTCAGCCAGCTTCTCTATTCCTCTATGAGTATAGCCTATATCTGGCTCTAGCTTTAGGACTACGTCACCATCAACATCTAAAATAAACCTAAAGTGCCCTGTTATAGGATGCTGAGGCCCCATGCTTAACTTCATTACTGACATAATCTTTCACCCTTCAATTTCTCTTAAGCATCTTAACCACTGCTTAACTTCTTGATCTTCTCTTCTAACCTTTCTTGAGGATTTGCTGGGAGGACGAAGTCCTTGCGGAGTGGTGGTGGTCCATCCCAATCTTCAGGAAGGAGAAGCAAGGATAGGTTCGGATGTCCTTCGAACTTTATCCCAAACATCTCCCATACCTCTCTCTCATGATAAAGTGCTCCTTCCCACAAATCGATAAGGGATTTAAGAATGGGGTTATCTCTTGGAATTTTTGTTCTTAAGCCGACTAAGACCTTCTTATCTATTGACCAAACATAGTAAATCACCTCAAATTCTTTCATAGCAATATGATCAACACCTGATACTGAAGCAATATGGTCAAATCCAAGCTCATCTCTTAAGAATGATCCAACATCATGAATTCTGTCGCCCTTGACTGATACAGATACTCTACTTCTTCTCTGAACCTTAGCCTCTATTACTTCTTCAGGGAATCTTGCTTTGACATTCTCAACGATCTCTTCTTCTATATTCTTCTCGATCATTTCTTATTCATGCCCTCTTTAGTAATTTTTTCCTGTAGCATTCTTATCCCTTGAATCCAAGCCTCAGGTCTTGGAGGACATCCTGGAACGTAGACATCAACAGGTAAAATTTCATCAATACCTTGGACGACATTGTAAGAGTCCCACCACAATCCACCTGAAATTGAGCAGTTTCCTAAAGCTATAACATATTTTGGCTCTGGCATCTGATCATAAACTAACTTAAGCCTCTTTGCCATCTTTTTTGTGACAAAGCCAGTTACGAATATCAAATCACACTCTCTTAAGGTTGGAAAAGGGAGAGTACCGAAACGCTCCGTATCGAATCTTGCACATGCCCTTGCCATATCCTCTGGACCACAGCAACCAGTCTCTAAATGCACAGACCATAATGACCACGCCCTGCCCCAGTTTAGAAGCCTTCTGAGGAGTTTTATTTTCATAAGACTATTTCTAATCTTTTGGAGCATCTTAACTCCTCCACAATCTTGCACGTCTCAAAGCTGTTGCCGCAACCATTAATACCATAGCTAGCACTATTGTCGCTATAAGAGGAAGACCTATTAAGCCGAATTGAATAGTCTCCAACTCAAGGACGGCAAGCCCAGGTGCAGAGATGAGCATAAGGATTGCAAAGGCTGCAAATACTCCATATATGAGAGCATATGGGTAGTAATGTATAGTAACTCTCATATGCGCCTTTCCAACTGGAACCTGTCCACATTCAAAAGACATGTTCTTCTCTTTGCTAGGTTTTCTTTCGCCAAAGGTTAGACCCATTCCATAAAGAGCTATAGGTGTCAAAACTGAGAGCAAGAAATACAAAGTTAAAGCCAGCAAGTCGAAGTAACCCTTGCTCATAACCAGTCACTCGTAACTCCTTATAAGGCATTTTTTAGGCTTTTTTTAAACCTTTTGATTTCTTTAGGCAAAATTAGAAACGAAGGATTTAAATTTATAGAACTTTTACGTGGCAAAGGGGAGTGTACTGCGGGGGTTCACTTTATGGCTGAAATCTATGAATTTGTTTTGATCAGTTTAACGTTGATCACAGCCTTCCTTGCTGTTAGGTTTGAAAGATTAACTTATTCCGTTGTAGCCTTTTTATTTATGAGCGTCCTCACCGCTCTTCTCTTCATTGTGCTTAGTGCTCCTTATGCTGCAATCTTTCAGCTCCTCATATATGCAGGAGCAGTTGTAATTCTAATCTTAATTACATTACACACGATTAAAAGGTGGTAAGGAATGTCTCAGGCTGGAAGGCTTTTTGGTACACTCGCCATTTTACTCCTAATCTTGTTCCTTTTGCCTTTAATCTTTCCAATAGTATTTTTTGCATCAGCCCCTGCCCAATCACCCCCGCCCATGAACATATTCGTAATATTTTGGGGTTACAGATGGTATGATATGATCTTTCTTGCCCTTGCCATCTTCGCTGCAATTGCTGGTATCTCTTCTCTGTTTCGAGCTGAGAGGCCTGAAGCTCCTATCGAAGAGGCAGTCACTGAGGGTTACGTTGAGGAGGAGATTGAAGAGGAGGAATGAATTGTGAGCACTCCTGACTTCATGTTATACGCTATGACTGCAATCCTCCTATACATAATAGGACTTTATGGAATTGCTGTAAGAAGGAATATGGTAAGAACTATCGTAAGTCTTGAGATTATAACGGCAAGTGTCAATCTAAACTTCTTGGCTTTCACAATACTAGATAAAAATTTGCTACCTTTGGCCCAGTACTTTGTAGCAATATCGATAGTTCTCGGGGCTGCTGTTGCCAGCCTTGCTTTAATGATAGTCATCCAAGCATACAGGCACTATGGCTCCGTAGACCTTAAAAAGCTCAGCAAGTTAAGGTGGTGAATTTGTCTCAATCATGGATAGTTTTACAGCCCATAGCCATACTCTTTATAGGATCACTATTAATTCCATTAATAGAGTCTTTTGGTAAAGCTTTAAAATTTGAGAAGATAAGAGATACATTTGCCATAATAATCTTTGGTTTATCTCTATACAGCTTATTGGGCATTTATGAAGAGGTTCAAAGGCAAGGACAAATAACTTACTTCTTAAGCCCCTATGAGCCACCAGTAGGCGTAACCTTCACTGTTGATCAATTTAGTGTCTTTATGGCTTTCCTATTCTGCCTTTTGGGTTTATTTGTCTCGATATATTCAGTCAAGTACATGGAGGACGATACAGGCTTGGACAAGTACTACTCTTTGCTTATGGCTCTGGTTGCAGGTTTAGTTGGGATTTCATTCGCAGGAGATTTGTTCAATTTGTTCATATTCTGGGAGGCTATGAGTCTTGCCTCTTACGCTTTAGTAGCATTTAAGAAGTACCGCTGGGAGCCAATAGAGGCGAGTTTTAAGTACCTTGTTATGAGTACCATTGGCTCCTTGACAGCCCTTTACGCCATGTCGATTCTTTATGGATTGACTGGAACCTTGAACATATCTGAACTTGCAATTATAATCCCTACATTAAAGACCCCATTACCACAGATGCCATACCTTGTTATTGTTGCCATGATAGCAGGCTTTGGTGTAACAGCATCGATAGTGCCCTTTCACTTCTGGCTTCCAGATGCTCACCCAGCAGCTCCAAGTGGGATAAGCGCCATGTTATCAGGAGTAGTTATAAAAGCAGGGGTTTACGCTATTGCGAGAATCCTTTTTACAATATTTAACCCAATTGCCTTTGATTTCGGGACGACTTTGGTGCTATTTGGCATTATAACACTAAGTGTAGCAAACTTCATGGCTTTACTTCAAAGAGACATCAAGCGCCTTCTTGCCTTCTCCAGCATAGTCAACATAGGATACATAATCTTTGGATTTGGCATTGGCGCATATGCTTTGAATGTATATGGCATAGGAGGATATAGCATAGCCACTTTAGCCATAATGGGCGCCATATTTCATATTTTTAATCATGCTATAGGTAAGGGGCTTCTCTTCCTTGGTGCTGGTTGCTTCATACATGAAGCGAGGACTAGAGATTTACTTGATTTAGAGGGTGCTGGTAAAAAGATGCCTTGGACAGGAACTTCTTTCTCGTTAGGGCTCTTAACATTGGCTGGCGTTCCACCTCTTAGCGGCTTCTGGAGCAAATTATTCATAATACTTGCTGGTTACACAAAGCCTGATAACACTTTCATGGTCATAACTACAAGTCTAGTGGTGCTAAATGCCATCTTCGCAGCAGCTTATTACTTATGGCTTATGCAACGCCTTATGTTAAGAACTCCAAAGCCGAAAGTTGAAAAAGCTCATGAAGTGCCCATCTTAATGGTATTGCCAGTGTTTACATTAGGTTTGATAACTGTCATACTGGGATTATGGCCCTTTGAGATCATAGGCTTTGCTGAGGTAGCCACTAGATCATTGTTGGGCTTAATAGGAGGTTGATGTAATTGGCAATAGAACCTACAATAGGAATAGAAACAATACCAGCTTGGTTATCCTGGCTCTTCCCTATGATTGGTGCTTTCTTAACTCCATTATTGGCTAAGATAAATCCAAAGGTGAGAGATTATGGAGCTGTTCTATTCTCCTTTCTAGCAGCTTTGATGACTATAATGCTTATACCTCTTCTCTTTAGCATCGAGAATCTACCCAAGTGGGAGATATTGCCTTGGATAGAGTTAGAAGGTTTTCCAGTATTGTCGAAGATCGACTTTGGCGTGCTCGTAGACCCTCTCAGTATAATAATGGCAAATGTTGTTGCTGTGATAAGCTTCTTGATAATGGTTTACTCTCTTGGCTACATGAAAGGAGATTCAAGCCTAACTCGATACTGGTTCTTCATGAACTTCTTCATAGGAAACATGCTCCTTCTCGTTATGTCAGAGAACCTAGTTCAAACTCTTTTCGGATGGGAAGGAGTAGGGCTTTGTAGCTACGCCTTGATAGGCTTTTGGTATAGGGATGCTAAGGAAGATTATCTTAAGTGCTGGGTTGGTGAACCTCCAGAAGCTTATCCGCCTTCACACTGTGGAATGAAGGCTTTCATAGCTACTAGGATAGGAGACATAAGCCTTCTAATAGGCATCGTGATAATAGTAGCTTTTACTGGCACGCTAAGCTATATGGAATTGATCGAAAAGGTTGAGCACTTACCTCGTGAATTCATATGGGTCTTGGTTCCGGCTGCGATTTTGCTCTTTGGCGGTCCTATAGGCAAATCAGCCCAATTACCTCTTATGGAGTGGCTTCCAGATGCTATGGCAGGCCCTACTACTGTTAGTGCTCTCATACATGCAGCAACCATGGTCAAAGCAGGTGTATATCTGGTAGGTAGGATTTTTCCTATAATGTATGTAGCTTCAAAATTCTATCCAGAGATGGGCTCCTTCTTCTATGTTGTTGCATGGATAGGCGTTATAACAGCCTTTGTAGCTGGTACTCAAGCTATGGCATCAAATGAGATAAAAAAGGTCCTTGCTTATTCAACAGTAAGCCAACTTGGATACATGATGCTAGCCCTCGGTGTTGCTGGGACTACTTTTGAATTCTTCTTAGGATATACAGCAGGCGTGTTTCATCTTATGAGCCATGCGATATTCAAGGCAGCCTTATTCTTGACTGCAGGAGCTGTAATTCACGCTGTTGAGTCAAGGTTTTTGCACCATATGGGTGGGATAAGAAAAGAGATGCCAATAACATTTTGGAGCATGACTTTGACTGCCTTCTCACTTATGGGCGTTCCTATTCTATTTAGTGGCTTCTGGAGCAAAGATCTTGTACTAGAATCGACTCTATTGGCTGGTCAACCAATTATGTTTACATTAGCTGCCATAACTGCTGTCATAACAGCCTTTTATAGCATTAGAATGCTATCCTTGACCTTTTTGGGCAAGAAGAGTAAGCATATCCATGAGCTTGAGCATGAGGGGCATCATATTCATGAAGCCCCAAAGGTTATGTGGGTACCATACTCTATTCTAGCTGTTGCAACGCTATTCTTTGGTATAAGTGGTATTACACTACTTCCATTTGGTGGTGTTGGGGGATGGCTTGAGCATACATTTGAGAGTTACTTAATCAAATTACCGGGGATGGAACACTCCTCAATTCTATTAGCTGCTGAGGGAGCATTGCCACAAGAGCTAGCGGTCATTATAACTATTGGGACATCTTTAACTGTTCTTACTATAGGTGCCTTCATTGCTTATAAGCTATATGTCCAAAGAGCCATAGATCCAGTCAAGCTAGTTGAAGCTAAACCAACCTTGAAGTCGTTATGGAACTTCTTATTTAGAAGATGGTACCTAAATGCCTTCTTCTATAAAGTATTCGTATATCCAACTATATCCTTCAGCAACTGGGCTTTGAAGTATATCGAGCTGAGCGGGATAGATAAGTTCAACTATGTATTGGCAGATGCTGCCAAAGGCTTCTGTAATCGTTTCAGAAGAACACACACAGGAGTCTTGAATTATAACATCATAGGAATGATAGCTGGATTCATTCTTCTTTTAATACTAATTTATATGGTTTTGGTGTGATGGCATGATAGTAGAAGATAAGAGCTTCATACTTTTGCAATCAATAATCTTACCAGCTGCCTTCTCTGTTTTAGCTTTAGCCCTTGGCAAGCGCTTTAAGGAGAAGACTGGTTGGATATCATCGATAGTCTTACTTTACTCCTCTATTCTTATAGGCTATGTCCAATGGATGCTATTCTCAGAGCAAGGATTAGAAGCTATAGAGGCATCTTACTCCTGGCTTCCTAATATTGGAACTTTGAGTCTGGGTAGCTTCACTTTAAGGGCTGATGGTCTCAGTACACCTATAGCTCTCATAATAGCCATACTTTGTACTCTCATATCAATATACTCAATAAAATATATGGAGCATGAGCATGCTCTAGGTCAGTACTTTTCCCTATATCTTCTATATGCATCTGGGATGATAGGCACTGTCCTTGTTACAAACCTTGCTGCCTTCTTTCTATTCTTTGAGCTCATGTTAATACCGTCATGGGCTCTAATAGGAGTTTGGGGTACAGGGTTAAGAGAAAGAATAGCCTTCAAGTACTTCATGTTCACAGAAGCTGGAGCACTTTCACTGCTTGTTGGTATAGTTGCCACTGGCTTCATAGCAAAAACCTTCGATATATTCAAAATATCTCAAGGAATGATAGGTGTAGATTTGGGTATTCAAATTGCTATAGTTGTAGCTATGCTACTAGGCTTATTCGTCAAGATGGCTATATTCCCTCTTCACACATGGCTTCCAGATGCCCATGCTGAGGCTCCTACACCAATAAGCGCTCTCCTTTCACCAGCTATGATAGGGATAGGCGGGTATGCTGCAATAAGGATAGTCTACACAGGATTCCCAGCAGTTGTTGCAGCTCAAACACCACAATTTATGTTCATACTATCAGTTCTAGCCTTGATAACCATGACTTATGGGGGATACATGGCTTTAGCTCAAGACGATATAAAAAGGCTCCTTGCATTCTCAAGCATAAGCCAGATGGGCTACATGTTATTTGGCATAGCATCAGTTTCAACCATAGGAGTTGTTGGTGCTGTATTAATTTATGTTAGTCATGGTCTAGGCAAAGCAATACTCTTCATGGTCTCAGGAGTTTTGATACATGAGTTTAAGACTAGGAGCATAAGAGATCTAGGCGGACTTGGACCAAAGATGCCTTATACTGCTGTAGCTACACTCATAGGCTTTCTTGGGCTTATGGGCTTCCCTTATATAATAGGCTTCTGGGCTGAGCTATATGTATTCACAGGTTCTATGTACACAGCTCTTCAAGGCTTCAGCCACATTATAGAACCAAATGCAATTCGAGTGCTGATAACGTCTTTAGCTATAATTGCATCTATATTGACTGCCAGCTACGGTTTATGGACTGTTAGAAGGGTCTTCTATGGTCAGCCTACAGAGAGAACAAGGGATGCAAAAGAAGGATCGATGATAATGATCATACCTATAATGATCCTTGCTACTATTGCTCTAATATTGGGCATATACCCTGGGCTATTGGCATCTGGTGCATCAAGATATATATCCGAGCTTCTGAGCAGTATAGGTTGATTAAAGGCAAATTTTAAATTTATTTACATAAGCCGGGGGCAGGATTCGAACCCGCATAAAGCGGGTCTCTGTATATATTAATTTATCTGCAGCCCGCCGCCTAACCACTCGGCCACCCCGGCTCTCAAAATTTATCTAACAAGATTTCGGCTTGAGATAGCATGCTATAAAGTTTATGTCAAAATCTCTTTAGAATAAACTAGTGAGATTTATATCTGAACTTCTTGCAAAGTCTCAAGTTTAGGGCATACGTCACATTCATTAGGAAGGACTACAAGGTCTTTATGTAAAATGCAGACTATATTATGAACTCTTAAGGCTTTACAAATCTTACAAAAGTATAGTATAGCATCAGCAGGGGAGAGCTTTCCACTAGCTAACCCTTTTGCCACTTCCCTTGCCGTGCTCTTCATCAAAGGTACATTTTCAAACTGGGCTATCTTCTTGTTCCCTCTTTTTGATGATATGTAATGACTTATGGCAGCTTGAGTAGTCCCTAGATGCTCTGCCACAGCCACTTGAGAGAGATGGTATTCATTGATGAGGACTTTTGCTACAGAAGAGCGAAAGGCTGGTAGCATATACTTGACTACGACCTCACACGGCGTTCGCATTCCTTACACCTATTTACCAATTAAAAAGAATAACTTACTTATAGGTTTAATCTTTAAATTTATTATTATCCTAAGAGATGGATCAATCATAAGGAAAGGTAAGAACGGTTGGCTATAGAATCAAGGAGAATTGAAAAGCATCCCCTCTCAGAAGTTATAGAGAAGATTAGGCATACTTATCTTGATCTAGGCTTTATAGAGGTCTATAATCCTATCTTCATTGAGGAAAAAGAAATTTATAAGCAATGGGGTAATGAAGCTCCAACGATACTAGATAGATGCTTCTACCTTGCAACTCTTCCTAGACCTGATATAGGGATCAGCCAAGATAAGATTAGTCTTTTTAAAAAAATCGGGTTTGTCCTTGAACAAGAGAAGAAGATTGAATTACAGAAAGTCTTCCATAATTATAAGAAAGGCTTATTCGATGGAGAGGATTTGATCTCTAAAATTGCTGAGGCTCTTTCAATAGATGAGGATAAAGCTTCGATTATCTTAAGTGCTTTTCCTGAGCTAAAGCAAAAAAGAGCTACTGCCACGGATCTTACTCTTAGGAGCCATATGACATCAGGATGGTTCTTAACCTTAAAAGAATTTAAAAATGAAGAGCTCCCAATAAAGCTCTTTTCTATAGACTTATGCTTTCGTAGAGAGCAAACTCTAGATGCAACTCATCTTAGATGCTACCACTCAGCCTCAAGTGTTATAATGAATGAGAAATTAAGCTTAGAAGATGCAAAGCGTTTTGCTGAAGGATTATTGAAGCCTTTTGGAATAGAAGAGATAAAGTATGTGAAAAAGAAAAGAAGTGCAAGTTATTATGAGAAGGACACTGAAACTGAAGTCTTTGTAAAAACAAAAAGCCAAGGGAATTGGATAGAAGTTGCAGACTTCGGGATTTATAGTAATGATGTTCTCAAAAAGTATAGGATCTTACATCCAGTCTTGAACTTGGGTCTTGGTGCAGAGAGGTTGGCAATGGCTATCTATGGCTTCTCAGACGTTCGTAAATTGGTCTACCCTCAATTCTATGCTCAGCTAGAGCTATCTGATCTAGAGATTGCTTCTTCAATTAATATAGATAAGACCCCTAGAACTGAGGATGGGAAGAAGATACAGATTGCTATCATAAAAGCTTGTGAGATGTATGGAGATACTCCTAGCCCCTTCGAGTATACTGTATATGATGGTCAAATACTTGGAAAGAGGGTAATAGTAAAACTAATTCAGAGTGAAGAAGGGAAGAGACTTTTAGGACGAGCAGCCTCCAATGAAATAGTAGTTTACAATGGAGACATCTTAGGGATTCCAAAAGAAGATAAAGACCTCTCAAAAAGAGAATTGATAAAGGAAGCAAGAGAGAACGGAGTACCAGTTGGGATAAGGTACATAGATTCTTTAGCCGCATTTGTAGCTAATGGAATAGAGGAAGCCATAGAATCAGGGAAAAAAGAGTTCGTTATGAAGAGGGCTATGACTAGCACATCAGGAGAGCTTAACATCAAAGTGAAAGAAGATGCATTAAAATTCATTACAAGCAAGAATAAAAGGATTGACTTAAGAGGGCCTGTCTTTATGATGGTAAAAGCCCAGATAGAATGATTCATTAAAATATATGAATGGCAAACTTTATGTTTATTTTAGATATGAAACCTAGACCGTAAAGTTAAATACGCTAAATTTTCATAAAATCACGCACGATGGAGTTGCCTCTATGTGAATGACGAAGACCCCTTAACTCTTAGCACTCTTATGGAAAGGATGAAGGATTATTATTCTCAAATAGAGAAGGCTATAGAGGTCGAGTTAGACCGTTACAAAGAATCATACTTCTATGGCTCTTTGAGATATGCTTTAGAGGGAGGAAAAAGGATAAGGCCAATAATTCTTCTACTCTCTGCTGAGAGTATAGGAAGAGGCGATGCCAATCCCTTACCTGTAGCTATAGCTATAGAGTTCCTACATACAGAATCTATAATTCATGATGATATATTAGATCATGAGATCATAAGGCGTAATAGGCAAGCTTTTCATGTTAAGTATGGCTTAGGCGCATCTCTCTTAACTGCTGACTTTGTCTTTGGGATAATACTCGATATAGCTTCAAGATACGAGGATAAGAGGATTGCGAGAGAGCTATCATCTGTAGCCCTTCGCATGTGTGAAGGCGAATTTGGCGAATTAAAGATCGATCCAAAGATTTATCTACTAAGCTGGGATGAATACATAAACTTAATCTCTCAAAAGACTGCTTCACTTTTTGAAGTTTCTGCAAAGATAGGCGGAATAGTAGGTGGAGGGACAGAGGATGAAATTAGGGCTCTATCTGGCTATGGTCATCTTCTTGGCATAGCTTATCAGATACAAGACGATATACAAGATTGGGGTAAAGAAGACAAGGTAGCAAATGCCTTAAAGATAGATCAAGATGATAAACTATCTTATTTGAGAAAAATGTCTGAGCTTTATGCAATAGAAGCAAAACAAAGATTGAAGTCTTTAAAAGATACTAATGCGAAGAGGCACTTGCTTGATCTTGCAGATTTTATGATTTCACGCCGATTCTAAAGCTAATGAGTTATACCATTTTTGGTTCAGCCAATTCTTCATGCTTAACTTTTCTAATGTAAAAGTCATCCTTTATCTTTCTCCCAGTAGTCTTTTCCCATCCTTCGATAGACATGCCGAACTCCTTCTGAATTTTGTCCCTATACCACTCAGGTATGACATTGAAGGCGCAAAATGGTATTATTAAGCCATTTGGGACTAGATAGTGGATCCCACATCTTTTTAACCTCTCAATATCATAATTATACTTGTCCATGAAGTGCATCATGCCTATAAAAAGCGTCTTATGGTGAAAATCACCCAAAGCATCATAATTGTGCCTTATGAGCATGTTAAATATTATCTTTGATAAATTTAATCCTTTAGGTTGCTTCTCCTTATCTATGAACTTACCAAGTCTTGATAGAACTTTTACAGCCACCCAGTACCTATTCTTACCTTTCTTTATCTCATCGGCTTTTTCAGTCAGATATTCGAATAAGCCATCTATATCGACGAAACTAGTTATAGGGATTAGCCTATCATCTTCCTTGAAGACGTAAGTCGCTGCTCCACAGGCAAAGTGAACAGAGAGCTCATAATGAGCTCTTCCTGTTAAAGCTTCAACGAATCTTGTCACAGAGCCTGTGCATGGCACTGGATAAAAGTCATCCTTTTTAATCTCACCATCAGTCTGCTCCTCTATTCTTTGAATTACATCTGGGATGGTTATCCTATACTTATTACGTTCAGCTCTTGTGAGCCTACCAGTAAGAGATACAGGCTGAAAGTTTACTCCTCTGATTACATCTATATTCTTTGATGCAAAATTGATTATGTCACCAACCTCATGATCGTTGACGCTTTTTATGACAGTTGGGACTAAGACTATCCCGAGCCCTGCACTTCTACAATTTTCTAATATATTAGGAATCTCCCAATGGTTCTTGAAGTTAGTCTTTGGTGTCAAGCCATCGAAGCTAAGGTAGACTGTATTAGTGCCTGCCTCTCTAACTCTTTTGGCTAAAGTAGGGTCTGTTGCAAGCCTTATACCATCAGTGTTTAATTGGACATGATCGATTCCTTCTTCCTTTATAGTCTTTATTATTTCTATCAAATCTTCTCTAAGGCATGGTTCTCCTCCTGTCAGTTGAACAGCATTTCCAGGTATTGGTCTCTCGTTCCTTAAATTTCTCGCCATCTCTCTTATTTGCTCTAAGCTAGGTTCATAAACATAGCCTGCTTTCTCAGCATAAAAGAAGCAGTACCAACAGGACAAATCACACCTATTCGTTACAACTATATTCGCTAAAGTAGTATGAGTAATATGATCCTTACAGAGACCACAATCAGAGGGGCAATTTATGACTTCTTTTTTTATGCTTGGATTCTCTATTCCCTTACCTTCTAAGTTGAATCTACTAGCCCTTAGATAAATATCATAAGAGCCCCAGTATAACTCCTCAACTTTACCATGATCTTGGCATTCTCTTTCGATCCAAACCTTTCCATCTCTTTCAAATATCTTTGCTGGGAGAACCTTATTACACTCGGGGCAGATGCTTTGAGTCTCTCTTATAATGTTCATCTTTTCACCTAAGGATATTGAAAAGTAATATAAGATTTATTTGAGTTTTTTGGATGATTCACTGAGCGATGAGTAGTAATGCCAATAACTGAGAAGGCAAAGGAAGATAAATTGGATTCGGCTATTTGGTTAGATCATATAGGGCTTGCCAAATTCGCTAAGAATTACTTTTAATATTTATGGGATTCATCAGAAAAAGTCGTCAAGCCTTAACCATGAAAAATGATCAATCTTTATTAGAGCCGAAGATGACCTTATACTCCTTTAAGAAGCTCTCGTGAGAGTCTGAGGCATGTATAGCGTTTTCTGTTATGCTCGTTGCAAAGTCGCCACGTATAGTGCCTTTTGGGGCATCCTTTGGATTTGTAGGTCCTATCATTCTCCTTATTATTTCACAAGCATTTTCCCCTTCAATTTTAGCTGCTACAATTGGACCAGATGTAATAAATGAAACAAGATCTTTAAAGAAAGGCTTGCCCATATGAATATCATAGAACCTCTTTGCATCTTCCTCAGATAGTCTCATAATCTTTAACTTTGTAATTTTAAAGCCTTTGTCTTCAAATCTTGAGAGAATAGCTCCTATAAGCCCCTTTTTGACTGCATCTGGCTTGATGAGGATTAATGTTCGATCCTTCATCATCCTTTCCCTTTCTTATGATGAATAGTCCACTTAAACTTACGCGGGTCTCTTTTTAGTTTTAATGCATTTTTTCTACACTTTGATGAGCAGTACCAGTATATTGAGCCATCGTTTCTTACAAGCATTGTACCATAGCCTAAGGCTACATCCTTGCCACAAAAGTTGCACTTCTTTTGGATGAACATAAACTAACGCCTATTTTATCTTTCTAGCTTCTCTTTCTGTCTCTCTAAGCATTAATATGTCTCCTAATCTTATAGGACCTTTAACATTTCTAGTCAATATTCTCCCTTTGTCTTTCCCTTCCATTATCCTTACTCTGACTTGTGTAATTTCTCCCGCCACTCCAGTCCTACCTACTATCTGCAAAACCTCTGCTGGTGTGAGTTGTTCCTCACTTGATTGACTCATAGAGAGCACCTTTAAGATTCATGCAAAAATTGGGAAGATATAAGTATTCATGTTTTAAATAAATAGAAAAGACTATTTATCCTTAGTTATAAATTATGACTGTGAGCAAATCTGAGAAATTAGATGTGAAGCTCGACTTAGCAACTAGATTGATGTACCCAAGACCCATGGTACTTATTACTTGCATTGATAGCTCAGGAAAGCCGAACATAATCCCAGTTGCATGGACTATGCCCATATCTTTCAATCCTCCTATGGTAGCCATAAGTATAGCTTTGACAAGGTATTCTCATAAGCTCATAAAAGAGACTCGTGAGTTCGTGATAAACATACCTACAAAAGAGCTCGTAAAGCATATCGATTACTTAGGGAGTGTATCTGGTAAAGATGTAGACAAGTTCAAGGCATCTAACTTAACAGCTCTGCCAGCAAAGAAGGTCAAGCCGCCTTTGATAGGAGAATGTGTGGCTCATATTGAATGTGAACTAGTCTCGAAGCTTGATACTGGCGATCATACGATATTCATTGGAAAAGTAGTTGCAGCTCAGGCAAACGAAGATGCTTTTAAAAATTATTATGATCTGGATAATGTGAAGATAGTTCTAAGGCATGAGAAAAGATATCTTACCACAGGCGAGTATATTTAATTTAGGTCTTTTTAAGCTTAGAAGTAGCCTTGATAATTTGATCTAAGATGCTTGCCGCCTCTCCAGACTCTACTATGCAGGCTGATGCAGCAGTC
This sequence comes from archaeon, assembly GCA_024256265.1. The sequence goes on from JACGUK010000003.1 coordinate 86,289, forward strand.
ACATCGATACCAAGAGCTGAGCCGATTTGAGCCTTACTAGGTACGAATATGTATGGTACCTTCCTCTCTTCACAAAGTATGGGCAGATGAGCCACTATCTCAGGAGGCTCTACATCTTCAGCAATTATTACAAGTTTGGCTATGCCTCTCTCAATAGCTTTCGTAGCTTCATTTGTTCCCTTCTTCACTTTTCCAGTCTGTCTCGCTTGGCGTAAAGCCTCGTAAGCTGCATCAGACAACTCTTTAGGAGTATCGAACTTTACGAAGTAGGGCTTAGGGTCTTTACTATTTTTTATATTTTTCTCCGCATCCATTTTTCCTATCATCTGCGGTTTGCGCACCTTTGATTTTTATGGGCTTACTTATAAGGTAAGCGCTAAAAATTTTTAAAACTTGATCGGAATAACCTACAAACTCTTATCCTATTTTCGTCAAATAGATCAAACTTTCAAATTCTTGCAAATGAAAGGTACAAGCATTTCATCCTCAGATAGCCCACCATGAGAGCCCTTCATTATGAACTCTTTCTCCAATCCTCTATGGCGATAAGCAAAGGAGTAATTTGCGTAAGGGAGCATTATTAAGTCCCCTACTCTATCACTTATTCTTTTCTTATAAGACCTGATACCAAAGAGACCTTCTTCGGTAGCTTCATTAGAGTTTAAAACAAGTAATTTGTCTCTAAGCCTTCTATTAATGTAATCTTTAACCTCATTTATCCTCCCAGGTTTAACGTATAGGAATGCTGCCCTTGAATCGCCAGTAGGTGGAATCCATAATTTATCCATAAGTTCAGAATGATCTGAAGCAAAGATGGTATTCTCCTCAGATACTTCTGATTGACCATGGTCTGCCGTAATCATCAATAAAGTCTCTTTGGCTACTTCAGGTTTTAACTTATCTATGAATTCGTTCTTATAGGAGTAAAGGAAGCTACTAAGTTCCGCCAACGCCTCTTCAGAAAAAGGACCGTATATATGAGAAATAGCGTCTAATAAATCCCAATAAGCGCAGACATAACTCTCTTCATTAACTTTACTTTCTAGTAGCTTTCTTAGGATTACGAAAAGATCTGAGGAGTTTATGTAATTAAAGATTTTAGCTCCACTACAAAGCATTCTAGATAGCGGGCTATCTTTATGCCTTGTAATAACATATGGTTTGATTCCTTCCTTGTTAAGGATTTCATAAGTGGTTTCAACTCCAAGAAATTCCTTTGGGTCAAGTCCCATTTCTAACAGTATTCCCCACCTATAATCGTAAGCAGGAGTGAAGTCGATCATGTTAGCAATCAATCCATACTCTTTTAGGTACATTGTATAGCCTATCATGCCATGCTCTTGAGGCGTTACTCCTGTATTAATAGTGGTTAGAGCAGTGGTTGTAGTTGATGGGAATGTTGAGGTAATAGGAACTATTGTGCTATTATTAGATAAAATTTTAAGGATAAAGTCCTTTATAGGAGGACTTAAAAAATTCTTGTAGCCCATAGAATCGACTACTAGAAGCACGACTTTATTTACACCATCAAGATAATCCTCGATGATTTTCTTTGGTATCGTCTCACGTCCTGATACACCTGCTTGGAAAATTGACAAAATCGTTGGAGGTATATTATATATGGAATATTTCTCGTAGAAAGGTGTAACGAAACCCTTCAATTTGCTCTTATTCTTTATCTCTCTTTCAACTTCTTCAGCCAGAGACAAATCTATTCACTAGTACTTTTGAGAATTTCATTATGCGCTTCTTTAAATTTATTATTATCATCTCGATGTGAAGTAGATAACTATCTTATCATCAGACTTTGAATCTATACGCCCAAAGCCTATCCTCTCTAACTGCACTAAGGAGTTCAAAGGCTCATCTTCAAGGCTCTTCTCAGCTAAGCCTTCAATTCTTTCTCCTGTAAACATGACTAAGACTATTTTAACAATCTCTTTTGTAGGAAGCCAATGAATAATAGGCGCCTCAGCCATCTTTGCCTCATGAATTGAAAATCCCTTAAAGCTTGCCTTAAGATGATCATCCTCAAGCCTTACATCACTAATATTCATAAGCCCCATGAGCCTTATGATAGGTCTTGATAGTAATAGCTCCATATCTGATTTTGAAACAAAGACCTTTGCAATATTATTTGTTTGAGAAACTTTGATTTCTCTATTACCTCTTTCTCTATCGTCAGGATGCTTTGGTAAAATTGCCTTTACATCCTCTTTAACTCCATGAATTTGAAGCTCAATCTTATCCAATATAGCAAAGTACCTAGATGCAACCTTATCTATGATTTGCCTGTTATAAGAGTAAAGATTTTGCCAGCTTATAGTCACATCAACTGGTTTAATTCCAACATCATATATCAACTTACGAATAGCATCTGGCTGAAGACCTCTTCGCCTTAGAGCCAAAAAAGTTGCAAGTCTAGGATCATCAAATCCTTCATACAATCCATCCCTTATACCCTGAATTATCTTAGATTTACTTAAGACAGCCCCTTCTATCTTTAGCCTTCCATAATGAATAGCAACTGGATAATCCCAATTCAAATGCTTATACATATAGACTTGCCTTACAGTATTTGTTATATGCTCCTTTCCTCTTATTATATGAGTTATACCCATAAAGTGATCATCGACACCAGCTGCTAAGTTGTATAATGGCCAGACACGATACTTCGATCCAACTCTTGGGTGTGGATGCTTTATTGTATCAACGATACGAAGAGCAGGCCATTCTCTTACAGCAGGGTTAGGATGATTGAGATATGTCTTCACTCTGACTATGGCTTGCCCCTCTTTGTACTCTCCATCAAGCATATTCTTCCATCTAATCATCTGCTCTTCTACGGTTAAATCTCTGCATGGACAAGCTCTACTTGAAGCTATATAGCTACGGAAAGTGAATGGCTCACAGGTGCAAACATAAGCTCCATTCACTTTGATCAAATCTTCAACAACATTATAATATATATGAAGCCTATCGCTCTGAATGAACTCCTCATCCCATTTACATCCTAGCCAATTAAGATCATCTCTGATGAGATCATAAAATATCAAGGATGCCTTCTTTAGCCTTGGATCAGTGTCCTCGAACCTAAGGATGAACTTACCATTATATTCTCTAGCATAATCATGAGAGAGGATTATAGCACGGGCTGAGCCTAAATGAAGGACGCAGTCTGGGTTTGGAGAGAATCTAGTGACAATTTTAGTGTATTTTTCAGCATTTGGGAGAGGAGGCAATTTCTTCTCCTCAGCTTTAACCTTAGGGGCTTCAATGATAGCATCTGGAAAATTCTCTTTAAGAATAGATATCTGCTCATCTAAGCTAAGTTGATTGACTTCGTCCACTATCTCTTTTACGAGAGGGTATAATTCCTTTGCAAGATTTTTTAGATCTTGTCTTTCGCTTATCACTTTCCCCAAGACTGCGCCCAGTTCACACTTCCCATAATGCTTGTAAGCATTTAATAAAGCCTGCTTACGAATTATTAGTAAAACATCAGGCTGAATCTCTACCAATTGTACTCAATTTAATTAGAAATGCTCATGTTAAATAATTTCTCGTTTTGATCTTTACAAATTTCGAGCTACTATGAAATTAGTTGATTCTGATAAACTTCTCTTTGCAGGAGAATCAGGGTATCTTTTAAGGATTGAAAGTGCTTTATTAGCATAGAATTGGGCTTCATTCCTTACCTCATTAGCTACTCTTGTTTTAGAGATAATGGCTAAAGCTTCATCCATCTCCTCTTTTGTTGCCTTTCTTTTCCCAAAGACCTTTTGAATCTTAATCCTATCCTCATCATTTGCAAGTTTTAAAGCTAAAGATAAGACATGGGTCTTCTTTCCTTCTCTCAAATCGCTCCCCACAGGTTTTCCTGTTAATTTAGGGTCTCCTGTAATACCGAGCACATCATCCACTAATTGAAAGGCTATGCCAAGATACTTTCCAAAATTGGCCATAAATTCCTCATCCTCTTTTCCAGCACCTCCAATTATACTACCAACTCTGCAAGCAGTCTCAAAAAGAGTTGCAGTCTTACTCTGAATCATATCGAAGTAGGTTTCTTTTGAATAAAAGCGCTTGCCTGAAGCCATCCTTAGATCTTTAACTTGCCCTTCACAGACTTTAATGGAAGATTTAGCCACTAATTCCAATACCCTAGCAATAATGCTCTCTTTCATATTCATCTCTTGCATCCCAGAAACTACAGATTCGAAAGCCTTGGCGAAAAGAACGTCACCAGCAACTATTGCAAAAGGTACACCATATTTTGCATGAACTGTAGGAGCATTATGGCGCATTAGATCATGATCCATTATATCATCATGCACTAAAGTAAAGTTATGAATGAGTTCAAGAGCTGCAGCTGCTGGTATGGCTTTTTTTATATTTTTATCAAAAAGTTCAAAGGATTTTATGACAAGAAAAGGTCTTAATCGCTTACCTCCTGTTCTTATCAAATGTGATGAAGCATCATATAAAACCTTGGGCTTGCCCTTCAATAATGAGTAGATGTAATCATTTACCCGTGATGCTGATGCTTCTAATTGTTCTATTAAGCTCATGACCATTTCAGCCATTCAGCCAATTCTCCTTTGATTACAAATCTTACTCTTCTCATAGCTTGTATATTAATACAACCAACTGCAAACATAGCTGTTTTAAGCTCATGAATGACCTTTTGAAGAAAAGAAACCAATGAATCTTTAGAGATCGCTGCATGCTTTAACAAAGGCAAAGCCATACCTGTCAAATTAGCTCCTAAAACCAAGCTCTTTGCTATATCTAAACCCGTTCTTATGCCACCTGATGCAATTATGGGTATCTTTACAGCTCTCCTAGTTTCTATCAAGCTCACTGCTGTTGGTATGCCCCAATCCCAGAAGAGTTGACCAAGCTCAGACTTTTCTTTGTCACCTAAAGCCAATGCTCTATAATGCTCTACTGCAGACCAGCTAGTCCCTCCGGATCCTGAGATGTTTATGGCTGAAACTCCAGCTAGCTCTAGCTTTATGGCTACTTCTTTTGATATACCAAACCCTACCTCCTTGACTATTACAGGTATGCTCAAATAATTTATCAGCTCATGAATCTTGTTTATTACTCCTTCATACTGAGGCTCTCCACCGACTTGAATGGCTTCTTGCAAGGGGTTTAAATGAATAACAAAAGCGTTTGCTCCTATCATATCTATGCATTTCTTTGCCTCTTCTTTTCCGAATCCTTTTAACAGTTGTGTAGCTCCTATGTTAGAAGCCAAGAAGATGTTTGGAGCTCTCTTCCTTACTATCGAATAAGTTTCAGCCAAAGATGGAGAAGTGAGTCCTGCTCTTTGGCTACCAACGGCCATCCCTATATTAAGCTCTTCAGCAGCTAAAGCCAAGTTCTCGTTTATTCTTAAAGATTCAGGAGAACCTCCTATCATGGCATCTATGAGTATTGGTGCTGAAAACTTATGATTTAGGAATACAGTTGATGTATCTATAGAAGATAAATTTAATTCTGGAAGGGCGTTATGAATTAAATGAATACACTCAAAAAGAGTAGATTTTTTCGCTTCTACTTGCTTTTCTAAACAGATGTTTATATGATCTAATTTTCTTTTGATTAAATCTTCACTCATTCTCTTGACCCTCTTATCAATGTGCCCTTTAAAAGTTCGCCTTTTAATGCTTTAAAAATTCTCTCCGGCTTTGTGCCATTTATGAACATAACGTCTATGCCATTCTTTGCTATTCTCATAGCTTCTTTTAGCTTGAGCATCATGCCTCCAGTAACATCCATATCTATGCTTTTGAGTTGAATCCTTGTTAAATCTTCTGTTTTCAGATCTCCTATGAGAGAATTTGGTTGACTCAAATCGATGAATATTCCATCTACATTTGAAAGAAAGATTACCCTTATAGGTCTTAGAACTTCTGATAGCATCCTTGTAATTTCGTCCCCTGATAGCACATAGAAGCCTCCTGATTTTAAGAGGACATCTCCATAAGTGATAGGGGTTAAGCCATAATTTATAAGAGATAAAAAGAGCATCCTTTTTGCTTTGACTGGCAATTCTATAAAGTTAGATGGTGGTAAGGGATAAGGATTTATCCCATGCTTGTCTAAGCAACTCAGAATCTTAAGGTTAAGCTCCAGCATAGATGCCTTAGTCTTTGATACTCCTTCAGCTGAAGCTCTTGATGGCTTAAGACTTAAGCCATACTTATCAGCAAAGTAGTGTCCAAAAGAACCACCACCATGCACTAAGATGAGAGGAATTTCTGATTTTGATAGAGCATTGCTAATCACATCTATTGCTTCTAAATTTATGGTAAGAGGCTTTTCCTTATACGTGATAAGAGAACCACCAAGCTTTACTATTGCTAACTCTTTTCTCGCCAAACCTTTACACCTTCGAGAGGCAATTTGATGACAGATGTATCGATGCCTTTCCCCTTTAGCAACTCAGCTACAACTCTTGCTTCGCCAGATTCTGGTAAAGCTATAATGCAACCACCACCCCCTGCGCCAGTAAGCTTTGCTCCAATGCAACCAGCTTCAAGGGCTCTCTCCACAATATAATCTAACTCTTTTGTTGACATTCCAAGCTTGCTCAAAACTACATGAAAGAAGTTCATTATAGAGCCTAAAGTGGTAAGGTCTTTATTTACTAATGCATAGGCTGCCATCTCTGTGAAGTAATTAGATGACGAAACTAAAGATGTAAAAAGATTAGGGTATAATTTCTTCATTCTTGAGAATTTTGAGACCATCTCAGACGTTCTGCGCTCAATCCCGCTATAGCTTACAAGAAACTCAATATCTCTATCCAACTCTATTTGTTTAGGCTTTTCTCCCATCTTGAATAGAATTACTCCACCATAGACTGCAACGTTCACGTCTATGCCTGATGGCTTGCCATGAGTTATTCTTTCAGATACCATAGCAAGATTTACCATTTCTTCTAGTGATAATTCATGATTAAGGGCTGATGATGTAGCTGCAACTGTTGCCACAGCGACTGCACTTGATGAGCCAAGACCTGAAGATATAGGCAGATCTGAATCTATTATCACTTTAACCCCTTTTCTCTCTCCTATAAATTCTAAAGTAGCCTTTATGGCTTCTAAAGTAGGTTTGAGAGATGGAGGAACTTCTCCTTTTTTTGAAGAAAAAAAGCCAAAAGCCTTTGATACTATCTCGATGCCTTCAAAAGCTTCAGCCTCTACTAATGCCCCCTTATCAATAGCTGCAGCGAGTGCCAAAGAGCCGTGAACAACAAAATGTTCTCCAGTGATGATGATCTTGCCTGGAGCCTTAGCAAAAAACTTCAAAGATAACTTCACTGGAATAGGATAGATGCATAGCCTACTACACTACTATAGTCTCCAGTTATATCTCCACTAGTTGCATATTGAAGAAGCCTTCCCTTCGTTATGTTTAGCTCTTTAGCCGCTGTAATTATTGTTGCTATAGGTCCATATCCACACATAGTTATATCTAAATTTTCAATAACATCATAAAGTCGAGGTATATCCATCTGTAATATTGCTTTAATGGCTTCTGAATCCTTTCTTGAAGCAACTCCTTGTGCCTCATAATGAGTAAAGTCTGAAGAGGCTATAAGCAAGAATTTTTTGTCTCTTACACAATCTGCTATAGCTTTGCCAACATCAACTGCTGTACTAATATCTTGAAGCATCATGCTTATTGGTAGTATCTTGAACTTATTACCATATATGTATTGAAGAAATGGAATCTGAACCTCGATAGAATGCTCTCTTCTATGAGCTGAATCATCAAAATCAACAATGCCAGATAATTCTACTAAGAGCTTTGCTGAATCGCCATCGACTTCAACCTTTCCTAAAGGCGTCTCCCATACTCCTTCTCTAACAGTCGCTACACCACTACCAATACCATGATGGTTAGGTCCTGCTATCACCACTAATTCTATGCTCTTCAAATAGGAGCAAGCATAGTATCCATGGGCAGCAACAGGGCCTGAGTACATGTAGCCTGCATGTGGTGAAACAAGAGCAACTTTCTCACTAATAACTTCATTTGATGGTGGCTTCTTTCTTGGGCCTATTTTATGGAGGAAAGATTCTTCAATGCTTGCCTTTAGTTCATCAGAATCAAGTGGATAGAAGATGCCTGCTACAGCTGGGCGCCTTATCCTCACTTCATGCTCTCCTCTACAACTTTTGTTTCAAAATCCTCTATTGAATACTTTAGTTGCTGATCAGGGGTTAAAGCTCCTGAGTGAATTAGAACTGCTCTAGCTAATAACCAGAAGATGGTAGCCAAAGCCCTTCTACCCCTATTATTGCCTGGGATTATCAGATCTACATTAGAAGTAACGTTATCTGTATCACATATAGCAATTACAGGTACCCCTACCTTTGATGCTTCATCTATAGCTCTGGCATCCATTACTGGATCTGTGATTATTACAAGCTCTGGATCGATATGCTTAGGGTAGAGAGGATTTGTGAATGTACCGGGCATGAACCTACCTGTTATAGGGATTGCTCCTGTCAATGAGCAGAACATCTCAACAGGAGTCTTACCATACTCCCTTATGGAGCATGCAACAACTCTTTTGATATCAGACCTTGCTATGAATTTTGCAGCCATATCTATTCTTGATAGGATTTTATCAAGGTCTATTATGTGCAGACCATCAGGTCTAGTTCTGCTTATGAAATGCTCCATATCTTTAGTCTTGACCAAAGTTCCAACTCTTATACCCGTGGCCAGTAGAGTTTTCTCCGATAGTTGAGCAACTACAAGCTTCTCAGACGATCCGCTTTCATCCTTCTCCTCATCAATTCTTCTACGTGACAAATTCATACCTCCAGTTTAGCCATATTACATCCACCAAATTCTTCATCTATCCTTAAAAGCTCATTAAGCTTTGATAAACGTTCTCCTCCTACTACTCCAGACTTTATCATTTTGGACTGAGTCGCTATAGCTATATGGGCTAAGTGGACATCAGAAGTGTCGCCTGATCTGTGAGAAGTTATCAATGTGTAACCATGCTTTTTTGCATTTTCAGAGAAATCTAGAGCATCACCTAAAGTCCCTGCTTGATTTACCTTTAATATGGCAGCATTACCAGCCCTCATTTTAACGCCCTTTAATAAACGTGATGTATTAGTTACGAAGATGTCGTCGCCTACAATGTATACTTTGCTTAGTTTCTTAGTCAGTTCAGCGAATTCATCATAAGCTTCTTCATGAAAGGGGTCTTCTAAATATAGAAGATGATACTTCTTAACCAATTCTATAATAAAGTCTAGTTGTTCTTCTGAGGATCTTTTCACTCCTGCCCTACTATAAATGTAAGCTTTTGTATCACCATCCCAAAGTGAAGAAGAAGCAAAATCAACCCCTAATCTTATATCAATACCTAGAGCATCAGAAACTATCTTTGATGACGATGATACCAGATCAAAGGCTTCTTCATCTTTTATGCGTGGTGCCCAGCCTCCCTCATCTCCTTTGCCTCCTGTGAAGTATGGATCTTTCTTTTCGATCTGCTTCCTTACCTCTCTATGTACAGTTATGTTAGCCCTCAAACCCTCTTTAATGTTCTTTACACCTAAAGGGCAGATTAAGAATTCTTGAATATCAGGGGCACCATGACCAGCATGCTTTCCTCCACATAAAACATTGCCCAAAGGGTAAGGCATAAGATATGGCCCCTTTGGTAGAAGCATTTTGTATAGAGGTATGCCTTTAGATTTTGAAAAAGCCTCAGCTGTTGCTATGCTTATGGCATAGGCTGTTGATCCACCTATTCGACTGAAGTTCCCTGTACCATCTATCTCCCTTAGCAATTGGCTTAAAGATCGAGGGTTAGAAGCATCAAACCCTATTAACTTTGATGAATACTCAGAGAGCAATTTTAAAGTAGCTTCAATACCATTAGGATTAAAGCTAACTGCTTCGTACTTGCCAGTACTAGCTCCTTTTGGGGCACAAGCCCTTCCAATGAAGCCATTAACCTTTACGTCAACCTCTATAGACTCGTCTCCTCTACTATCATAGCAAATCCTTGATTTGATAGATTCGATTGAAGCTCTTCCCATGTTTGCACCTCAGAACTGCTCTGACTCATACTCAGTATGTCTCTCAGCAAGAACCTCATGGTAAGGTAAGATGCTATCTATTATATTTACATTAGATAAGAAAATTCTTCTACAACAGTACCTCCTTACCCCTATTTTATCTAAAACTTTGTCAGGCTCCTCTCCTTCTTTTACTTTCTTGACGAATTCTTCATATTTGTCTCCTATCAATGCACCACATGTAAAACATCTAACAGGGATTAGCATAGAAATAACCTCCTTTTAATCTATCTAAAATGGTTTACGGTTATAAATAAGAATAGCTTCAAGATATTGAGACACTTCCTAACTAACATCATTTTTGAGGGCATTAATATGAAGGGGTTTACGAACAATTTAAACCTTTTTAGAATTCATTTTCTGCTCTTGAACTCTTAATTGTTTAATTTTTAACTTTATAATTTTATGTTTTGTTTAGAAGAATTAATTGGTTAACTATCCTAAAAATTCTCTTTAATAAACGGAATCTTTGAGACCTCTTCTATGTATGCTTCAGGATCCATCTCTCGAATTATAGCTCTATCCACATCAATTATATATATGGCATGTAGACGAGCATTTTTTATTTCATCAAAACCCACTGGAGGATTTTTATAATATTTGTCACAGAGAGCCTTTACCTCCATTATCTCATCAGCCTTTCTATACCTGGGAGGTTTCTGAAAGACTTCTGGTATCTGTAATATGTTTGTAGGCGGGGTTCCAAGACCGAATTTGTCTGAAAAGGCGCTGTATCTTGCTATCTTGCTTGCAACTCTGGCTTTATTATAAGTGGAGGGGTCAAGAGCATGCTCAGGCGATGTATAGCCTGTTTCTATCTCGACTATTAACTTCCCCTCCCCTCTAACCCCAAAAAGATCACATACTAGCGTCTCACTCAACTGATGCTCTACATCGACGCTATAGCCACTTAAGATCAGATGCTTTGTACATAGAAGCTCCATTACTGAGTGATTTATCTTGACTAGTTTCTTTCTGTAAAGCTCTATCAACCTTTGTGCAATTCGCGCCAACTCATAATTGACATTACCCTCTCTCACGTATATCCTTTCCATTAAAGTGCTTATGTCTTCATCGAACTTCTCCATGTCCAAGCCCATTCTTATCTATTTTTTTAGCAACAAGACTGCTGTACTCAATGCTCTTCATCATGACCAGATCGTTTTGAGAGGACAGTCTCTTCATTAGTGAAGGCTGGAGTACAGATACACCAGATTAGTAGGCTTTGATTACCTTTGTTCTCTATAAAATGCCAAGATTTGAGAGGTATCAGTACATTGTCCCCTTTGCTTACATCTTTGATCTCATCATCAATGTGAATTGTTCCTTCACCCTCGACTACCATATATATCTCAGTAAAGTTATGATAATGGTTAAGAGTCTTAAAGCCTGGCTTGATCTTGGCTAAAGCAAGGCTTACTTCTTTGGTGTCAGTAGTGGCTATTCCTATCACTTCTATTATCTCTGATTCATCAATAGTCTTGAATGGCTCATAATCATCAGTCCTTCTCACTATCATCTTAATCTCTTTCTATCTATTTAGGTTGCCCTACATATCTTTTTTAGAAATTAACGGTATGATTTCTGCTTTCTTCTCCTCGGACCTGGTCCTCCAAACTTCTTTGGCTCTGTACGCCTTGGGTCTCCAGCTAGAAGATGTTTATTGAACTCGTCTATCCTCTGTCTAAATTCAGGACTTTTACTCCAGTCTACAAGAGCTCGAGATATAGCTATAGCAGTAGCTTCAGCCCTACCCATAAAGCCTCCACCTTTTACCTTCACATCTATATTCACCTTATCTCTAATATCGCCAGCCAATAATAAGGGAGTGAGTATAACTTCTCTTGCCACCTCGGGCATGATCAGCTCTGCAGGGACTCTGTTTATCCTAACCTTACCGCTTCCAGCAGAGATAGTAGCAGTTGCCCTTGCTGTCTTCCTTGAGCCTGAGTATAGCTTCACATTAGAGCTCAATCTAATCACTCTTCCAACCCAGCCTTGAAGATAACTCACCTAATGTAAGATAAAAAGATAAAGGCTTCTTTGCTATAGCATCTTCAAATTTGGTCTTTTCAAAAGATTTGTACTGATCAGGTATGCCTACATATACTCTTAATCTTTTCAAAGCCTCTAAACCTTTGGCTTTGCGCTTTGGAAGCATCCCACGGACCATCTTTGTCAGTATAGTATCAGGTCTTCTTGGATGAAAAGGACCATGACGAGGGTTTATTACGCTACCTATTTCTAATTTCTTTAAATACTCATTTATGATGCTTGACTTACTGCCTGATAGCAAGGCTTTCTCAGCATTCACAACAATTACTTTATTCCCTCTTAGCAAGGATTTTGCTATATAAGAAGATAACCTTCCAGCTATATGCCCTTCTGCATCTACAACTATAATTTTAGTACTCTCCATACTAACCGCCAATCAAGATCACTCCTTTCCCATCAGGAAATTTCTCTATGAACTCACCCAAACTCATAGCCTTGCCACCTGCCTTCTGAATCTTCCAAGAGCCTTTCTCTGAAAAGCTATAAGCTCCCACAGTTACTTTATGTGAAATAATGCCACCTCCAAGAACCTTGCCAGGCACAAGTATCAAATCGTCCTCTTTTGTCAGTCGAGAGATCTTTCCTACGTTCACTGATGGTCTTCTTGCACTGGACTTCAATAAATATTCCATAGTAGCAAGCCAGATAGGAGAGTTGCTCTTCTTGTATGCTTGCCTTAAATTGCGGATGGCACTATTCAAAATAGGATTTTCAATTCTGCTCAAACTACTTCACACTCTTTGACTTTTCTTCGAATTCTAAAAGCTTCTTATGTAGGATTTCAACTGCTTTAGTTAAGATTTCGCTGGCTGGCAATGAGCCTGAAGATTCGATATATAGCATGTAATTATCCTCCTCTTCAGAAATAGGCTTAAGGACTGAGGCTATTGTGGGTTGCCACTTTGCGTGCTCCTTCCCTTTTCCTAATCTGGCATATGCTTCAAGTTTTATCGCCTGCCTAGGAGCAAGCTTGACTATAGGTATAGAGTTGCTTATGGGCTTCACAAACTCATCTTCAGATTTCAAATCACCAGAGTACACAACCCTAGTCTTATCAGTGGCTTCAGCATCTAAAACGAGAAGAACTCTACATTTAGGGCAACCTAAAGCGCTCTTACAGTCACATTCTTCTGGTAGAACATATCTTGTAAGGTCAGTCTTTAGAGGAATCAGACCGAGTCTATGGGCTATAAGCTCATCATACATTATGGAAGAGTTCTCAAGTATAACAACCTCATCAATAGCCATCGTAGGCACTTCGGAGATTGCAAAACGGCGTATCGCATTCACGTAACCTCTATGAATGCCCTTGATTATAACTCTGATCTTTGTTTCATCATGCTCTAATACTTGTAAATCCACCAAGACTAAGAACCTCTTATCAACCTTAATGCTATTTTAGGCTCAATCTCTTAAGCTCTTCTACCTCTTCTACCACCTGGTTTCCTAGTCGTATCATGAGGAATAGGTGTGCAGTCTTCTATTCGCCCTATCTTAAAGCCTGAGCGAGCCAAGGCTCTGATAGCTGCTTGAGCGCCTGGGCCTGGAGTCCTAGGACCTGTACCCCCTACAGCACGAACTTTTATATGAATAGAATTTATGCCCTTTGCTTTGGCTATATCAGCTACAGCAGTAGCTGATTTCATGGCAGCATAAGGAGACGATTCAAGCCTATCTGCCTTTACATGCCTTCCTCCTGAGCTGAAGGCTATTGTCTCAGCACCAGTCAAGTCAGTTATATGCACTATAGTATTGTTGTAAGAGCTATATATGTGGGCTACTCCCCATCTCTCTTTTGCTTCTACACCTTTCTCACTCATTTTATTCACCTCAAGCAGATAATGTACGACCTCTAAGAGTGCTACTCTCACTTAACTTAACCTTCTCCTCCTCTTCTCTTTTGACTATGTACCCAGGTCTTGTGACGATTTCATCTCCTATCATTATATGCCCATGAGTTATCATTTGACGAGATTGGTAAGGCGATAAAGCTATGCCTTTTTTCCATACTACAGTTTGAAGGCGTCTCTCCAATAGATTCTCAACAGTCAAGCCAAGAACGTCGTCTAAGCTTGATTCTATTCCTACTATTCCCATCTTACTTAAGGATGATAAAAGTTCTTTCTCCTTTTTCGCCCTTATCTCATGAGGCTCGGCTAGAAGCATCCTTGCTTGCTTTCTTATCCTTGAAAGTTCTGTATGTGTTTTCCATAGTTCACGCTTATTTCTCAGTCCATAAGTGCCTACTATGTATAGCTCTTGAGATAATTGATCGCTACGCCAAGGATGCTTTGGTGCAGAGTACTTCTTACGAGGTTTTCTAGGGTCGCCCATGAAGATCACCTTATTACTTTGCCTCTTTTCTCACACCTACAGCTCTACCCTTTCTCCCAGTAGTTCTTGTACGCTGCCCTCTTACCTTCAAGCCTAAGGAATGCCTTACACCACGCCAACTTGTTAGCATCTTTTCACGCTCTATCTCCGTCTTTAAAATGAAATTCAAGTCTGAACTTATATAGTGAGTGTTAATGCCTGTTTCTGGGTCTTTCTTATGGTTTAACATAAAAGTTGGAATGCCTATCTTAGTTGGATCCTTAAGGCATTCTTGAACTTCAGAAATCTGCCTATCATTAAGGTTTCCTAATCTCATTCTGCTATCTATCTTAAGAGCATTCACAATAGCATTGGCTAAATTATAACTTACACCTTTAATATCGGCTAGAGCAATTGCTACCTTTTTCGTTCCATCCAAATCTTTCCCAGCAACTCTAACTATATGCTTGAATTCTGAAGACAAGGATTATACACTTTATGTGAATATTTTGCCCCAAACATCTATTATAAATATTTGCTGTTAATATAAATGGCTTTTTGATCACAAAATATTGAATAATCCCTCATAATGGCACTTCGATGGAGTCCACTTTCCCATCCCCATTCAAATCAAACCCACGAATCACTATAGCCCATGTTCTTTCGCCACGATAGTTCTTTAAGACTTCTTTAGCAAAGTTCGTTATAGCTATGACTGCTGACTTTGTGCCTATATATCTTAGCCCTGCTAAGACGATTATGCTCTTCTTTTCATCGTAAGGATTTGGTATTTTAGCTATAAGCCCGTCACGATCGCCGTTGAACATCCTTCCTTGTGCATCTAATAGTCCAGCCCAGTAATTTTGCTCATTAAATTTTATAGGCAGATGCTTATTGACATCTGCAGTGATAAGGTTCGTACCAGGACCACCTATCAAGATAAGATTATTCTTTTCTTCCTTCTCTGCTTTGACATCGGCATCGAGCTTGACAACGAAATCGTTTGGCATTTTACTGAATTGTCCAAGGAAGAAAGCTAGTTGAACTGCGTAATGCCCATCCCTTGCAGATGCCTTATATGGACCATGAGGTTCAGGAGAGCCTACGACTATACGCCCATCAAAAGTACTTGAGTCTAAAAACTCATTAAAGAAAGAGATGATCTTCTCATCCATAAAGGCTAAGCCTGAAAGGTTAAGCCTTCTTTCACCAAATGGTAGCTCAACACCAAAAGCTGGCTGAGTTACTTTATAGTACTTAGCCAATGCCCCTTTTATGAACTCCTCTCTCTCAATGGATAATAACCCTATTTTATGTAACTGCCTTATATGATAGTAGACCTTTTGCTCATAAATCTTGAGAAACTTCGCTATCTCAGCAGGGTACATAGGCTTTTGGGCAAGAAGATTAAGGATCTTCCAACTAAGGGGGTTTAGGGCAGGCTTCATCATCGATGGTTCATCGAAGATCAGAATGCTCTTCATCAACCCATCTTTTTCCTTGATTATGGTAAGCTCCTTTCCCATAAGTGAACTTAATGAAGGACTATTATAAATGGTTTTTTAGTGGTCAATAGAAAAAATTTATTTAAAGAACAAAATCAAGATAGCCCATCCAAAAAGAGATTATAACGGCAATATATTAAAGTGCTGTGGAATTTTTAAATCTGTTTATACAAACCAGACTAGGCTATGTGCGGGATCATAGGATATATAGGCGATAAAGATGTAACTCCTATTTTATTGAATGGGATAAGGAGGCTCGAATACAGAGGTTACGACTCTTGGGGTTTCGCTATTATTCAAGATGAAATCAGCTTAATAAAGAGCACAGGAAAGATAAGTGAAGACGAGTTAAATCCATTAGAACTAAAGGGAAAGATAGGCATTGCCCATACAAGATGGGCTACTCATGGCGGCGTTACAAAAGAGAATGCTCATCCACATACTTCATGTGAAAAAGAAATAGCTATAGTCCATAATGGGATAATAGAAAACTATCAAGAAATTAAGAGATCTTTATTGGCTGAAGGTCATAACTTCACAAGCCAGACTGACAGCGAGGTAATAGCACACCTTCTTGAGAGATATTATCGTAAGTCTAAGGACATAAAAAAGGCTCTTTTAGCAACTGTCAAGAAGATCAAGGGAAACTTTGCTTTCCTTGCAATCTTTCAAGATGATTCTAGCATGATAGTAGGAGCAAGAAAAGATTCTCCCCTTGTGGTAGGTATAGGAAAAGATGAATTCTTCTTGGCTAGCGATGTTCTCTCCTTTGTCGAGTACACTGATAAAGTGATCTTCTTGGATAACTTAGAGGCAGTGATGGCTAAAAAAGATTCATTGAGAATATTCGATTTTAAAGGGAAAGAAGTTCAAAAAGGTATAACACAAGTAGCATGGGAAGCTTACGATGTATCGAAGAAGGAGTTTGCTCATTATACCCTTAAGGAGATTTATGAGCAATCGAGCACTGTAAAGAGTTCACTTTACCAAGACCCAATAAAGTCAAGAGAGTTCTGTGAATCTATTAAGGGAGCTAAGAAATTGTTCATCACAGCTTCTGGTACTAGCTTTCATGCAGGGCTCTTAGCAAGGTACCTATTCTCAAAAATCTCAAAGGTTTATTGTGAAGCCATCTTGGCAAGTGAGTTCAGTCAGATAATAGATTGGGTAGACAAAGATGCAATTGTTCTAGCTATTTCTCAGAGTGGTGAGACTGCTGATGTTCTAAATGCTGTTAAGGAAGCGAAAGAAAAGGGAGCAAAGATCCTTTCCATAGTTAATGCCATGAATTCAACTCTCGATAGAGAGAGTGATCTCACACTTTATATAAACTGTGGTCCAGAGATAGGTGTTGCAGCAACTAAGAGCTTCACAGCTCAACTAACATTGATCTATCTTCTTGCCTTTACTATGGCTGATGAGGTTATTGGTGTAAATAAGCTTAGAAGGCTTAACGATTACGTTGAATCTATTCTCAAAGAAGAAGATAAGGTGATAGAGATAGCAGAGAAGTACAAAAGCATTAACGACTTTTACTTCATAGGCAGATCTATTCACTACCCAATAGCATTGGAGGGAGCTCTAAAGCTTAAAGAACTCTCTTACATTCATGCTGAGGGAATGGCTGCTGGGGAGTTAAAGCATGGTACTCTTGCTTTGATAGATAGCAAAACTCCTGTTGTAGTCCTTAACCCTCAGGATAATACTTACCATGAGACTCTTAGTAATGCATTGGAGATGAAGGCTAGAGGAGCGAAGATAATAGGAGTCTCAAATTTAAATAATGAAGTTTATGATGATCTCATCCTTTTGCCAAAGGTTGAAGAATCTCTCTACCCTATAATAGAAGTTATACCTATGCAGATGCTTGCATACCATATAGCCATCAATAGAGGGGCAGATGTCGATAGACCAAGGAATCTTGCAAAATCTGTTACTGTAAAGTAAGCCTCACTAAGTGGCTGTATAGACTATATCTCCCTCTCTAACTCTTTGAACTACCTTCAGACCTATAGATTTTCCAGCCTCAGCAAGTTGAACATCCTTATGCTGTATCTGCATCGACTCTACTATCTGCTCGAAGTTAGTTGTGCTACCCTTTATGAGAATCTTATCTCCAATTTTTATAGGTGCTTTTAGCTCTACAATAGCTACCTCTATCTTCGGATAATAATGTGTAATCTTTCCTAATTCCTTCATCACGTCTAACTATACTAACATGATGTATATTAAATTTAATAGTATCATGGAATAAAAATTTTCATATTGGAAATTGTAGATGAAGTGAAAGTCAAAATTCAATGGACTCGTATATGAAAAATCTATCGCGATGCCATTAAATAGCCCTTAATAAGTCAGCTATTGTTTTGGTAAATTATGCAATCAAAATTTTTGATTCTGCTCAGGATTATAGCTAATGTAAGCAAACAGTTTAATCTAACATATGTTTTTATATTGATGATTAGAAAAGGAATCTAATGAGCAAAGTCACTGAATTTGAGCATATCGCTCACGCAATAGTCGCCAAAAGACATCCTCCATTATACTTAATGCATATATTCAGAGCAAGGAAGTCGCATAATGTTGTTGCTGAATACATCAGACATTATTCAAAGAAGGGAGAGATCGTTTTTGATGTTCAGAATAATTCTACCCACCCATAATCCAAATCCCTAATTCATGGGTTCAAATCCACATATAGGCTAGCAATCCTTAACTACTCGATGCTCTTTGCCTAAATTATGGCATCAAGAACCTTCACTGTTTTGCTAAGGAAGGAAGAAGATTCTCAATGGATAATAGCAGAATGCCTTGAAGTGCAAGGTGCTGTAAGTCAAGGGAAGAATAGAGAAGAAGCATTAAGGAATATAAAAGAAGCTATTGAAGGCATAATAGAAGCTAGGGCTAAATTGTTGAGCGAAGAAGCCAAGGGAGCAGAGCTCGTTGAAATCACCATCAAAGAAGCTCCCAGTCTTGTCTTGGCGTGAAGTCATCAAAGCGTTACAGAAGGCTGGTTTTACCATAGCGCATCAAAAGGGTAGTCATATAATATTGAGCAAGCATGGTAAGTTCATAGCTGTACCAAAACATGAGGAAATAGCAAAGGGTACCTTGATGAGCATAATCAGGGATGCAGGGCTAACCAAGGAAGAGTTCCTTAAGCTCATTTAGAAGCGTTAGCCTTCTTTACTATCGGATAATAATGTCGAATTGGAAGCGTGTACTACATTAGAGCTATTTCTCAACATCTTTACTTTGTTTTGATCTTTTTACTTTACTTCTTCATGTAATCTTTGATGCCCTTTACCTTATCCTCCATAGTCCTAGGCTTGTCTCTTCTATCATCTATTCTAAGGTTAGATTCGACTCTTTTTATTCCAGATTTGAATAAAGCCTCATGGGCTACTCTTACTGCTTCTAATATAGTCTCGAGCTTATCTGCCTCAAGGACAGTGCCCATAGGAGTGACTTCATACTTTATGCCCTTTACTTCCTTTATGGCATTTATTGCCATGGCTATCTGCTTTCCTATGCTTGTTGTCCCTAATCCAATAGGAGTTATGCTAAAGTCAGCAATTACAACTATCCTTTCAGGGCTCATAAGGTCGTGTAAATAATTAAAGCTTAAAAAAGTTACCATTAAATTCTATAGTAAAGGTTTTAAGAATATTAAAGATGAGACACAATAAGTGGAAATAGATGGCTCAAAAAGTACCTCCTAGAGTTGAGGTTCAAAGGGATGAAAAATATCAAACGATCCTAGTTAGCGGTGTATTCGGGGGGCATAGGCCAGGATTTTTTGAGGCAATTCTCTATAGAGATGAATTAGTTGCAGATGAAGCATTAAGCACAGCAGTACCGTCTCCTGAAAAAGTATACTTAAGAAGAACTCTGCAATGCAGACTGGTTATGGACCCTTTTCAAGCGAAGAATTTCGCTCAATGGTTAATTCATCACATAAATGAGTATGAGAAGCTTTTCGGAAAGATACCGACACCTGAGGAAGTTAAACAGCATAGCAAAGGAGAAGGACCAAGTCCATATTTATGATAAAAAGGTGAACAGCATGGACATGTCACTTGAACCAAAATTAGAAAACCTTAATATTCCTAATCACATTCTAGATTACGCCGGGATTCCCTAGCCTGGTAAGCTAAGGAGACTTGACAAAGTCTCTACAGCCTAGTAAGGGGCAGATTCGAAGCCTAGGCCTGGAGTGTTCACAATTAGCCTGTGGCCTATTTAGGCCTCGTGGGTTCAAATCCCACTCCCGGCGCCTAATCACAGGCGCAACTCCTATAACAACGTTATATTTAAATCGGTAATTAGTTTAAGGTCAGGCTATGCTAAAAGGTGAAATGATATGATATACGATAGCATACTCGATCTGATCGGCAATACCCCGATGGTTAGAATCAACTCTCTAAACCCTAACAAGAACCTAGAGATTTACATCAAGCTTGAGAAGTTCAACGCTGCAGGCTCAGTAAAGGATAGGATAGCCAAATACATGATTGAATATGCAGAAAAGGATGGGTTGCTGACAAAGGATAAGATCGTCATAGAGCCGACAAGTGGTAATACAGGCATTGGATTGGCACTTGTATGCAGAGTCAAGGGATATGATTGCATACTTGTCATGCCTGAGACAATGACTATGGAGAGGAGGCAGATCCTCATCGCACTTGGTGCGAAGATCATTCTGACTGATGGTAAAAAGGGGATGGATGGCGCTGAAGACTACGCCAAGCGGCTCGTGGAGAAGTATCCACAAAAATACTTTATGCCCAACCAATTTGACAATAAATACAACGTGCTGGCACACTATGAGACCACAGCAGAGGAAATCTGGAGGGACACGAATGGCAGAATCACGCACTTCGTAGTTGGGCTTGGAACCTCAGGCACATCTGTAGGCGTATCTAAGAGGCTCAAAGAGTATAATCCGGATGTGAAGATCATTGGAGTTGCACCAGACCCATCAACACCGATCCAAGGCTTGAAGAACTTTGACATACAGTATGTTCCACAGATATGGGAGCCTGAGAGGGTCGATGAATTACATTACGTGACAATTAAGGATGCAGAGGAGTCTGCTCGACTTCTATCCCTTGGTGAGGGCATCTTCATCGGACCGAGCTCAGGTGCCATCTTCTATGTGGCTTTGAAGAAAGCCAAGGAGATTGATAGCGGTGTAATGGTTGTCATGGCACCTGATGGTGGTGAGAAATATCTGAGCACATCTCTATGTGAACCTGTCCAATGCCTAGAATGTGCCCAGAGATTCGGAATCAAATGTTCTTACTTTGATGGAAGGCCTATCATCGAAGCGAAAGCTCTTCCTCCTAAGCAAGTGTCTCCGTAAAGTTCTATCATCTATTGTGCTCTATGCTAAGCCGAGCTAATGATCAGTCATAGAATATTAGCCAGTTGCACAGTATCTTCTTCATAGTGCAAAAAATGTGATACCTGAAGGCGATGATTGTTAGTTTTCCAAATATGGCATATTTGCGGAATGTGTGAGAGTTAAAAGATTATTTACACTCTAACTCGACGCCTAATCTCAAGTACAAATCCTACGCTCTTTAAATTGAGATACTAACAAATAAGAAGCGAAAGTATTACTTCTTCCAGTATGATGGTGTTCCAAACTCTATTGTTGCATTTACGAATGCTTTTATGTGCTCTGTAGGAGTTTCTAACCAAAAGTCGCAACCTGGAGAGACGATATCTACACCATCATCTATAACCTTCTTTACAAACTCCCTTATCCTCTCTGGAGGTCCAAAGTGTATCACACCGTGGGCTGGAGTATTGCCCATCAATGCAACCTTTGGATTGACCTTCTCGACGATCTTCTTAGCTTCTTTGATGGATGTTCTCTCATCCACAGCAATACCTTTTGCTCCACATTCGGCCATCCTATCTACTATGAGCAATGCAGAACCACATATGTTAAGAATCGTGGGTAATTTTATATGGTTGATGAGCTCCTTTAAATAAGGCTTTAAAAATTCGTCCCATTGCTTTGGTGAGACGTTATCATTTGAACCACCCATCTCGTGGAATGTTATTATGTCAGCCCCTGCATCTTCAAAAAGCTTTAAGAGCTCTTTATAAATCGGCATGGATGCTTTAATAAATCCATGATTTTTTTCTGGATTTGTCCTTACCATCTTTAGAAAAACGATGCTATCCACCACGTAACTACTTATGCTCGTAAAGGGAGGGACTATGTATACATTGATCGGTACCTTGCCCTCAAATTCTTTCTTCAAGATTTTAATTGCGCCTATAATGGCAGGTACTCTGCCTGCAGTAGAGACATCTTTAGGTATCTTAATATCTGAAACATCTTTGGCATGAAAAGCCAGTGTAGATTGCAGAGATGGCCATTTTATCGTTTCTTCATGATAGTTTATGGTGGCTCCCATCAACTCTGCCTCCATAGTCATATCGAAAGGTATTGAAATGTTATCAAGATTACACAATTTATGTGCTGCAGAGCCAAGTTTCGCCATCTTTTCTGGATCTTTATGGGCTTGAGGCCAGTACGCATCATAAGCCTTCATGAAGTCTATCGTAGCCATGCTTACAGAGTTTACACAGGGAATTCTATCTAAAGACTCTTTGTTTCCATGTAAAGCTTCCATGACTCTATCATACGAGTTCATTTTCATCGTAAGACGCCATGTATTTGACCTATTTTAAGATATCTTAATATCTTAAATTCTTTTGCAACTGAAAGGTAATTTTAGCCTCTTGGAGAATTTCCTTTAATTTAAAGACTTTTCTTGGGCATTTTCTTTCACATCTCAAGCATAAAAAGAATCTTTGAGGTATTATAAGATGCATATATAAAAAATAAGATGTTATTACTTTAAATAGCAAATTTAATATACAACTTTTTCTCCCCCCTAAAGACATGATGAGCGAAAAAGAGAAAATTCTGAACAAACTTGCTACAGCTGTTGTCTTGGGCGATGAGAAGATGGCTGAAGAAGTGGCAAAAGAGGCTATTAGTGCTGGCTTAAAACCTTATGAAGCGATAATAAATGGACTGGCTGAAGGGATGAAAGTAGTTGGCGAAAAGTACGAATGCAAAGAATACTTCTTGCCAGAGGTTCTTCTATCAGCTGATGCAATGTATGCAGGACTGAACGTTTTACTCCCACTCATACCTACGTCTGAGAAAGGTGCAAAGGGGACTATAGTCATTGGTGTAGTAGAAGGAGACGTTCATGACATAGGCAAGAACATAGTGAAGGCAATGCTCACAGCATCAGGATATGAAGTATTGGACTTAGGAAGGGATGTTCCAACGAAAGAGTTCGTAGATTCAGCAAAGAAAGGAGGAGCTCAGGTAATTGCTATGTCAACTCTAATGACACCTACACTTATGTCGATGAAGTCTGTTGAAGACAAGCTAAAGGAAGAAGGGATGAAAGACAAGGTCAGGACAATCATAGGCGGTGGATCAGTCACAGATGAATGGAGATCAAAGATAGGATCAGACGCTTACGGAAAAGACGCTATGGAAGCAGTTGATAAAGTGAAGGTGCTGATCGGCCAGATCATGGAAGCCGTTAAAAAGATGAAAGAAGAGAAGAAGTTATAGTAAAACTCGGAGCGAATCTGAAACTTACTCCAAAATTGTCTTTATCAAAAGCGCAAAAAGCCCATTAACGTGCCAAACCCTAGACACTGTCCAATGGATGAAAGTATAGCGACCTTTATTTTTTATTATGGAAAGAAATAATCAACTTCTTGATCCAAACCTCTTAGCTGTTTCAACCATAGCTCTTATGTTAGCGATTGGAGTTGAAGGGACGAAACCACAACTCGGTTCAACTATATCAACGCCAGCTTCAATAGCCTTCTTTACTTCAGCTTTGATTTCATCAGGTAAGCCGAATAATAATGTGAGTTTTGAGCTTACATTGCCTAAAATCTTTACATCGCCTACAAGAGGTTTGATCTTAGCAACATCCACATTCTCTTCAACACTTATCCCATTATAGCCACACTCTGCCATATCGGAGATTATGGGCTCAGTTTTTCCACATATATGTAAAAGCTTTATACCTCCTAGATTATCAGCCACTTTAGTTAATGCAGGCATAGCAAACTGCTTGAATGTATCAGGTTTTATTTGATCAGGAGAGGCAACAGGATCGCTTACTTGTACTATATCAGAACCAGCTCTATACTGGGCTTTACCATATTCTATAATGAAATCTGTTGCAAAATCAACAAACGGTCTTACATAGTCACGCTCTTTTATAGTCCACATCAAGAGCTTCTCTGTACCAACTAGCAAGCTGGCAAGAGTTAGAGGCCCCATAATAAGACTTGATATTGGTAAAAAGTCACCAACTCTCTCCCTAACTATCCTTATAGCCTTTAATACAACTGGGATTCTGCCCAATTCAAGTATGTTATCAGGCATCTTAAGTTCTTCAGGATTTTTATAAGGCTGATCTATAATCCAAGGAATCGATTCAATTCCTCCAAACTTCACTTTACATCCTAGAGCTTCAGCCTCTACCACAAAATCGAAGGGGATTCTTACACATTCAATTTTTCCTAATTCATAACTCGCTATAGCTAATCTAGCCATCTTTTCAGGATCTTTATGAGCCTCCGGCCAGAAGACTCTTGTAACATGCTGCATCTCAGTTGTTACTGTTGCTCCACAACCTGCGAGGGATGTAACTGGTAATCTATCCAATTTTCCTCCCATCAATGCTACAAATACTCTCGTCTTAGGACTGAACTTTTTCATCTTTACACACTTGCTATGGGGCTTAATGACAATTCTTTATAAATTATGCCACTTTAATGAGATTCATCTAAAGCAGATTAGAATCTTATGAATAATTCTGGATTGATTAATCCTCTCAAATATGGTAAGATCGTAATGACTGGAAAAGGTTTTTAAAACCTCGGTTTTAATAAAAGGGGTGATTAATGATGACATACAAAACTGTACCTCAGGATAAGATGACACCTTATGAAAGGATAATGGCCGTCCTTGCAGGAAAAAAGGAAACAATCGATCGGCTTCCAGCCTTTAGTTGCATTACTACTTACACGATACATGGTATGGAAATCTTTGATGCATATTGGCCGGAAGCTCACAAAAATCCAGAAAAGATGGCTAAGTTGGGCGCAGCTCTTCATGAGCTTACTGGCTTAGAAAACGTCGAGGTACCATTTGAACTAACCCTCGAGGCCGAGGCACTTGGAATTGAACTAGAATTCTTTGAGGGCAAGATAAAGTGGCCTTCAGTCAGAGGGTATTGGGTTAAGAAGGTAGAAGACCTTAAGATCCCAGAAAGACCAGAGGAGATGAGAGAAAGGGGAAGGGTTCCTGTTGTCTGTGAAGCAATTAAAATTCTAAAGAAAAGATACGGGGAGAAAGTTCCAGTACTTGCCAATATAGACTTCCCATACCAGGCTATTGGTGGTTATATAGTTGATACTTCCACATGGTACAAATACATGAGGAGCGAACCTGAACAAGCTCATAGATTTATGAGTGTGCTTACGCCACTCTTCACTGAGGTTGCTATTGCATACTTGGAGGCAGGTGCAGATGTGGTCACCTATAGAGAGGAGGCCTCTTCACTCGCTAATATTCACCCAAAGACTTTCCGTGAATTTGTTATGCCTTATCTTAAGGATTCGATAGCTCATGCAAAAAAGTATGGCCGTGTAATTCTTCATTGTTGTGGTGAGTTGTGGTCACCAAGTGTTGAGAATGTGAGTGGACTTATCGAATGTGACCCTGATGCCATCACGGTCGAGGAAGCTACACCAATGATTAGAGTAAGGGAAATCGCCAATAAGCTAAAAGGTCCATGGTACCCAGTAGGTGGGAATTTGAGTGCTTTCGAGGTCTTGTTCAAGGGACCTATTGAAAAAATAAGGGATAGAATCAAGAAAGTCATAGAAGACGGTGTTGATATGCCTATGGCTGGCTGTGACATCTGGATGGAGACCCCTAGTGAACATATGAAAGCATTCGTAGATGCCGTAATCGAATTTGGAACTCCGCCGCCGTGGCAGAGGGGCTGAGCAAAGTTTAAGGTAGGTGTCTTAAAATGGGCTATCCATTACAGATGAAGGAGTATAAGATTCAAAGTAAGATAGGAGATAGCTTAAAAGTTAGAATCGAAAAAGTAGGCGTAGGAGAGAGAGCAGACATTCTCTATAGAATAATTCGTGGCGAAGATAGACGAAACATAGATCCAGATAAAGTTGTCCTCTATAAAGAGGAGTTAGAGAAGCTCATCGAGTTTCTGAAAGAGGATTTCCTCAAAAAGGAGTTCCCAGAATAAGGCTAGCCATACAACATCTCTCTAATGAGAAGATAAGAAAAACCATCAAAAGAGTCATTGATGAAAGTACACTGATGTAGTTTGCCTGAATGTGATTACTTGCTCGTAGATGATAACACTAAAGTATTTTATTTTTGATTAAGTGTAATCGTTATCTTAGTATATTTATTAGATGATTTGCCCATAATTTATGAACTATATTTTAAGAATCTTATAGAGAGTTAGCGAAACCTTTATTTAATATATCTGTTTAGGGCTTTTTGATCGCAATGTCTTCAAATCCAGAGAAATTTGAAGTAATCTTTCTCCCTCATGGAAGGCGAGATTTCTTTTCATCCGGCATTACTGCGATGGACGCGGCTAAGGAATTGGCTGTAGACATATCTTCAGTCTGTGGAGGAAAGGGAACATGTGGTAAATGTAAAGTTAGAATCGATGAAGGGATAGAGTCGCTAGGACCTTTAAAGCCTGCTGAGTCAAAACATCTTACAAAAGACTTGATCGATGAAGGCTATAGATTAGCATGCTTAGTAAAGGTTAGGGCACCTTTAAAAATCTACGTTCCTGAAATAAGCAGAGTAGGAAAGCAAAGATTACAAACTGAGGGACTTGAGGTACCTGTAACACCAAATCCATTGGTCAGAAAATACTTCGTGAAGATGCCAATACCTACATTGCATGATGTAAGATCTGATGAGGATAGACTTCTAGACACATTAAAGGAGCAGCATAACATTGACCCCAATAAATTGATAATCGATTACGAGATAGCGAACGATTTCCCTAAAATAATAAGAGCGGCAAACTGGGAAGTAACAACTGTAGCATGGAACAATCGTATCATAGCTATTGAGCCTGGGAACACTTCTGATAGATGCTTTGGATTCGCTGTTGACATAGGTAGTACGAAGCTGGCTGGCTTTTTGATGGACTTGAATGCAGGTAAGGTTGTATCACTTGCTGCGAGAATGAACCCTCAAATTCCAATGGGTGAGGACATTCTATCAAGGATAACTTTCGCCATGATGCATGGTTTAGAGGGCCAGGATAAGCTTCAAAAAGCAGTTGTAGGGGGAATCAATGAAATGATTGAAGAGTGCTGTCAAAAGGCTAACGTGAAGACTGAAGAAATCTATGATCTTACCTTTGTAGGCAATACAGCTATGCAGATGTTCTTTCTCAAATTATGGCCTCAATACACAGCTTTCTCTCCATATCCTCCTGTGTTGAGGCGTGGAGTTGATGTCCCTTCAACAAAGATAGGTCTAAAGTCCTATAGAAATGCAAATGTTCACTACCTTCCTGTTATAGGCGGATTCGTTGGGGCTGACAGCGTGGCAGATATTATGGCTGTAGAGATATTCAAATCAGATAAAATCATAATGGATATAGATATAGGCACGAACACGGAGATAGCTATAGGTAACAAAGACTTAGTTATGATGGACTCATGCGCATCTGGCCCAGCCTTTGAAGGTATGGAGATCAAGTTCGGTATGAGGGCTGCAACAGGTGCTATTGAGAAGATAACCATCGACCCATCTAGCTTAGAACTCAACTCTAGGACTATAGGAGATGCGCCAGCAGTCGGAATATGTGGTTCAGGGTTAGTCGATATTCCAGCTGAGCTTCTAAAATCAGGATTAATAGATATTAGAGGAAGATTCGTCGAGAGGATGGCAAAAGAGACTGATAGGCTGAGAAAAGGACCCACTGGACTGTGGGAGTATGTAGTAGCTTGGAAAGAAGAAACTGCTGCTGGTGTTGATGTAGTTTTCACACATGCAGACTTAAGAGAGTTGCAGAAAGCAAAGGCAGCCATGCACTGTGGTTCAGAGCTCATGATGAGAGCTATGGGCTACACCGAGAAGGATATATCTGATCTGTATGTAGCTGGTGCCTTTGGAAACTACATAGATCCTGAGAATGCTAGAACAATAGGTATGTACCCTGAGTTTCCTACTGAACATATTCACTTCGTCGGCAATACTGCAGGAACAGGTTCAAGAATGTGCTTGATCTCAAAAGAGATGAGAGATTATGCTGGAGAGATAGCGACAAAAGTAAAGTACTATGAGTTAGCTGTCGAAAAGGACTTCCAGAATGAATATATTAGGGCAACTTATCTTCCATACATCGACCTTAACAAGTATCCTATCACAAAAGATCTGCTACTAAGACTTGGTCGCATCGATGAACAAGGAAAATTCATCTACCCAGAATAAACAACGAAGATTGTTAATGAATATAATTGTACCCTAACCCTAGGGTACGATATTTTCTTATAATTGTAGCTTAGCTATTTTAACAGCCATCTTCACGACTTCAACAGCATTTTTTCCAAGAAGTGTGATCATAGGCTCCTTTCCCCAATCTCCTTTATGATATATTATATCTGGCACCTTGCCTATCTTTTTTACAGCCTGCTCAGCACCCCAAATCATGCTCATGCCTTCTATCTCTTTAGTCTCAGGAGGCTCTTTCTTTCTATCATAAAAAGAAACGATCAATCCTTGCTCTTTACAAGCCTCTATAAGCCTCTCTGAGTACTTTATGTTCATACCGGCTCTTATTGAACTATCATACTTCATAACTGTCAGAACGGTTCTTGCTATATGTGATGATGCACCAAATTCAGGACATGATGAAGCTTTTGCACTCTTTCCAATTCTAACAATACGGCCTGGTATTGCTGCTACATCTATAATGCTATCTGCTAAAGGTAGAGCCATGGCAACATTGGTCTGAGATTCAGGGATCAATTCTGAGAATTCTTGATGAGATTCTAATATTGCTACTGCTTCTTTGATATTTTCTATCACTTGATACTTCTCAGCCTCATTGTAAAGATGAGCCATAGGATTTACAGGTCCACAACCATGACCTATATTAAATCCAAACCTTATAGCTTTAGTTATAAAATCCTTAGCATGCTTTACTGCATCGACTATGCTCTTCCCTTTAGCCAGTTCTGCTGCAATGGCTGAGGCAAAGCAACAACCTGCCCCATGAGTTGTCTTAGTGCTAATCCTATTTTCTTCAAAGATCTTAAAATCACCATCAAAATAAAGAAGATCTAAAGCCTTTTTATCAGAAAAAGCATGACCGCCTTTTATTACTACAGCTTTGGGTCCAAGCTCAGAGATCTTCTTTGCAGCTTCTTTTGCATCATCCATGGTCTTTATCTTAATTCCTGATATCGTCTCTGCTTCAATAGAGTTGGGCGTTACTATTGTTGCCAAGGGGAAAAGAAATTTGATCAAAGCACTTTTAGCATCTAATTCAAGAAGAGTTGCTCCACTCTTTGTAGCCATTACAGGGTCTATCACTAAAGGGAAATTTTGCTTTCTTATTTCATCAGATACAACTTCTATTATCTCCTTTTTATGGAGCATGCCTGTCTTTACCACATCTATACCAATATCGCTAACCAAAGCATCTATCTGAGCTTTTATCATGTTTATTGGTAAATCATGAATCTTTTTGAGTTCTATAGTATTTTGTGCAGTTACAGAAGTTATAACTGTCATACCATAAACGCCTAAAGCTGAGAAGGTCTTCAGATCAGCCTGTATTCCAGCTCCGCCGTCAGGGTCTGAGCCAGCTATGCTTAAAACTCTTGGAATCATTCCACATCAACCGACTGAGAATGCTAGATTATTATTTATAGGACATAGATAAAATGTTTGTATCTTAGTAATTCTGTTATTTGTGGATAATATACCTCTTCTCTTTAGCCTGCTGTTGCTAAATAGCCTATTAGTATAACAAAATGAGAGTTAATTTAATTGAACTAATGAAGATTTAGTTAAGCTTTAAGTTTTTAGAAACCTTTATCTTAGAAAACCTAACGTAATAAAATATGCCAAAATGGATCTTTGTTACTGGAGGCGTGATGTCAGGCTTAGGTAAGGGTATCGTAACTGCCTCTATAGCAAGACTCCTCACGATGACAGGGTTAAAGGTCTCAGCCGCAAAGATCGATCCATACTTAAATGTGGATGCTGGCACACTAAACCCTATAGCTCATGGAGAAGTATTCGTCTGTGATGATGGTTCTGAATGTGATATGGATTTAGGGCATTATGAGAGGTTTCTTGATAAGCCCTTAACACATTATCATAACATTACGAGTGGTCAGGTTTACTTACAAGTTATAAAGGATGAAAGGAAGGGAAACTATCTTGGACAATGTGTCCAGATAATTCCTCATCTAACGAATGAAATAAAGAGGCGCATAAGGCTCGTTGCTGAAATAGATAATGCTGAATGTGTGGTTATAGAGTGTGGTGGAACTGTTGGCGATATAGAGGGTTTACCTTTCTTAGAGGCTTTAAGGCAGATGAGGCTTGAGGAAGGGTCTTCCAACACTCTATTCGTTCATGTAACTTTAGTTCCAGCCTTAGATGTTGTCGGTGAGCAGAAGACCAAGCCTACTCAGCATAGCGTCCAAGAGTTGAGAAGGATAGGCATTCAGCCTGATATAATCGTAGCCAGAAGTGAGAAGCCTTTAACAAAGGAGGCGAAGAACAAGATAGCCCTTTTCACCAGCGTAGACTTTAAGAGCGTAATTTCTAACCCTGACGTTGAATCTATATACATCGTGCCCGAGAATCTTGCCTCTGAAGGAATCGCCTCAACAGTATGTGAGAAGCTTCAGCTGAGCAATAAAGAGATTCATTGGGGAGAATGGAAGAAAGTATCTGAATCTTTCATCAGAAATAAAGAGGAAGTTCGAATAGCTATGGTCGGCAAATATACAGCACTTACAGACAGTTACGTCAGCATAAATCATGCATTGGCTCATGCAGGGGCTCAGTTAGGCTTGAAGGTAAAGGTGAGATGGATTGAGGCTGAAGATTTTGAGAATCAAGGAGAGTCTTTTGAAGAATTAGAAAAGTATCATGGTGTACTTGTACCAGGAGGTTTTGGAAAAAGAGGAAGTGAGGGGAAGATAATTGTGGCAAACTATTGTAGAGAGAAAGGAATACCTTATCTAGGCTTATGCTTTGGCTTTCAATTGGCTTTAGTATCCTTTGCAAGGCATGCTTGTGGTTTAGAAAATGCCAACTCAACAGAGCTCGATCCTAATACTCCTCATCCTGTTATAGACCTATTGCCCGAGCAGAGAGATATAAAGGACTTAGGAGCTACAATGAGGTTAGGCGGTCATGAAATAAACTTGGTTGAAGGGACTCTTGCTTTTAGATTGTATCAAAGAAAGGTCATAAGAGAAAGGCATAGGCACAGATATGAATTTAATCAGAACTATAAGGAGACCTTTGAGAGAAATGGGATGGTATTCTCAGGGTTTAGTGATGAAGGCAAAAGAGTTGAAATAATGGAGATTCAAAATCATCCCTTCTATCTAGCCACTCAGTACCATGCTGAGTTCATCAGCAGACCTGGCAAGGCAGAGCCTGTATTCTTAGGATTATTGGAAGCATCTCTGAAAAGGAAGTATGCTATTCATCCTATGGTTGCTCATGCTTAATTTTAACATATTGATAGTTAACGCACGATGGGGTACATAGTTACAGCAAGATCGGCTATATCAACATGGCAACGACCTATTTTGCTTATTGATGCAAATATAGATGAAAGTCCCGTGAAAACTTCTAGAGGCTGATTAGGGATCGATTTTTCATACTCACTCAGTTTTAGCGATAGAGTAGCAAAGAGTTTTACCACTTGCCTAGCATCCTTCACGTCTTTCATCAAAAAAGCCTTTACTGAAAAGTCTTGCATCTTCTCTAAAATCTCTCCAGACTCTTTAAGCATAATCTTGAGATTATCATTTAAATGGAATTTGGGCAATCCCAACACAGTCTTTGCCATCTCAACAGAAGCATCCCCAATTGTCTCTAGCAGACTTGACGCAACACGGTAATCCAAGCAATCTATCTGGTTCAATTCAAGCTTATTTAACAGCCTAGAGTCCAAAAGTGCACTTCTGATAAGCCTCACTAGAAGAAAGTGAAGTCTATCGACTTCATCATCCCTCTCAGCTACGACTTTGACAAAACGTTCATCACTCTCTATCAAGGAAGTTATAGCATCCTTATGCATACCTCTTGATATCATATGCATTCTACGAAGGATCTTCTCTGGGGTAAGAGTTGTTGGCTCAAGTAAGAATTGAGTGATCATCGATCGTGCATCCTCCTCAACTATCTCAAGACCTATTAACTGTCTTACAGCTTTCTTAATCTTTTCTCTATCCTCATAGGTTATCCTTTCTTTACCCTGAATTTTGATTAAATCATAGCCTAAAAGATAATTGCCTGTGATCTCGTTTATCAAGTATTCTATGTACTCTGCTGGATATTGTATAGTAATCTCACGTATCGGTTTCTCCTCCTTCTGAAAAGGGTATATGATAAGAAATCCATCCTTTCTTGCTTCAACTGTAAGGATGCTACCTCTTTTCACCATGTTCTGCTTTACCCATTCTTTTGGTAGGGATATAAGAAGGGTCCCACCACCCATCTCTTGAACCTTACGTACTTCCATGCTTACACCAGCTTACTATAATGCTCTATATAGATAAACATTTTAAGCTTATATGCTATATTAATACTCGTTTCTCCCATTTAATCGAAATTCACCTAAGATTTAGGCTCAATTAGATCAGCTAAATAAATAGAAGTCTAGAGGGATTTATTCTATCTATAGATTAATTTAATAAAAAGGATTAATTCTTATCAGGCTATGGAGGCTTCAGCCTTTTCTCCATCACATATAACTGGATTCTTTGAAATCGTGGATGAGCAACCTGAACCAGTTTTAAAAGGATCAAGAGGTGCGGGCATATCCTTAAGCAAAGGTGTAAAGACTCATGTGAAGATGATAGAATCATCAAATCCTAAGTTAGAAGTTAGTGTGAATGGCAAAACTTTGAAATCAACTCAACTCACAAGATATGTGATAGATGCCTTTTTACCTAAAAGTGATAGAAAATACTCTATTTTTGTTGATCATGATATGCAAGTACCTATGGGCTCAGGTTTTGGCTCTAGTGGAGCTTGTGCCCTAGGCTTATCATTAGCCCTTAACGAAGCTTTAGGGATTGGTCTATCAAAGTTTGAAGCCACGTGTATTGCTCATAAAGCTGAGATAAAGTGTAAGACTGGATTAGGTACTGTTATAGCTGAAACTTATGGTGGATTTGAAGTTAGGGTTAAAGCTGGAGCTCCAAGTATAGGAGAAATAAAGCAGATTCCCATAGGCAATGATTACTTAGTTATATGTTTAAGCCTTGGTCCAATTTCTACTAAAGCTATATTAAGCAATAAGAGCTTGCGTGGTCGCATAAATGAAGCTGGTAAAGGATTGGTCGATCGTTTGATATCAGAGCCAAGCCCTGAAAATTTTATGATTTTATCGAGAGAATTCTCTGATTCGCTTAACATCTTCACCGATAGAATGAAGAAGGTTTTGAATGAGGTTGATGATCATGGCTTTTTATGTAGCATGGCTATGATAGGTGAAACTATCTTCTCTTTTACAAAAAAGAGTGAGGCAGAAGAGCTAGTTAAGATATTTCATAAGAATGCAAGATCAAATGACTATGTAATTTTTTGCTCTATCGATAAGGAGGGGGCTAGACTTCTATGAAGGAAGAGATAGAGATTCCTCAAGACCATCCAAGGGCTGATTCTTTAAGGATTCGTGAAAAGCTTGTCTCGAATTATAGACTTGGTATAGTTGTCCCTCAAGGTTTGATAGCCCATGGGAGAGGGGAAGCCTTCGACTACCTTCTTGGTGAAAGGACGATAAAACCTGCCTTTAAGGCAATAACTGCTGCAGGAGCAGCCATGCTTCTTGCTAAGCATCCTGTAATATCTGTCAATGGCAATTCCTCAGCCTTAGCTGCTAAAGAGCTGGTAGAGCTAGCTAATATTACTGGGAGTAAGATCGAAGTAAACCTATTTTACCGCTCTCTTGAAAGGGAGATAGCTATAGAAAAGGCTTTGATGAATGCTGGAGCAAAGGAAGTTCTAGGCATTGGGAATAAAGCATCTGCAAGGATACCAGAGCTAAGTAGCGAGCGTAGGAAAGTAGACGTGAGAGGCATATACTCTGCAGATTTAGTGTTAGTCCCATTAGAAGATGGCGATAGAACAGAAGCCCTTAGGAAGATGGGAAAGAATGTTATAGCTATAGATCTTAACCCCCTCTCACGCACAGCATGCTATGCATCTATCACTATAGTAGACAATATAGTCCGAGCCCTTCCTTTGCTAATAGATGAAGTTCAAAGGCTAAAGATCAAAGATAAAAAAGAGCTCTGGAGGATCATTAAAAGGTTCGATAATGAGAAGAACTTAGGAGATTGCATCAGATTCATGGCAAAAAGGTTGATGGAGATTAAAAAGAGAAAATCAATTTATCCAGAAGCCTTAGAAAGATTATTAAAATTCTAATTTATCAACGAGGTAAATTCGAGCTTATGTCCATGAATTATAAAGGATTAGAAAAATATACTGTTTTGAGATTAATTAAAGATTATTTGAAAGAGGATTTGACCTATAATTCTGGAAGAATTTTTGGCTCTATGTGCACTTCCCCTCATTCCTTTGCGAAGAAAATCTTCATCAAAGCCATAGAAAAGAATCTTGGAGATGCAGGTCTCTTTCCCGGGACGATGAAGCTTGAGCAGGAGGCTATAAGAATGATAGGCTCATTGCTCTCAAAACAAGATGCATCAGGGTACATAGTCTCAGGAGGAACTGAAGCGAACTTGATGGCTATGTGGGCTGCAAGGAATTTAGCTAAAAAAGATAGACCTGAAGTCATTGCTCCAAAATCAGCTCATTTTTCATTTGATAAAGCTGCAGACTTACTTGGGCTAAAGTTAGTAAAAATTGAACTTGATGAGAATTTTCAAGTTAACACAAAAGCTGTGAAGGAGGCTATCAATAGAAATACAATAGCCATAGTAGGTATGGCAGGATCGACCGAATTGGGGGTTGTAGACCCTATATCAGAGCTATCAGAGATAGCTTTGGATAATGGTATATATCTTCATATAGATGCATCTTTTGGGGGCTTTGTATTACCATTCTTGAGGGATATTGGTTATAATATTCCAGAATTTGACTTCAATTTAAAAGGAGTTTGCTCTATTACCATCGATTCT
Source organism: archaeon (assembly GCA_024256265.1). The sequence goes on from JACGUK010000003.1 coordinate 121,777, forward strand.
CATAAGATGGGACTTGCCCCTATACCAGCCGGTGGGATACTATTCAGAGATTCAGAGTCTATAAAATCTGTGAGCATAAGAGTTCCGTATCTCTCAGGAGGAGAAATAACTCAAGGTACGATTTTAGGCACAAGGTCTGGTGCATCAGCAGTAGCTGTGTGGGCTCTCCTCAAACATATGGGTAGGGAAGGTTACCAGAAAGTGGTGAAGAGGTGCATGGATTTAACGAATATGATCGTAAGAAGGGTTAAAAAGTCGAAGAAGGTTTATTTGATCATAAATCCTATTATGAACATAGTGGGTTTAGCCTCTCATTCTTTGGAGCCTAAGCAATTGGCAGATGGATTAAGGAGAAGAGGATGGGCTGTCTCATTCACTCCAACTCATATAAGGTTGGTAATAATGCCTCATATTAAGAAGAAGCATATTATAAGATTCTTGTCAGATCTGGAAGAATTGGCTTAAGGATGATGAAGAATGGAGAAAGGAAAGCTAAGGATTGAGGATATAGTGATGATGAAAGGAAAAAGGAAGATTGCTATGATTACTGCATATGATTATCCTACAGCTCTTCTTGCAGATAAGGCTGGCATAGATATCATACTTGTTGGCGATACTTGTAGCATGGTAGTATTAGGATACGACTCAACCTTACCTATAACTATGGATGAAATGATTTATCATTGTAAGGCTGTGAAGAGAGGAGTGAAGCATGCCCTAATAGTTGGGGATATGCCCTTTATGTCCTTTAATGTGAATAAAGAAGACTCTATAAGAAATGCAGGTCGATTCATAAAAGAAGGAGGTTGTGATGCTGTAAAGCTTGAAGGTGGGATCATCATAAAGGATACTGTCAAAGCTATAAATGATGCAGGAATTCCTGTGATGGGGCATGTCGGACTTGCTCCACAGACAGCAACTTTTTTGAGCGGTTATAAAGTTCAAGGAAAAGAGGCAATAAAAGCCATGAAGATAATTCAAGATGCAAAGGCTATCGAAGATTCAGGAGCCTTCTCTATAGTTCTTGAATCTTTAACATCTGAAGTTGCAAAGATAATTACTCATGAATTGAGCATCCCAACGATTGGCATAGGCGCAGGTCTAGACTGTGATGGACAAGTACTTGTTTTACATGATCTTCTCGGCTTATTCGATAAATTCACACCAAAGTTTGTAAAAAAGTATGCCAATTTGAGCGAAGAGATTCTTAAAGCTTTAGAGACATATAGAGATGAAGTCCAGAAAGGAATATTTCCTGATGACCAACATTCCTATCATATGGATAAAGCTGAGTTTGATAAGCTTCAAGAAATGCTCAAGAAAAGCTATGGCAATAGGTAATATAAAATGAGTACTCATCCTTCTAAGGATATAATTGGTACAAAGGGAGAGGAGCTGAAAGGGAAAAAAATAGCTTTATGCATAACTAGTAGCATAGCTGCATCTGAGTGCCCGAAGATAGCCCGTGAGCTTATGAGACATGGAGCCGAAGTTTATACAGTAATGTCAAAAAAAGCTCAAGAAATAATACACCCAAATTTAATGGAATGGGCTACAGGAAATCCTGTAGTAACGGAATTGACTGGTAAGATAGAGCATGTATCCTTGGCTGGAATTCATGAAAATAAAGTCGATTTGATTCTAGTTTCTCCTTCTACTGCAAATACTATAAGCAAGATTGCATGTGGCATAGATGATACTCCTGTCACTACAGTTGTATCAACAGCTTTTGGTTCTAAGATACCCATTATCATAGTACCGGCTATGCATGAGTCTTTATACTATCATCCAATAGTTATTGAGAACATAAAGAAGCTAGAATCATTGGGTGTTGAGTTCATCAATCCTAGAATAGAGGAAGGAAAGGCAAAGATGGCAAGCTTGGATGATATAGTTGAAGTAGTCATAAGAAGATTGTCTATTAAAAGTATGAGGGGGATTAAAATGCTTGTTACTGCTGGTCCAACTTTAGAATACATAGATCCTATAAGGATCATAACGAACAAGAGTTCAGGAAAGATGGGAGTTGCCATCGCTAATGAAGCTTTAAGGAGAGGAGCAGATGTTACCTTGATATACGGTCATGGTATAGTATCTCCTCCTCAAGGTGCAAGAGTTATAAGTGTTGAGACTACTGAAGAGATGTATAATGAAGTTATTTCTGAGCTCAAGGCTAAAGATTATAATGTATTAATAGCTACAAGTGCTGTTACAGATTTTATTCCTGAGAAAAAGTATGATTACAAATTGCCTAGTAGAGAGATTCATGAATTAAGTATAAAGCTTAAGCCTCTACCAAAGATGATAGATAAAGTTAAGGAATTGTCTCTAAAAACATTCTTAGTAGCCTTTAAAGCAGATTATGGATTATCTGATGAGGAGCTTATTGATAGTGCTTATGGGCTTCTAAAAGCATCTAATGCTGATCTAGTTGTAGCAAATGATGTAAGTAGGAAAGGCTCTGGCTTTAGAGTTGATACGAATGAAGTATTCATAGTAGATAGGGCTCGCAATGCTATTCATATTCCTCTCTCTTCAAAGCAAGCTATAGCGAGTAATTTACTTGATATAATCATAAAGAGTATGAAAGAAAAGTAATCCAATCACCAAAATAAGGAGACTTCATAATTCTTAACTTATTTTGCTTACCCAACTATCAAGAGCTCTTTTGGAAAATTTGTGAAGGGCTTTGCTCTTTTTGATACCAATATAGTGTCCTCTACTCTAATTCCAAATTTATTTGGCATATATACGCCAGGCTCTACAGTTACAACATCATTCTTTTTTAGAACTTCTTTACCATTCATCCTTAACCAAGGAGGCTCATGGACATCTAAACCTACACCATGCCCTGTACCATGAATAAAGAACTTACCATATTTCTCATCAATTATATCTCTTACCTTTTTATCAACTTCTCCAGTAACAACATCTGGCTTTGTTGATCTTATGCCCTCTTCCTGGGCAGATTTGACTATTTCATAAACTCTTTTTACTTCATCATCAACTCTTCTTACAGCAAAAGTTCTAGTAGTATCAACTACATAACCATTAAACCTTATCACTAGATCGATGATAACAACATCTCCATCTGAAAATCTTCTATCTGTCAAATCTGCATGAGGGAAGGCTGAGTTAGGTCCTGATGCAACTATTATAGGGTTTTGAGTGGAAGCATAAGATGGTATATCACAATTGGACGCTATGATTTTAGCTAATAGCTCAGCTGCCAGCTCCCTCTCTCTGATTCTAGGTCTAATAAGAGTTGATGCATAATCATACAATTTGTCTGCTATCTTACCAGCTTGAGCAATATTATATATCTCATCCTCATCCTTAATCCTTCTCACAGAATAGAATAGTTCTGGGTTAAATATGGCATCTTTTTTTAGAGCTTTCTTAATGGCAAATTGTAAAGGCATATTCACATCATCAAAGCATACTTTGCCCTTAGAGCCAATATGCTCTAAAACTAAATCCTTTAAGCTCTCCCCCATTTTACTAATGATTACATCACAATCCTTTGCATGCTTTTTCGCTCTCTCACCCTCTAAAGGGTTTGTTAGTAGGGTAGTGCCATCCTCTCTTATGATGACAGTTCCATTGCCCCAAAAGCCAGTGGTATAAAATACGTTTTGAGGAGTGGCTGAAGCCACTATTGCACAGCCATTCTTCCTTGCAGCTTCTAAGAGCGCCGCTCTTCTTTTTTTGAACATGTTTTTTTATAGAATTGTGATGCAGTTAATAAGTTTGGCTTAGGACTATCTTTATCATTTAAAAACTTGTATTATATTGATCACACATAAAGCCAAAAATTTGTAGTTTTATGCTTATAAACTATAGTAAAGAACATATAATAGCAATAATGTTTAAGAAAGATAATATGGGCTTAATCGAAGATGGATTTTTTGATTCTTTAGCCATTTTGCTCTTTTTACTTCGAACAAAGGCGTGATAAAAATGGCATCCAACTTCGAGACAAGCACTCACATAAAAAGACTAGAGATCTATAACTTTAAGTCTTTTAGAAGGGTTTCTTTGCAACTTGAGGGAGGGTTAAATGTTATCACTGGTCCTAATGGCTCTGGCAAAAGTAATATCATAGATGCCATTAGGTTTTGCTTAGGAGAGAATAGTCCGAAGGCTTTGAGGGTGAGCAAACTATCATCTCTAATATCAGACATTATTCCTGAGACAAAGAATCGAAGTGCAAGAGTGAATATATTATTCGACAACTTCATGAAGGCTATTCCCATAGATTCTGAAAACGTAAGCATATCGAGAGAGCTGAAAGAAAATGGAGAGAGCACATATTTTTTGAATGGGAAGCGTGTTCAAAAGGGCTCTCTGTCAGAAATTCTTAATCTAGCCTTGATCTCTCCAGAGGGTCTTAATGTAATACCTCAAGGAATGGTGACTAGGATTTCTGAATTATCACCTGATGAAAAGCGTAGATTGATAGAAGGCATAGTTGGTATTGCACAGTTTGATGAGAAGAAAGCTGAGGCTGAGAGGCAACTAAGAGAAGCTGACCTCAGGTTGCAAGTAGCTCTAGCCAGGATAGATGAGATCAAGAACAGAGTAGATGCATTAGAAAGCGAGAGGAACGATCAGATAAGGCTAAAGCATTTAGAGGAAGAAATAAGATGGCTAAAATCTGTAATATTATCTAAAAATCTGTCATCTACTAGAGATAAAATCTTTGGGCAAAGAGATAAAATTGATAAAGGCTCTAAGGAATTGCAAGATTTAAGGTCTAAGCTGGAAAGCATAAGAAGTCAGATAAAATCCTTAGAAGATGAGCGCAATGTATTCATTGCAAACGTTCTTGACGAGTCTGGGGCAAAGAATGTAGAGTTACAGTTCTCCATAGCAAAGCTATCGAACGAAATAGACAGGCTAAATACTAGGATAAAAGACGATGAGATAATTGTTAAAAGAATAGATGAAACTTTACCAACTCTTTATAGAATGAAAGATGAAAAGCTAAAGGAGGTAGAGGCTTCAGAGAGCATAGTCAAAGAGCTGGGAGAGAAGCTAGGAGAATTGGAGAGGAATAAAGATGAAGCCATTAAAAACCTTTCATCAGCTCAAAATAGGATAGAAGAGCTGAATGGTTACTTATCAAAGGCTATTCTTAGCTCTGAGATGTTACAAAAAAGGGTAATGAAGCAAAGAGAGATAATTGAAAGAGTATCGGATAAAATTTCTGAACTAGAGAAAAATCAATCAGACATCTCAGAAAAGCTTAATGCCTTAAGAGACAAGAATGGCTCCTTCTCTGAAACTTTGAATCAATTAGAAAAGAATCTCTCAGAGCTTCAAGGCTTAAAAAATGCAGAGCAAGAGGCTCTTGATAATGTGAATACAACCATTGCTTCATTATCAGACAGAAAGGTGAAACTAGAGAATGAGATAGAAAAAGCCATGTCCACTTTAAATAAAGCCAGTACGACAGTCCTTAGATATGAAGCGCAACGCTCTGTTGCAGATAATATAATCCCAGAAGAAGTGAGCATTAAGAAGTTAGAAGAATTGTCAGAAGCTGGAGCCATAGATGGTCTTATAGGTAGGCTAGACAATCTGATCAAATACGATGATAGGTACGAGTTAGCAGTTTTAGCCACTGCTGGAAAGTTGATCAAAGCTCTCATAGTTAAGGATCTCACTAACATGTTGAAAATTGCTGAAGTTGCGAAAAGGTTAAAGATGGGCAGATTGATGACCATGCCTCTATCTGAGGTTTCAAACATAACTCGAATAACTCCCCCAATGATTGATGGAGTAATAGGGCTCATCTCAGATTTTATCTCTGTAGATGAAGGTTTAGAAGGAGTTATCAACTTTGTTTTCGGTGATACAGTCTTAGTGAGTTCTCATAAAGTTGCCTTTATCATCTCTTCGAGAGGCTTTAGAGCAGTGACTTTGAATGGTGATCTTTTTGAGCCTAAGGGCTTAGCCTTTGAGACTGGTTATATCACAAAAATGGATGCTATTATGGATTTGATTCGTGATGAAGCATCATTCTCAGAAGTAAAAGAAGCCTTAAAACCATTGCAAAAAATAATAGCCAAAAGAAGATCTGATTTAAACCAGCTTGAAAAGCAATCGAAAAAGTTGAATGAAGATAAGATCAAGAAGACTTTAATGGTAGAGCGATTAACAGCTCAATTAATAAGTATCAACAAATTCTTTGTAAGATATAGAAGACTACAACGCATACTCCTCAAAAAGATGAGTAAGCTTGAAGATGGATTAAAAAGAGTTGAAAATCAGATAAAGAAGCTCTCAATCATCAAAGCAAAGCATATGGAGAGAGTAGAGATTTATGAGAGGAAGATTTCTGAGCTAGCCATTCAATCTATAAACAATGAAATTAAACTCCTTAACGATAAGAAAGCCTCTTTTAACGATCTTATAGAGAATATTTCCTCTCAAATTCGTGATAAGGTTACTCATTTAACAAAAGAAAGAGCAAATTTGGAGAATATTTTAAGACCTAGCAGTGAAAGTCTAATAGGACAAATTTCACAATTAGAGGGAAACAGGGATGAAAAGATAAGGTCTTTGGAGGAAGATCGATTAAGTTTAATTGATATCAATGAGAAGTTGGATAAATTAAAGCTCGAGGAGAACTACATAATAGAATCCAAGAAAAAATCAAAGCCCATATTAGAAGACTATGAAAAGAAGCTTAAGAATCTTCGTGATGTTGAAGAGGGTTGCTTACGCTCGATAAATCGTCTAGAGAAGGAGTTGTTTTCTTTTAACAAGAACTTAGAATCATTAAATGAGGCAGAGCAGAGAATTCTAAGCGAACTGTCTTCGTTAGAGTATTATGAGCCATTAGAAACCTTCGATGGTGCTGAAGCCATTCTTGAGAAGATAAGCCTTGAGTATGAGCATCTTAAGGATAATGTGAACCTACTGGCAGACCGTAATTATAGAGAAATAATAACTGGTTACAAGAATCTTTCTCTAAGAAAGAATCAGTTAGAAAGTGAGAGAAATGCTATAGTCCAATTCATAGAGAGTATAGAGGCTGAGAAGAAGCATGTGTTCATAAATGCTTTTGAGAAGATAGATAGGGAGCTAAGAAATATATTCAATAAGCTAACAGGAGGATCTGCATGGCTAGAAATCGAAGATTCAAATAATATATTTTCAAGTGGTATATTTCTTATGACTCAATTCCCAGATAAATCTCCAAGAGAATCTACTTCTATAAGTGGGGGTGAGAAGACTATAACAGCCTTGGCTTTTATACTATCCATTCAATCTGTTTATCCCTCTCCATTCTACCTTTTTGATGAGATAGATGCCCATCTAGATGCTGTAAACGTTGAAAGGCTTGCAGAGCTTTTAAAGGAAAGATCGAAGAAATCTCAGATAATCTTAGTAACATTAAAGCCCTCCATGATAGCCCATGCCTCTGCAATTTATGGTGCTTACAATGAAGATAGCTTATCAAAGGTCATAAGGTACAAGCCTGGAGTGGAGGCAATTGTCAGAAGCTCATGATAATTCCCTCTTAAAGCTTCCTCTCAACGTCTTAGTAAACCCTGAAGCCATTAAGAAGCAAAAGCCTTGGGATTTAGATTTAGCAAACCTTTTGGAGGTATTCTCATCTATAATAAAGAGTTCTGAATCACTAAACCTTCGTCTTTGTGGCTCAGCAATCATATCATCAGCTTTGATCTATAGACTAAAGGTGGAGACTCTCTTCTTATTTGAGAAGCTTAGGATTAAGAGAGAGCCTATCAAATCTATAGAACCTCCTCCCTTTGAAATGCCTTTCAGATACGAGCTTTACTCAACATCTTTAGAGGATTTGATATCAGCTCTTGAGCGAATAATAAAGGAGATATCAACAGAGCAAAGAAAAGAGAAGCATGAGAGCCTTATAGAGCCTGAGCCATTACTAGAGGTAGATGATTTCTCTCTCCATATAAAAGAGCTACTATCTTTCTTTAGGTCTAATCTTTTAAGTGTATTAGAGAAGGAAGGAGAGATTTTCTTTAGTGAGTATATTCATGAGATGAAACTTTTAGAGGCAATCCAATCCTTCGTCCTTCTGCTGTTCGTTGCAACAGAGGGTCTTGTAATCTTGGAGCAGGTGGGTGATGACATCAAAATCAAGAGAGAGATTCATAACTTCACTCGATGAAAGTGAAATTCAAGCCAGAATAGAAGCTGCCCTTTATGCGGCTGGTCGTCCTCTCTCCCCAAAAGAACTAGCATCCGCTGCAGGTATAACTTCTAAGAGGAGGGCTATGAGAGCTGTGAGAGATTTGGCTAGGATTTTAAATTCTAACTTAAGGGCTATAGAGATAGTGGAGCTGGCAGATCGAAAGTTTGCTATGCAACTAAGAAAGCAGTATAATGTCATAGCCAAGAGGTTCTCCACAAAGCCTCTGATACCCCCTTCAATGCTAAAGACTTTATCCTATGTTGCCTACTTTCAGCCTATATCCCGTCTAGACCTTGCTGAGAAAAGAGGAAAGCAAGCTTACCAGCATCTTAAGACCTTAGAGGAGATGGGTTTCATCTCAGGAGAACAGTCCGGAAGGACGAGAGTCTACAGGACTACATCAACCTTCTCTGAGTACTTTGGGCTTAGCAGTGATCTTGAAACTATGAAGAAGCAACTCTTTAAGAAAGCCTAAGAGGAGGGACTAAGACTTTTAAAGAAGAAAAACTTTTTATTGAGAAATCCAAAGACTTAATGTTTAATTAAGTGTTATGAAATCAAAAAAGAGGTGAGCCTTTGCCTATTAGACCTGTCGAGAATTTAGCCAAACGTAAGCCTACAGGCGGTAGAAGAATACCTTATAGGGGTAGGAGGGCTTATGAAGTTGATAATTATCCTATTGAAACTGCTTTAGGAAGCGATGAAGTCATTAAAAGAAGAGCTATGGGAGGCAATGTAAAACTATCCCTCAAGAAAACCTCTTACGCAAATGTCCTAGATCCTTCTACAAAAAATGTGAAGAAGGTTAAGATTCTTAAGGTAATAAAGAACCCTGCCACTAGAGATTATGAGAGGCGTGGTATAATAACTAAAGGCTCTATAATAGAGACAGAATTAGGAACGGCAAGGGTCAGATCAAGACCTGGACAAGATGGGGTAGTAAACGCCATTCTAATCAAATAAGAGAAAAACTAAATTATATGAATTAAAAAGAGATGCCAAGTATAAGGACCGTAAACTACAGCAAGGAGATTATGATCAGTAATCTTTAACACGTTAACTTTTTACAGAGCCAAGATAAATTTAAACAAGATAGCCATGAGATCAAGTAATCGAAGAGCTTTCCAAGCTGAGAGGGTAGTTGTTCACATACCTATAGGCGGAGTAGCAAAAAGACTCAGACCTTTAACAGAAGAAATTTCAAAACCATGCATCCTTTTTATGAATAGAACTCTTTTAGAAATTCCTATGGTCGATCTTGCCAAAGAGGGTGTCAAAAGGTTCGTATTTGGGGTTAAAGGCTATGTAAATTACAAATGTCTCTATGAATCCTTTGGTAATGGAAAGAAGTTCTCTGGAAAATATGATCTACCAAGGATTCACATAAACTACCAACCTAGATTACCAGAGGATGTAGGGAGTGCTGATTCCTTAAGGATAAACATGGAGTACTATAACTACCTTTTTGATGTTTTAACTCCAATGATAGTCTTTCAAGGAGACAATATATTTGATGTTAGAACTAACTTCAGTGAAATTATAAGCTATCATCTTGAAAAAGATGCTTTTATGACTATAGGCCTTGCTTATGTTGATGAGTTTCAAGATTATGGTATAGCAAAATTAGACAAAGATGGAAAAATTCAAGAATTCAGAGAAAAGCCGAGGAGAGAAGATGCTCCTTCCAACTTTGCTAATACAGGACTTTATATAATAAATCAAAAAATAAAGGATGTCTTTAAGCAAGAAAGAGTTAGACAGATGATACAAGAGAAAAGGCTAGATTTTGGCATGGATATGATCCCTTATTTGATAGAAAATGGTTACGATGTCTATGGCTATCCTTTGAAAGGACCTTGGTACGATGTAGGCTCTATAAAGAGGTATCTTCATGCAACTCAAGATATCCTCTCAGGAAAAATGATCCTCGATCTAGGCGAACAGATTCAAGAAGGTAAAAGAATCTTCATTGCAGGAATAAGCAGAAAATCGAAAGAAGCAAGAGAAGCCATTGTGAAAAAGTATACTTCAAGCTTGATAAAATTTGATGCCCCTATTCTTTTAGGAAAGCATTGTAAAATTGGTAACAACGTAAGAATTTCAAACTCATGTATAGGAAATTACGTTGAGATAAAAGATAATTGCTCTATTGAAAACTCTGTCATCATGGATAATGTTATAATTGATGATTTCACAGAGGTCTCTGATAGCATCATAGGAACTTATTGCCTTATAAATTCAAACTCAAAGGAACCTACAAGGATTAGCTCTTTCTCTGCCATAGGAGATGATGCAATGGTAGATGCTGGGAGTGAGATAATTGCATCAAAGATAAGACCTCACTCAAAGATTCTTAAGGGAAGATATGTAAACGAGGATCCCTATAAGTAGAATAAGGCGAGGTTGATTGAAGGATTACAATTTACTTGTATTATGGCTTGATTATTTCAACTCTAATTTAAAGAAATCAGAAGGAAGAAGGGTTCCCCTTAACTTATCAGTCAAAAACCCAACATTGGATGAACTTGTAAAGGCTGCAAAACTTGCAGGCTATAGCCCTAAGCCCTTTGTAGCATCTTACCCAAAAAGAGGCTTAACCCCTTCTGGTTACATAGCTATAGAGAGAATCAAGCCTAAGTCGATAGAATTAAGAGAAGTTTCTAAGGCTTTGACAATGGTTAGAGGCGAGCAATACAAGATAAAGTCATAATTTTATATGGAAGAAAATATGGTAAGTATGCGGTAAAATATATTAAACATATAGTAAATACGTAGTAGTGTTATCTCTCACAGATTATCAATTAGTTTAAAAGTAAGGATGTTATTTGATGGGTTGAATTGGAAGAAGTTGGTACTGTAATTCATTTGGCTAAAAGCGGTCGCATAATAATAAAAGTAGATAAATGGGTAAAACCTGGAACTATTTTGCTCAATTCTAAAGGCAGAAAATTAGCTAAGGTAACGGAGCTTATAGGTCCTGTTAAGTCTCCTTACGCTACAGCCATTCCCCTAACAGAAAGAGTAGAGAGAGTTATTGGCACTAGAGTTAGGATTGACCCTGAGTTAAAGAGGGGTGTGAGAGTTGGAGAAGAAGGATGAAGACCTTCACATACTTTGCCCTATATGTGGCAAATCTCTTGTAGGAGACTATGATAAGGGAGAGCTAATCTGCTCTTCCTGTGGGTTTGTAATAGAAGATCGTAATGAATACAGAGGACCAGAGTGGAAGGCTATAGACTTAGAAGAAAAAGAAAAGAGAGTCAGGGTTGGAGCGCCCCAAACTTTCTTATTACATGATCTTGGATTGACAACAGAAATAGGAACTGGGACTAAAGATTCTCATGGCAGATCCTTAAGCCCTTACATGCGCATGAGCGTTAAGAGCATGAAGAAATGGCAAAGCAGAATAAGAACTATTTCTTCAGAGGAGAGAAATTTATCCATAGTATTATCAAAGATCAACGAAGTTTCAGGTGTTCTCAAATTGCCTAAGACAGTCACAGAGACAGCAGCCCATACTTACAGGATTTTGGCAAAGAAAAGGGTAGCGAAGAGCAGATCTATAATAGGCATGGCAGGGGCTGCTACATACCTAGCTTGCAGAAAGTTTGAGACTGGTCGCTCATTGAAGGAAATTGCTAAAAGTATAGGAGTTGATAAAAGGACTATAGCCAAGTACTATAGGTTCATGTTAAAAGAGACTGAGAAAGAGTATATTCCTCCTACATCTGTAGGAAGATATGTCTCAAAACTTGTTAACATCATAAAGATAGACCCAAAAGTGGAGAGGTTGGCTCTTAATCTTATGTCAGAGACCTTCTGCTCTAAAACCTTTGATGGCAAGGCTCCTGCCGGGTTAGCAGCAGCTTTTGTATACATCTCTTCTGTATTATTAGGAGAACGGGCTCCTCAAAGGGAGATAGCAGAGGCGGCTGAAGTGACAGAAGTTACAGTTAGGAACAGAAGCCGAGAGATTCTTAATAACTTCTTAATAAGGCAGCGCCTAAAGATTTTGCCGAAGGGTAGCAATACAAAAGGCAGTGTAATGGTTTAAATCTTTATTCTTCTAATTAATATAAAGATGATAGAAATGGAGGAAGAACCTCTCGACTTGACATCCAGGGTTTACAAGCTCATAGTTGAGCATGGAAAGGAGGGAATATTGCAGAGTGAGCTCTGGAAAGAGCTTGATCTTACTAGCAGAGATGGTTCAAGATTAGCGATTAGGCTTGAGAAAAGAGGGATAATAAAAAGAGAGAAGATATTGGATGAGGGAAGATGGACATACCGTTTAATCCCTTTAAGGTTACCTGTCCAGATAAAGTCCATTGAATCATCGCCTTGCATAATCTGCTTTGATAAAGATAAATGCACCCCTAATGGCTTGATAACTCCTTATAAGTGCATAAGGCTTGAGAGATGGGTATTACAGGAGTATAGAGAGAAGCAAGTTGGTGAATAAAGCATTATAAAAATTTATACACAATGTTTTTATTAAAATTTTGATGAAGTTAGATCAAGCAAAGAAGGATCAGTATAGGAGAATAGCAAAAAAAGAAGGTTATAGAAGCAGAGCAACTTTTAAGCTTATGCAGATCGATAGAAAGTACAAGATTTTTAAGAATGGACATGTAGTTGTAGATTTTGGCTGTGCACCAGGTGGATGGCTTCAATACATTTCAAAAGTTATAGGGAATAAAGGTTTTGCCTTAGGGATAGATTTGAAGCGAGTTGAGCCTATTGATGGCAATATTGATACATTGATGGTAGATGTTAACGATAAAAGCATAAAGGATAAGATAATGAGTAAACTGCCAAAAAAGGCTGATGTTATAACATCGGATTTATCTCCAAGCGTATCAGGGATATGGGAGCTAGATGTTGCAAAGCAGATAGATTTGACTTCAAGAGTAGTTGAGATGTTGCCATTTATACTTAAGGAGGGAGGATACGCTATAATGAAAGTATTTCAAGGAGAGCCCTTTGATGAATTTTTAAAGAAGATAAAGAAGAATTTTAAAGATGTCACCATAATAAAGCCTCCAGCAAGCCGTCCAGAAAGCAGTGAAATGTATTTGTTATGTCGAGAATTTATTATTCAATATAGTAAAGACTCTATGGAGAACTCCGGCATCAAAGGTATTAAGCTACTTTGAGTTATCATTAACGTGGTGGAGGTGGAGGTAGTGGATGCTTCCTCCTTCTTACTAGAACGATGGCAACGACTATCACGACTATTGCTATTATGATTATGGCGAATATCATTATGTCATCCATCCATCCAGGTCCTAACAGGAGGCTTGTATTGACGGTAAGGTTTACTAGTTCTATCTTCGAATTGTCTGCACCATCTACAGCCTTTACGTAAATTGTATGGCTACCATCAGGAACATTTACGAATGTATAAGTTAGAGCAGTCCCAACATCAGACCATGAACCATCATCGAGCTTTACTTCGTAATGGTCTATACCTGAATCTAAATCTGAACCAGTCCATGCAACCGGAACGCTTGATGACTTTACTTCAGCTCCACTCGTAGGTGAAGTTATTGAGAGAGTTGGGGGAATATTGTCCTCTATATCAATTTCTAATGTGTAGGTACTTGACCCGCTAACATAATGGACTGAGATAAAGTGATCTCCAGAAGCCTCAGCAGTATAGGATATGCTCTCTTCAGCATCGCCGGTGTTGGTAGATTCTTCCACTAAAACCTCATCAGGATCGTACAGTTCTAGATCTAAATTGGAGCCTACAGAAGGAGTCATTGTGACATGAATGGTATTGCCTGCAGATACATAGATTTTGTAGTAATCGTTTATATCAAAGGATTCTACAAAGCCTTCATAACTTCCAGCATCTATCTCTGTGGCAGTATCGAAATCATCACCAGCATCTCCACCAGTGCCAGCATCATCCTGAGGAGTACCAGTTACCTCAATATTGTCTAGATAGGCTCCTTCGAAGTAACTAATAGTATAATCGCTCAAAAAGACGAATCTTATGTATACGATAGAGCCAGCGAATGGAGTTAGATCCACGGTATCAGATTGCCAGCCGAAGCTACTGCCAGTATATGATTCTTCAGTATCCCAAACAAGACCATTAGACGATGTTTCTACATATAGATAATCATAATTAGTTTCACAGTCATGCCAATAGTCATAGCCTAGAGTGGCTGAGGTATAGTCACTTAGGTCTATCTGATTCACCATGATGGCTTCCATATAGATGTCGTAGTTATGCAATTCTGAGTTGGGTGTATCTGTAGAGATCCCACCCAAAATTACAATGAGGTCTATAAACCAGCCTTTGCCTGTCACCATATCGTCACTGTGGAAGTTCCAAGTTATCTCAATAACACTCCCAACATAGGCATCTAGGATTATGTTTACATGAGTCCATGAAAGAACCTGGCTATCATATCTTGCCACTTCAACCCCGTCAACAAGAACCTGACCATAATCGAAAGGCACATCAGCGGAGATCAGTTTATGGTGGAAATGTACTTCTGCAGCGTCATAATCAGTTAGGTCCAATGTCCGGCTCATACTAGCATCCATATTGAGCCGATATGATGGTGATGAAGAAGTTCCAGAGTATCCAAATCCTGCACAATAACCCTTGTAGTTTCCACTGTAGGTGTCTTCACCTCCGAAATCAGAATCAACGTCATCCCAGTAAGCATCTGTACCAGCTGGATTATCATCCCATACACTCCAACCATTTATCCCATCGCCGAAACCTTCTTCAAAATCTTCTTTGAAAATCTGAGTAACCCCAGATCGTTCGCCTATTTGAGCACACCAACCACTATGAGTTCCACCATGAACTTTGTAATCAGTAGTTCCCCAATAATCATCCCCACTATTAACATCAAGATCGGCTACAGTCCAGTCGTTATCAGTTGGGAATACTCCCTCGAAATCCTCAGAGAAGATGGTAACTTCAGAGTTGCCCAAAGCAGGTTTGACTGGAAGAATGAAGAGAGAAATTGCAAATATTATTAGCATAGAAGTGCTTAAAACCTTCTTGTAGAATTTTACCCTAATTCTATTTTGCATACAACCTTTTACGGTTAAGAATATTTATTCTTTTTGCTTATGTTTTAAACACTCTTTGCTAAAATAGAATTTAAAATAATATGAAAAATTTTCTATTTCTATGATGCTATCTGATGATCTTCGTCACTCTATCAAAAGTCTATGCTCTCCACCAATCAAAGGATAAAAAGTTTACCTTCTCTTGATTTATATCAACTAAAGCCAGTATGAACTGCTTCCTTACAGTTGTAGCAAGCCTACCTGATAGAACTATGCTAGTAGCTGTAATATCTTCATCAGGCTTTACAACTTGAACTAGATAAGGAGCATGATCTATCCCAGGTCCATGCTCATAAACAGCAAAATCACAACCAAACTTTATCCCTGGTGTTACCACATAGTTTGCCTCTCTTAATTTCCTATAGACAAGAAACTTCTCCTCAAAGTCAGCATACTCTTGATTACAAATCTTCTCCATAACTCTTAGAGAAACTTTCTTTTTCTTTTCGCCTTTATAAATTATTATTCTATTCATCTTAGCAAGGTAATATCCCTCTATCAAATCTAGGATTAAAGGGGCATCAAAATCTGCTCCCTTAGGCTTAGATATACCCATGGGTTTACCATAAAAACTCTCCTTGAAAAGCCTTCTAGACTCTTCAATATCCCATATGATTATCCTATTCTCTACTAACTCTCCTAAAGTCTTTTGAACTAATTTAGACATTCTTGATCACTCATAAACCTAAGGCAAGAATTGTAACAGAGTCTGATGTGCTTAAGCATGCATCAGACATGTCTTCAATCCTCTCGACTATATCCATAAGTACTATGAGATCTTTGATTGAGTTGACTTCATTCAGAACTTTTACTGTTATTGCCCTGTATTTATCATCGATCTGGCGCTCCAACTTTTCCACATTACCAGCAAGTTCAATAGACTGGGCTGGGTTGATGGTCAATGACCGGATTACTTCGCTCAGCCTTTGTACAATCTCAACTGCCATGTCTACTAGCTCCTTAATCTCATTGGATAACTTGCTATCTTGTATGACCTTCCCACTTATTTGTGAAACTCTGAAAGCTATTCCATTAATAAAATGCACCACGTTCTCAATAGCATAGGCTGTTCTTAGAACATCCTCACGGCTCATAATCATGGCTCCTATCTCAGCCAACTCCCTAGCAAGAGATCTTCTAAGGGCTTCAACGCTTATTTCAGCATTTTTGATCTTCTCAACAGATGTCTTTAGAGTAGCTGAATCATAATTCAATAGAGCAGAATAAGCTGAAGAGAGTTCCCTAGCTGCCTCGACCACTAATTTTACTTCATCTTGAAGGATAGCCAAAGTTTTACGTCTTACTAGTACCTCAGCTTCGCCACGGAACATAGACCTTAAAATTATAGGGTCTTCTCCTAAATTAATCTTCCTAAATTTTTATATATAAAATTGTTAAAAGTAGATTTTTCGAGTTAACAAATAGGTTATGTACAAATTAATTCTTTGCTTCCTTAATGATTAATTTATATCCATCTTTACCTACCACTTTTACCTCTTCGCCTGCATTTATAGGAGTGTTACTAGTAGCTAACCAATATTCGCCATCGATTATTATGTACCCAGACTCTCCTGGTCTAATATTATCAACTGCTCTTCCATAACCGCTTGGGAACTTATCGAGTGTGGGCTTCTTCCTTCTTATCATTATGACTTTGTAAGCGATTAAACCAAAGAAGATTGTAACAACAGCTATTACTCCTAAAACAGTGAAGAGGAACGTTGTGAACCACTCAGACGAGACTAATAATGGTGCAGGAGGAGTGGAAACCAGTAGAATTGCCCCTATACTCATAATTATCCCTCCTCCTATTCCCGCAACTCCATGGGCATGAGTATATACCTCAATCAACATCAGTCCTACTCCTATGATGAGTAAAAGGAGGGCACCATAATTCACGTTGAAGCCAGCTCCTATGAGTCCGAGAATTAGCATGACACCGCCAAGAACCTCTGCACCCCAGCCCGGAGCTGAAAGCCCCAATAATATTGCAAGTATGCCGAGAGTTATCAACAGGGTAGATATTGTTGGATCACTTAATATTTGTAGAAGTATTGTCCTAAGACCTGGTGTGAACTCTACTAACTCAGCACCTTTAATGTTCAATGATTTTTCTCCACGTAATGTGTTGACTTTTGCACCATCAGCTTTCTCTAGGAGTTCAGAAGGAGAAGATGCAATAGCCTCTATGACATGATAACTTAGAGCTCTATCAGGGTCTAAGTTATCATTATGGGTGATGAACCTAGCTACTTGGGTCTCATTTCTCCCATGAAGTTTGGCAAAGCTCTTCATCTTCTCCACTAGAGCATTAATGGTCTTCTCATCAGTGATAGGAGTTAAACCAGATACGGGTTGAGCTGAACCAATAATTGTATAAGGAGCCATGGCAGCGTAATCGCTAGCCATCAAGATATAAGTGCCAGCAGACCAAGCATTTCCTCCTGATGGGTACACGTAAGCTATAATGGGTAAATTCGAACTCTGCATTCTATCTATTATATTGAGGGTGGATTCTAAAAGACCACCTGGGGTATCTAAGGTCAAAAGTATTGCTGAGTATCCTCTCTCATTCGCATGGTTTATTGCTATATCTACAAAATCAGCTGTAGCTTGAGTAATAGTTCCATCTATTTTGACCCATAGGACTTTATTGTCCATCTGCTCTTGAGTTATGCTTAAGCCTATGGAAAGAGATATGATCCACAGTGCTATTATTTGAGTTATTAACAGAGATTTTTTACTCATAGGCTAATGACTTTCAGCTTTCTTTTCCTTCATTAACCCAAGCATGGCACCTAGAGTTGGAGATGTGCCCTCAGTAACGACTATCATATTCTTCTCACGAGCTATCTCTGTCCATGTTTGAAGTTCCCTTAACCTCAAAGCTGCTGTGCTCTTCATATAGTAATCAGCAGCCTCAGCCATCTTCTTTGCTGCTTGTAACTCACCATCTGCCATTATTATTCTACCTCTTTTCTCACGCTCAGCCTCTGCTTGTTTCGCTATGGCTCTCTGCATACTCTCAGGTATGGCAACATCTTTTATGGCTACTGCTGTTACCTTAATCCCCCAAGGATTCGTTGATTCATCTAATATTGTTTGTAGCCTTTTGTTCAATTCGTCACGCTTTGTAAGTAGTTCATCAAACTCGACTTGACCAAGAACATCCCTTAACGTAGTTTGGGATAGTAAAGTTGATGAGATCACGTAATCTTGGACTTTCATCGTAGCTTCGATAGGTTCTGCAACTCTAAAGTAGACTGCTGCATCTACATCAACAGTGACATTATCACGAGTGATTATGCTCTGCTTCGCCACATCTAAGGTAAGTATCCTTAGATCCATCTTCCTTACTCTATCGATAAAAGGCAAGACTATGACCAAACCTGGACCTTTTGCACCGAGCAATCGTCCCATCCTAAATACAACTATACGCTCATACTCCCTTACTACCCTTAATGATGATGCAAGGATGATGATTATTATAAGTGCTATGAAAAAGAAAGCAATTAAAGTTACCTCATCTAATTGAAGGATTTGTTTTCTTGTTAAATCTAAAAGTAACAATATAGGTCAAATTATAGCATCTTCTTTTAGACTAATAAACATTTTATATGATTTAAGTAGAGGTAAAGAATAAGTTAAGATGAGATGATCATGGCTGTCTGGGCGTAAACCTTAGCACATCCTAATACATCAATAGAATTAATCCACTCATCATAGGCATGGCAAGCCTCTTCATAACCAGGTCCATAAGACACTACCGGAATATTCAAAGCAGACCTAAGATAATGGGCATCAGTTGTAGCAGCCATGCATATAGCAGGCGTCTTCTCCTTGAATATAGATCGACTGACTCTTCTTAAAATCTTGATAATGTCACTCCCAGGAGGAGTGAAAGAAGGTGGGGCATAATTCATGTATTCTATCTTTCCTCCTTCTGCCAGATTTTTAATGATCTCCTCTGCTTCTGCCCTACTTCCTCCAATTGGTATCCTTAGATCAAGTTCCACTTCACATGAATCTGCAACTATGTTTGCTTTCATCCCTCCTTTTATCACGCCAATATTCAATGTGTAATGATCTATAGCATAATGAGGTTTCAGATCTTTTTTATCTTTGTAATCTTCTATAAGACCCTTTTTGCCCCATTTGACAAGCTTCATAGCTTCGTAAGGTGCCTTTACTTTTGATAGTATGGGGCTTTTCAATTTCGAGAGAGCTTTTACTGCATATATTATAGCATTATCTCCTAGCATAGGTCTGCTCCCATGATGAGGAATTCCATCAAACTTCAATTTTGACCATAAGACACCTCTCTCCCCAGATATTATGGTATGACCTAATTTGTGATAGTTTGAACACTCGCCTATTATCATGGCTTTGCCTTTTATCAATTGATTTTGGACAACCCAGCGGGCTCCGTACTGTCCTCCTGTCTCTTCATCACAGAATAAGGCTATGGTAATCCTTTTGTTCAGTCTTTTCTCATATTTAATCAGTGCTTTTACAGCCGTGAGAATACTTGCCACCCCTCCTTTCATATCTGTAGCACCTCTACCTAGAATGCGACCCTCAACTACCTCACCAGAAAAAGGATTGAAGCTCCATCTATTTACATCGCCTATAGGCACTGTATCGATATGACCACAAAGTATAAGCCCATAGTCCCCGCTTCCTATCTCAGATATTACATTGACATGCCCTTTTATCGGTTCTATGCACCTTGTGCTTAACCCTATGACTTTAAGATAATCTTCAGCAACATTGGCTACCTCTAATGTGTCCCCTGGAGGGTTCTCACTTCTCGCTCTTATAAGGCGTGATGCAAGCTTTAAGAGCTCTCCTTTTAAAGATTCTACTTTATCTGACAGGTAGGTTAAATTCTTCATCTCTAATTACCTTATCTAATAAAAGCTTAAAAATTCTTTTTGCTAAATAAATATTAGATGAGAAAATGTCTGAAGAAAAAACGCCAAAGACTGTTATATCCCCTAGCGTCGTTGTAAGCCACAATGAAAAAGATGAAGGTTATGTTATCGAGGTAAAGCTTCCTGGAGTTAAGAAAGGAGATGTCGAACTATATTTCTGGAGTAAAGGTTTCTGTGTCGATGGTAAGAGGGAAGATATGACATACACAGGATGCTATAACTTAGCCCATGAAGTCAAGACTGAAGAAGCAAAGGCTAAATTCGAAAGCGGGTTATTAACTATCACAGTGCCCTTTAAAGAGAAATTACGTGCCAAAAAGGTGAAGATAGAGTAACATAAAACCTTGGATTTGCTTTCTCACATCTATTTTTTAAGATGCGATTTCCTTTAAGCTATGGTAACCTAGTAGATGTAAGTTTCCAATATTTACACGCTCTAAATGCTTCCTAGCTACTTTATAGCAACTCAAGGCTTGATCCAACGGTGTTATAGGCAAATCTCTCATCAAAAAATCTGGATGGAATACCAATAAACTATAAGGAATTCTTCGATCTAGACTGGCTATGAACTTTGCTATCCCTTCAACCTCATCTGCATCAACATAGCCTGGAATCATTAGCGTCGTGGCTGTAAGGACTGGTGGATCGTCTCTTAAGGTATGAAAATCTCGAGCGATCATCTCAAAATTCTGAAAAGCTCTTCTATTTGATACGCCGCTTAGTGCCAAGCTCATATTTTCATCAAAGCATTTCAGATCGAACTTTATATTCCCGCCACTATTAAAAGCGAGCTCAGCAGCCTTTCTAACCAAATTCGGATGACCACAACCGTTCCACTCAAAGCAGATGCGAAGAACTCTATCCTTTGGCATTAGCTCAAGAACCTTTTCTGAGGCTTTAATGGCAAAGGGGAGTTGAGGCTCTGGAGAACCTCCAAAGAAGCACCAGCAGGTAATTTTAGGGTTACGCAATGTGAGTTCAACTAGGTCGTCAATGCTATGGGAGGGTGCTAAATTGATATCTTTATGAGACCAGTTCTGGCAGAATAAACAATCAAAATTGCAACCATAAAAAAAGATGGCAAGATTATAGTAGCCTATCTCAGGACCTTTGCAAGTTGAAAATTTTGGATACCCTGAGCCAGTTCCAGCTGGACAGAACCATGTAGCGCAACAGTTAGTAACGTGAGGGTCGAGATATGCGTAGTATAATCCCTTATTTGGATTAACTAGGCTGATAAGCCTTCCTTTTTCATTTTTTCTTAGACCACAATAGCCTGACTCACCCATCCCTATCTTACATTCGTTGGCGCAAACATTACATGGTATCCCAGATGGTAATTTAGGGATTCTCTCAGTGAGGTTAAAGGTTTTTCTAGCCTTCTCGTGATTCTCTAAAGAGATTTTTATTGCATTAAAAGGATTATCACGAATGCAAGATCGGCACACATCTATAGCTCTAGATAAGAATTGAGAAGGCTTTTCACATATCTTGCAAGTTCTTTCTTTTATTATGGAGTGTGTATATGAATGCATCACATTTCACATGCTTACTTTATATTAGAATATTCTATGGAGTTTATAGCTATTTTGCTCATTTTAGATTGTACAATAATCTCTCTCATCCGCCTAGCTAAAATCTAACTAGGCGTAAGGCAGACTCGCTATATATGTGAGTCGCTATATGTATTGATCGTTCTAACAGTTTATTTCTTGCCCACGACGATTTCTATCGTAGAGACGTTCCTTGCCTCTTCTCCTACGCCTACTAACTCTGTGTCTATCTTTATGTCTTTGACTGAGAAGGCATTGTTCCCCAACCTTTTTGAGACTATTTCGGCTACATCGACTGCTCTAGAAATAGCCATTCCTCTAGCCTTGATGATTATTTGCTCGCTCTGAGTGAGCTGAATAAGAGCTGACATGGCATAGCTCATGACAGGTTTCTTCCCAACGTATATGTGGTTTGGAGGGGACCTTCTTTCAATTCTTCTCTCTTGAGGTTCTCTTTCAGTAGGGGCTGTTGCTTCAGATGGCGCTTCAGGCTTTGACTCAGCTGGATCGTTCGGGGCACTGCAATCTGAGTTCTTCTTAGGCATTTTTGTTCGCTCCAAAAGACAAGGGAGGATACCCTATTTAAACTTAATTTTCTGAGTGAGATAATTCTAGCTACAAGTCATCTTTCAACAAGTCTTCTTATCACTCTGATTACATCCATGGCGCTTGTAGCATAAATGGCTCCTATCTTCTCAGCCCATTCTGGAGTTGCACAAGCCCCTCCCACTATCACCTTTGTCTTAGGATATATCCCAGCCTCTTTAGCAGCTTCTACAACTCTCTTTTGGATTATAGTTGTTGTTGAATTTCGAGCTGAGATCCCTATTATGTCAGCATTTGTCTCCTTTGCTTTTATGATATAATTTTCAACCTTTACATCTCTGCCTAGATCATGCACTTCGAAACCAAAGCCCTTCAGCATAGCAGCAATTATATTCTTTCCAAGATCGTGAATATCACCTTCAATAGTACCTATTACGATAGTGCCCAGCTTAGCTTTTCCAGCAATTCTGATGAGCTCATGCTTAATGACTTTATGACCTTCATATGCTACATCTGTAGCTACCATGAGTTGAGAAAGGAATATCTCACCATCCTCAAACTTTTGAGCTATTATGTTCATCCCTGAGGCAAGGGCATCAGATACTTCTTTGGCGGAGATGTCAGATATTAATGCTTCTTGAGCTATTCTACGAACAGTATCAATATCGCCGTCGATAACGGCTTTCTTTAATCTACTTAGATCATAAGTCAAATGGATTCCTTGATCTTTAATAAGACCAAATTTTAAAACGCTTTCTGTTATTGTATAGGGATCACATAGTTTTCTCCGTTTTGGGATATGC
This sequence comes from archaeon, assembly GCA_024256265.1. The sequence goes on from JACGUK010000003.1 coordinate 144,905, forward strand.
CCAACCTCTCAAGCTTTGCATCAAGCAGAAAGTTCTTGGCATCCTCCCCAATCCTATCCCTTCTTATCATCTTATTCATCATTCACCTCGCCTCCCCTCAGCTAAAGATTCTAATTATATAACGGAATTACGCTTATTCTTTTAGTTAAGTGATATAGTATACCTTTTGTCTAGCATCTCTGAGCGTCGATCTCCTTTTAACCAGTCCCCTTTCTATGAGTAGGGCGAGAGCTAACCTTGTAGTCCTATCAGGTAGCATGGTCTTCTTTGCTAAGTCTCTTTGGGTCAAAGGTCCTTCATATTCTAGTGTTTTGAGGATGAGTTTTGCACTTGGAGGCATCTTTAATAGCTCCTCTGCAAGTCTGACTTTCTTGACCATCTTATCCATGGCTTTTGAGCTCTCTGATGGTCTTACAAACCTTGCAGGCTCAGGGAACTTAAAGGCTTCGACTCTTTCTCTAACCTTAGCCCTATAGGTACCATCGACTATTACTTCACATCCATGGCTACTGCTTATCTCGCCGATCTTAATGTGTGATTTATCTGAGACGATCAAAGGACGCCTTGTAACATCAAGAGAATTTACGGATACTATTGCGAAGGCTTCAGCATCATGAAGTACCATAGGACCCCCAGCAGACATGGAATAAGCAGTAGAGCCTGTTGGCGTAGAGACTATTACACCATCGCTATAATCTCTCCAAATTACCTCCTTATCAACAGTTAACAAATACTCCATGAGTGTAGCGCTCTTGGATGAGAAGACTGCAACTTCGTTCAAGGCTGGAGGCAATTCTTTATCATCAACGATTACGTTTAACCTTGTAGCCTCTTCTATATTATATTCTCCATCTATTAACTTTTTTAAGGCTTCTTGAAAGTTTTTTATACTGATTTCAGTAAGAAAACTGCTTTCATTAGAGTCGTTAACGCCTAGCACAGGCAATTTTGCTTTGCCTATCTTATGAAAAGTCTGTAAAACTTCTCTATCCCCGCCAACAACTATAACAAGTTCAGAAGTCTCTAAGTCTTGATCGATTATATCTTCCACTAATTTATATTTCACTCCAAATTCATCGACTGCCTTTTTTATACTATTGATAACGCTTTCTAATGCTTTCTTGTAGACTATTAAATTCATCTGCTCACTGGCAACAATTGCTTACCAATATGCTTTTCCTTCATTTTTTGCCACTTTCAACATACTTTTATCTTCTTCTTATTTAGGCGTGTGATAAAAAGGGAGATAAGTTTGAAAAAAATCTTTGAGAAGGCCCCTCTACCATCCCCTGAATTTGTATCTCATAGTGTAGATTCGGCTTCGTTTGGCGAACCACTGGATAAAGCAAGCTTAAGAGGCTTTCATTATACGATGCTTGCGATAACTTCTCTAATTTATGGATTAACTGCAATGAATGTAATGCTAATTTCAGTAGCATTGAAGCCAATTATTAGTGAATGGAATCTAACTGCAGTAACTGCAGGTATGCTGGCAAGTTCTGGGTACGTTGGAATGTTCTTTGGTGCAATAATGTCAGGAACGATTTGTGACCTTATTGGGAGAAAGAAGACATTGGCGCTTTTGATAACAATTTCATCAGTATTCATGGGATTATCATCAATTGCGTGGAATGTTGAAAGCATGGCAGTTCTTAGGTTCTTATCTGGATACGGTGCTGGAGGAACCTTGCCATTACCAGCAGTATATATCGCAGAATATGCACCGGCAAGATATAGAGGAACGTTCTTGGGGTTGGTTGAGTCGTCATGGGTATATGGTGTATTGATCGGATTGTTCTATGGCTACCTAGTTGTACCAACCTACAGTTGGAGACCTGGATTTTACATTGCGTTCTTGGCGATAATCTTAGTTCCATTGGTTGCCAAATTCTTGCCAGAATCAATAAGATATCTGCAAAGTAAAGGAAGAAGTGGAGAAGCTTTAGATATTCTCAGAAAACTTGGCTTTGCTCTACCGGAAAAAACCCTTGAATTCAAGGAGAAGAAGTTTGGATTGAAGAAGGCTTTCTCCGAATTATTCTCCACAAACTACATTAAGAGAACAATATTGCTCTGGGTGCTTTGGGGTGCATTAGTTTACACCTATCATGGAATATTCATTTGGTTGCCAGCAATCTACGCAAGCCCCCCATTTAACTTAAAGATGATAACATCTTTAGAATTTGTACTAATAGTCACTCTATTTCAGATTCCTGGCTATTACAGCGCTACTTTTTTACTCGATAGGATTGGTAGGAAGAAGGTACTTGCAGTTTACTTAATCTTAGCCGGTGTCGGTTCTTATCTGTTGGGTCTGTTCATGCAAATTGAGCAGATACTAATTTGGAGCTCAGTAATCTCATTCTTCAACTTAGGTGCATGGGCCGGGCTCTATGCCTATACCCCTGAACTCTATCCAACTCAGTTTAGAGGAACTGGAACTGGTGTAGCTGCATCCATTGGTAGGATGATGGGCGTATTTGCTCCAACTCTAACGCCCCTCTTGCTAACTACGGTGGGTCTATACTCGACATTCATAGTATTTGCACTGATTCACTTAATAGCAGGGTTTGTAGTAATTGGCTTAGGAATTGAAACAAAGAAAAAGAAGTTAGAAGAGATATCTTTATCATAAGCTACACTAGAAAAGATTTTAATGAGTTCATTTTTAAAACGGATTAGGACGCCCAGTCGTCTTAAATGTGTAAACAAGAAAATGAACTGATCATGAGCAAATTAAGGTCCCAAATAAAGTTCTCAGTTAAGGTTATCCTAGAATAGGCTTAGAATCTGCAACCAAGGAATTTTTGGACGATGTTGAACTTGCTTTGAAACAGCTAGGCTTTAAGCCAAGAAGAAGTGTTTGGCAGAGAAGACAAGGCAATCCTTTGTTTAGTGTTTATAGGAAGTAAAAGACAAATACTTGAGCGATATCTTCATAGTGTAGCTCGGGACGCAGCCCGGTCGAGGTTAAACCTATTTAGTTAGCCGCCGAATCTAGCGGTCAACCCCCAAGGGCTAGGGATGCCAGGCTCTGGATCCAAAAGAAGGGGTTACCTGGTGACGGCAGTTCGAATCTGCCCCGGGCTACCATTCAAAATCCCTAAAATATAGAATATTATCTCTCCTTAAATGTCCTCAGAAAGTCGATTTTGGGAGGTTTTAAACAGCATTTTGCCTACTACTCTTTGCGCTGTCAGCTCATGTTCTAGGTTAAACGACTGGGTTCTCATATCGATTGTATATATTCAGGCACTCGATATTCTTATATACGTGCATATACTATGTATATGTTATGCAGAAATCAGTAAAGAGTAAGGTCATCCCAATAAGGTTTGGTGAAGACGTACTTCAGAAGATAGATAGTTTACTGAATAAGACTGGGCTACGCTCTAGAAGTGAGTTCATTAGGGAGGCTGTCCGGTACTACCTAGAGAATGTGGCGGAGATGAGGGTCATCAAGTTGAGGAACATAAGTAAGGATCAGGCCAAGAAGGAGATTCTAGAGTATATCAAGGAGAGAGAAGAGGCTGAAACCTTCGACATAGCTAACGACCTAAGACTCGATCTTAACATCACAATGAAAGTCCTTAAGGAGCTCTGGGAGGAGGGCAGAATCAAATGATAGGAAAGGAAGAAGGCAATAAACTCATAGCAGAGCAGATAATCGTAGAATGTAAAAGAATTAGAGGACCTATATTAATACACAAGACAGGAGCTCACAGAGCCCAAAGAATGGTTACGTATGGCTTCCCAGTAAAAGCATGGATAACAAAAAAGTGGAGGGCTGTTGAAAAATGAATGATGAAGATTAATCCTCGAAACGGCTGTTTAGACCACTATTTGGAACAATGCAGGCTACCCAACTATTTTTCTGTCTTTCTTCTGCCAAGCTTTAAAACTTTTTTACTTCATTCTTAGAATAGTCGAACCTAAAGTAAGCATAGACCTCCTCATCGATAAGAAAGTTAGAGCTTTTTGCATGATCTATCTGATGTAGGAGAGCTTTCCTCAAATTTTCATGAAATGACTCTTCAATTCAATCTCTAGCAGGATGACTATCAATGAAATTTTGCGCTTCTTTATCACTTAGACCATGACAAAGCCTAATATAATGTTTAAATTCATACAAAATGAAAATTTGAAACTTTTAAAGATTATGGAATTTTTAATTAACTCCTTATAATCATAAATGATAGCAGATAAATACAGCATAATCGGCAATTTATATGAGCGGGGGTTGCCAAGCCTGGTCAAAGAGAAGCTGATCGAGCTTCTTGGATGCGCAGGGCTTAGAATGGTCATCCTAAAACCCTGTCCCTTAGGGGTTCGTGGGTTCGAATCCCACCCCCCGCA
>JACGUK010000112.1 GCA_024256265.1 archaeon
GCTCATAGGTACTTCCTATATCTCCTCTTGTAATTATGCCTATCAGTTTCTTAGGATCGGATCTATCTACCACTGGTAAACGCCCTATCTCATGCCCTACCATCTTCTCAAAGGCTTGGTAAAGAGATTCATCAGGATACGTAACTATGACATTTTTACTCATATACCCCCCAAGGAGGTTGAGATTCTATAGGCTTGGCTTGTTTGCGAAGGACCTTCAGTCTTTCTGCTATCCTCTCAGCTTCTTGGTAAAGAGGAGCCACATCGATCTCAATTTCTGGAATCAGCTTATCTATTATCTCTACAGCCTTTACAGCAGCCTTGACTTCAGGAATATTTGGTTGGATAGGTATTATGAGGCTGATCACATCGAAGTTAGCCCACCTACCTTCGTTAAGGAGAAGACCGGATATGCCTGGTATTATTCCGATGCTCAATTGCTTTATACCATTTGAAATCAGTCTCTCCCTTGCTCTATCTGTGCTCCCAACACCTTGCACAACAGGTTCTTCGCTTATGGAAAGGAGTTCTACAGGGTATCCTACAGGAGATATTATAAGTGAGCATTTCTGTTCTTTAGCCCAGTTCAATAAAGTCTTTGCCAAAGGTCTGTAGAGATGTGGAAGAATCCTGAACTCTGATAAGAATACGACTGTCTTTAATTCTTCTCTTGCATATACTCTTGCAGGGAATTTGGGCTTATTAGCATAGATCATGGAAACAGCTGGGAAGCGATCAGAATCTAGCGCTGCTATCTGGTCCAGTTTGAGTGCTGCTACGAGGTAATTGGCAGCAATGGTATTCACCAACCCAACACTAGGAAAGCCATCTATTATCGTAGCTCCATTCAACTTCATCTTCTTGAATTCTCTTAGCTCTATCTCTATCAAAAGATCACAGATGTTTATCAAAAATAGGTGGTTAATAAATATCTTTAACTTAAAGTTCTACTTAGCCATGGTTTTTAGGGTCAACACATTTATCTTACCTATATCATCTAATTTGATGTAATAGCAAGATGGCTCTATGGTGATATTATTGCCCAATGAGATAGCTGTTGCAACCCTTGATGGGAGGGCTCACTACAAGATCATGAGCATTTTAAAAGAGATGGGGCTAAAATTCGATAATGTAATGCCAAGGGAGGTTTTAAGTCCTATCATAAAGCTCGTCATAACCACTGAGAAAGAGAGGAATCTGATAAATCATAAAAAAGTTTTATCTTTAGAAGAATTGAGTAAAGACCCTTATTTGGCTAAAGAGAAGATAATTGATAATCTTTACAGCAATGGTGATGAATCCATCATCATAGGCATAGATCCTGGAAAGAGAATAGGCATGGCGGTCTATTATAGGCAAAAAGAGTTGATGGGAGATGTTTTGAATTCTATAGATGAAACTATAACCAAAGTTGCAAAATTGATGATGAGCACTCATGCCAAAAAGAAGACGGTAAGGATTGGCAACGGTGAACCGGAGATGGCAGACAAGATGGCCAATGAGCTATCAAAGCGCCTTAAGAATACAATAATCGAGCTAGTAGATGAAAGGGGAACATCCTCTCTCTCTAAAATAAAGCCCAGCAGAAAAGTTGTAAGAGATCAGAGATCGGCCATGATTATTGCTCTAAGGCAAGGAAAAAGGTTTAGAAGTTCCTTTTAGGATTTATAAGAACTGCTCTTGCCTCTATAATTAAATCTGTCGCTAAATTCTATGACTGATAATTGGCTCATCATAAAGCACAATAGACATAGAACTTTAAGGGGACACATGCTCGGGAAGAAGAGCCTTCGCTTCGACGATCGGCCTTCCATCGGAGTAAGAACATTTTATTCCGAATCTTCGGGCACATTCTAGACATTGTATAGGTTCACATAGAGATGTGCTCAGATATTTCTCACCACCATCAGGGGACATGACAACCATTACACCATTATCAATCTCCTTTGCTTTCTCCAAAGCCACATAGAAGATGGCACCTGAGCTAGGTCCGACGAAGATTCCCTCACCAAGGGCTAAGAGTCGAGCAGACTCCTCTCCATCCTTTAGTTTCACGTAATGTACTTCATCTACCCTCTCAGGCTCCCATATCCTTGGAACATACTGTGTGTTGAAGTTCTTCAAGCCTTGGATCGGTGTTGAAGGGTCTGGTGCAACCGCAATTATCTTCACATTCGGATTATACTCTTTGAGCCTCTTAGAAACTCCTACAGATGTGCCCGCGGTTCCAAGCCCAACCACGAAATGTGTGATCCTGCCATTTGTGTCCCTCCAGATTTCCTCTGCTGTTGTCTCATAGTGTGCCAGCACGTTGTATTCGTTGTCAAATTGGTTAGGCATAAAGTATTTCTGAGGATACTTCTCCACAAGTTGCTTGGCGTAGTCTTCAGCCCCATTCATCCCCTTTTTACCATCTGTCAGAATGATCTTCGCACCGAGTGCGATGAGGATCTGCCTCCTTTCCATAGTCATTGTCTCAGGCATGACAAACGCACAGTCATAGCCCTTGACCCTGCAGACAAGTGCCAATCCGATGCCTGTATTACCACTTGTCGGCTCTATGACGATCTTGTCCTTTGTCAGCAAACCCTCCTTTTCTGCGTATTCAATCATAT
>JACGUK010000113.1 GCA_024256265.1 archaeon
AATAAAATCTCAGGGTCTGTTACCAATGCTCTTGCTAAACCCACTCTTTGCTTCATGCCACCAGAGAGTTCTCTAGGATAGGCATCTTCAAAGCCCTCCAACCCTACTTCCTGTATTATCTTCAAAGCTCTCTCTCGTCTTCGCTCCTTAGGTATGCCATGAGCCTCCAAGCCTAACTCAACATTTTCCATAACATTTAACCAAGGTAATAGCGCAAAAGATTGAAAGACCATAGACGTATGAGGATTTACGCTTTGAACCCTCTCACCTTTATAGATAACTTCGCCCTTATCTGGAAGCACTAAGCCCATTATGATTCTTAAAAGGGTAGATTTGCCACAGCCTGACGGTCCAACTATAGATATGAACTCGTGTTCATGGACAGAGAAGTCAACATCTTTCAGGATAGGGACTTTTCTATTATGGTGAGTAAATTCCTTACTTACATTTTTTACATCAAGGATAGGTGTCACCAATCGTGCTTTAGTACTCAATTCGATACCTCCCTACAACTATTCTGTATAGCCTCCTCCAGACAAGCCTGTTGATTGTAAAAATTGCAATGATCATAGCAAAAACACATAATAAAATCAAGGCAACATTGCCCAATTCATAAGCTGCCATATCTAGCAATGCACCTATCCCCAGAACTGAATAGATCTTACCACCAAATGTTATATACTCTGATACGATGAGCGCGTTCCAGCCTCCTCCCCAACCAGTTATGCTTCCTGTAACTAAGGAGGGATAAATGGATGGTAAGAGAATTCTTTTCCAATAGACTGTCCTCTTTAAATTGAATGTTTTAGCAACTTCCTCTACATCACTCGGCATTGACTTCACTCCCCCTATTAGGTTAAAGAGCAGATACCATTGCATTCCTGTGAGTATGAGTAGAATAGATGCAAATTCTTGCCCATAAGGTAAACCTATCATCAAGACAAATATGAAGGGGAAGAAGGCTACGGCAGGGATGGCAGCAAGAGTCTGAAAGATTGGCATAATAGAATTGAACAATCTTGGGCTCCTAGAGATCTTTATAGCAACGGGGAGGGTCCAGCTTACCGCTATCAAATAGGCTATAAAGAGGCGTGCAATAGACAAGGGTATGGCTGAAGGTATAGAGAGAACTACCTGAGCCGTCTCATGCTCTACAAAAAGTAGCCTGAAAGATTCTATAAAAAGAGCCCCTTTTTCTAATATCAATAAGATTAGCCCATATGCAAAAGCAGAAAACAAAGCTATTATTATCATATATGAAAATATCTTTGTAACTACAATGTTTTCAATCAATTTACCATAAGCTCTTGCAAACAAGTTACCTATCATGGAGAAAACATTTGAAAAGATTGTTACAATCTTGCTCGACAATCTATGAATATGAGGTCTTGGATATCTGACTAAGAAATTTATCAATCTAGAAAGAGGAAAGGCAACTTCCTTTGAAGGTTCAATAGTAGAAACATAATCGTACTTAAAACGGTTTGCATAAGCCTCTAAGGGTCTCCATACAAAAATATCGATGAGTAAAATTGTTGTAATAAGGGCTCCTAGCCCTAGAAAGGCATTTCCAAAATCGCCCTTGTAAGCAGAGCTAGCAAGAAAACTCCCTATTCCTGGAAGAATGTAAGTCTTTGAGCCAAGGGATATTATCTCAGCCGCAACGAGAAAGTACCATCCACCAGCCCAAGACATTATACCATTATAAACTAATTTAGGAATGGTAGCCGGTATATACAACCTCCTGATCTTCACCCAGCCTTTAACACCAAAAGATTCCGATGCTTCTTCTATGTCCTTTGGTATCGATGATACTTGCTCATAGACTGCGAAAGTGAGGTTCCAAACCATACTGGTAAAGATGAGAAATATCGCAGCAAATTCTACTCCAAGCCAACTACCACCAAAAAGGGCTATGAAGAAGAAGACAGCAGCAGGGAAGAAGCCAAGAATGGGTACGGATTGAAGAATGTCGAGAACAGGAATCAGTATCTTCTCTGCCCTAGCTTTCCTTGCAGCGATTATGCCATAAGATATGGCAAAGGCTAGAGATATTAGAAAGGCTATGAGCAGCCTAATCAAAGAGCTTAAAGTATAAAAAAAGATTGAGAAGGGGTTTAATGCTAAGCTTTCATCTTGAGCATAAACAGTTGGAATGAGCAGTAAGAAGGATAGGCAAATGAGTATTAGAAATTTTATCTTTCTCATCCAACTCTGACCAGTAAAGCATTAGTGAGGATAAACTATATAGGCTTAATGGCTTCTCATTACGAGTTAATACGAAAAGCAGGCCGGCGGAAATGGCTTTAGGTTAGGATGATGAGCTTGTCATATCGTAGAGCGGCACTAGCTAATATTGAAGACCTCTATCGAGAATTAGGAACCAATAAGGATGGCCTCTCGAGCGGTGAAGCCCAGCAGCGACTTCGAAGATACGGTCCCAATACTTTGCCCTCTGCTAAGAAGGTTAATCTGCTCGGTAGGTTCATTTTGCAGCTAAAGAACTGGTTTAATATTCTCCTTTCGGTAGCTTCAGCATTATCTTTTCTGAGCGGTTTCATC
>JACGUK010000114.1 GCA_024256265.1 archaeon
ACACCGACTGTTCATGATATAGCTGAGAAGTATGGAGTGCCAGGTCCTGACAACACTAGGCTCATTGTAATGGGGACTGTTAAGTCTGGTGGTGCTGGTTGTATGTGCCCTGCAAATTCATTGTTAAGAGCATTATTGAGGCATATCCTGATTGATAGAAAAGATGCTGTTATAATGGATATGGAGGCTGGGCTTGAACATCTAGGAAGAGGCACTGTTAAAGGGGTTGATGCTATTGTAAGCGTTGTTGAACCAAGAATGCAATCTATAGAGACTGCTAAAAGAATTTCAAGGCTTGCCAATGATATAGGAGTGAAATCAATATTTGCTGTAGGGAATAAAGTAAGAAATGATGAAGAGAAGAAGTTTCTTGAAGATATGTTAAATAAAATAGGCATTACTATAATTGGTATTATTCCTTACGATGATGCTATAGCCAAGTCTGATATGCTCAGAATTGCACCTATCGATTTTGCCCCTGATTCTCCAGCTATGAAAGCTATAGATGATATAAAGAAAATTCTGGTAAAAGATTACACCTAATCTTTAACGATATACCGAAATATTATTTTAGGAGATCTGAAGTGAACTTTATCATGTCCTCTGTAATAGTCAAATAGTCTTCTGCATCTTTTCTTGATATCTGAAATGACTCTTTCAGATACCTTGCACAGCTTCTCAACCCACTTAGTTTATTCAGATTGTTCTTATAATCAACCTTATAGTTTCCAATATTAACGAACGCGCTGTACTTGAGTTGAGTAGATTTATGTGTCTGTTTTTTGGAATAATCTCTATCAGGTATAATAAGAAGCTGAGCAGTTGCAAGAAGCTCAGTCGCGCTAAAGAGGTTATCAATAAATGGATGCAAAAGATCGTTTCCATATGCAAGTTTGGCGGCATTATAGAATTCTTCAGCGGTTGTCAAGCACTTCTTCGCTCTTCCTCGGTTATATCTGAAATCAAGGAAGATGTACCATTCGTTCCTTAGCCTAACTAGTGTAACATGGGCGGCGTTCGGATCGTCTTTGTCAGACAGTATTAACTCCTTAATACTTTCAATTTCATTTCGATAGATCAGTTCATCCTTCTTTTTGCAGATTCCCTTTTCCAGCTTACATTTAGCAATAGCTCTGACCTCGTCATTTAGTCGTATCTTGTTTGCACTCCAATCAAGATGGAACAAAATTTGTGCTGCCCATAATTCAAAGCCCTCGGGTAAAACTCTATTTTGTTTTCTTCTTTCTATTTCAGGTAGAATCCAAATATCCATAATTTTCTGAAATAGATTCCTTGATCCTTCTTCACTTAACATAGCTTTATCTCTTTGAGGTTTCATAAGAGGATCTTAACCATTCTTGCACTTCTCTATTTACATCTTCCTCTCGCTTGAGGATCAGATAATGTGTAGTTCTGGTCGTGCCCCACATCCATCTTGAAGCATCTTGCAGTTTAGGATTTTCTTTCGTAGAAGGTAGTACTAGACCCACTTCCAACCTATCAACATATACCACCACTCTAGCAAATATATAGCCTTTCTCCCGCTGAAAATTAATGAGATCTTGTGTAGCATACACTGCAACATCTTCACCGAGCTTTTTAGCCTTGTCTTCCAGCATATCGTAAACAGTTCTCATCGCCGAGTACCTCCCTTCAAAAATGTCATCGATCTCCCATATACCCTTAACTGGCCTTTTTGTGGGCGATACGTCCTCAAGGTACAACCATTTTCCAATGGAAGAGTGCTCAAAGGGCACATACCTCTTGAGTCTAATGTCAGCCGATACCATCGTTATTGCGTTTATTACCCGATCCTTGAAGTTAGGTGCAACTAAGATTATTCTTACATCTCCAACTTTAGAAGCGATATCAGGTTTTCTCTCACTAATTAATCTTAATAAAGTATCAGGATTCTTGCTCAACCAACCTGCGTAACCCAAGCTTTGTACTAACCCTTGACCATCTTCATCAACCACTTTATACTCAATCACAACAGGATTACCAGCCGCATCAAGAGCCAGAGTATCAATCTCACCCGCTCCTGTAGGAACATAGTGATCAATAAAGATTAGACCCAGTTCGAGCCGACCTAGGTCTTTTTCAACCATTTGCTGTAATTCCTCTTCGTTAATTCTAATTGGCTGAGGCCAATTTTCAGAAGGCGTCATATGACGATTTACCAACTTGGATATAGATATTTATTTCTGTAAACTTCTCAACAGCATAATCAAACCATAGAAAGAGTGGTTTTGGGTTCTAAAAGATTATCGGGAAGAGTATAGGTATAATTGCGCCAAAGATTATCGACAAAGAATAAACGCAAATGATAAAACTACACATATACTATTAGATCGAGAAGGGCAGAGTTGAACGTAAGGGCAAACGGGACATATTCTTCGCGCTAAGAAAACTCTCTCGTCAGTTTTTCAAATGTACGGTTGCACTAGAAGATTATCATTATAGCAATGGGTACAAGGATGCCTATTATCAGGCTAAGGACGAAGAAGACCACTATGGCAAGCAAGGCTATGCCAAAAGCCTGCAACCACCCTGTGTGAAAG
>JACGUK010000007.1 GCA_024256265.1 archaeon
AATTTTTGTGATTAGATTCTAAGCAGATTCGCTCTTTCAGATAGTATTGCTGCCAATTTGTTCTTTTCAGTTATAGTTGCTTTTATTAATTCATCAGAAATATTATGATGCTTTATTAAGAATTTTTTCTTGCTGGGATTCAGCTTTATTATATAGTCTGATATTTCTCCCAAATCCTTTATATTTTCAGCAAAAAGTTTTAGATGTTTCATCTCTCCTATAGCTATTAAAGCTATATCCATCTTACCAGATTTCAAACCCAAAGTCTTTAATGCCCTTGCTATCTGAGAGTCACAAGCCAGTCTAACTATAAGCTCCAAATCCAGCTTTTTTGTGTAGGAAACTCCTCTATTGAATGCCATCCAAGATTGCTGTAAGACCATCTTCAAATGCTCAAAGCCAGCAACAAAATTTGCATCAAAAGCCTGAATTATAAGATTTGAGAATTTATCTCTTAAATTTCTTAAAAACTGCTCAGGATCATCTATAATAACTCCCTTCAATCCTAAAATTATTGATAAAGTTTTATCGCTAAGTCTGATGTAATGCAAGCCCTTCACATTTTAATTAAAGCAGTAAGATTTAGGTTCTATGCTAAATACTTAACCCCCATGAGTAATTGGTATTAAAACAACTTTGTCTCCTGACTTGACAATAGTATTCCCTTTATCCAAAGCAGATATCTCTACACCATTAATAGTTATAAGCATGGTAAGTGGCGATAGCTTAAAATTTGAATACGATGTGATTAATTCAAGAATTTCCTTAACTCTTATCTCCTCTTTATCAATTTCAAGTTCTTCTTTACCTAATGCTCTTCCTATATGTCCATGAGCTCTTACTTTAATCATAATCTCTCATAGATGCTTTTCTATAATTTAAGTATAAAGATAGATTATTTTATGCTCCTTCCAATTCTTCTTTAGGAGTCTCACTCTTTTTTAAAAAATCTGTTATGTAACCAGCTATCTCATTCCTTAATTGCTTAGACCTTATCACAGCCACTTGGCTTAATATGGCTTTGTTCTTATCAAAATCATCAGTGAATAAATTCCTATACTTATCCAATATTTGTATTGAGATGCGCTTGATACGATCCATGATCTACACCAAAGTAAATTGGAGCAAAGACTTCAAGTATTTAGGGTTTAGGGCTTAGGTTCTGATGCACCATCAAACCATGTGAAAAATGTATATATTGAAAACGAAAGATGGAGTAGGCATAAAAAATTTGAAAAATCATATTTGAGAATCTGTTTTAGTACTGCTTACCATGTTTATAGGACTGCTGGTAAAAGCTGTTGATTATCTCAAAATTTTCATAAACTTAACTTTTTGCCGTTAATATTCATAATAAGTTTGCAAGTCTGTTCTACTGCTCTGATTAATCATCTACAGCTTCTTTTTACAACCTTCCTAAGATCATGAATGCAATGACTAGCCCGTATATTGCAACTGCTTCGACGAAGACTATGTAGATGAAGGTCATGCTGAACATCTCAGGTTTCTCACTAACAGCACCAATAGCTGCTGAACCTGCGATTCCTAAGCCTATGCCAGCCCCAAAGCAAGCAAGTCCTGCAGCAAGGCTCGCCCCAATGATCATAAGGCCTGTATCTCCTCCACCTTGCTCCTGAGCAAATGCAAATGGAATTGAGGAAAGAGTAAAAATGACTAGGGCGACAAATGTAGCCATAAACAGGGTTTTTCTAGTGATTTGTTTTTTCAAATTCTTACACCCTATATAAAATGATGATATGTAAGTATTAAGATTTGTGGTATCATAAAATAAGAATGATTTTTATGTTGGTTTTCTATATTTTCTATACATTCTCAGGGCTGTCCACCAGAGAATTGCTGAGCCTATGGCAAGACCTATGAGCGCACCTAATAACATAAAAGCTCCACTCCAAGATTTGCCCAACCCCTTCTCCATCAAGAAGCCTAGATAGAGACCTAATAGAACGAAGGCTGGCAACTCAAGACCGAAGATTAAGAATTTGAATATTTTGCCAATAGGGCGCTTCTTCGACATTTTGATCACTTAGCAAGGCGTAGGGAACCTTCTTAATGTGCTGAATGGTTGGAAGGGCTTCCCCGTTCCTCTGTAGAATTTTGTGAACCATTCAATCCAGTGCAACCTGAGAGTGTGTAAGAAGGCTAGCAGACCTTCAAATATTCCTATGAGGAATATAGTTCCAAATGCGAAAAGGACAAAGCCCATGGTACTTGTTGGAAGAATGAGAGTGCTGAATGCTGTGTGAACCATTTTGAGAGCTAGAATACGTGCATATGATACTGTGTGTGAAAAAGACATCAAAAGAGATTCCAAGGCATCCATAAGACCTGTTACTCTATGTTCCATAAATTTAAGGAGTGCTAGTACTCCGAATGGAAGTAGAACGTATAGACCCATGATAATAGGATCGAATATGACTTTAAAGACAGCCCAGCCTTGAGAAAATACTAAGTAGCTACCACTCCAGTAGAGCCAGAGCCATGGAACTGGACCTGTAATTGCTTCCTTAAAACGCCTTGATGATAACTTGTTGATCAAATCCAGTAATAAGCCCAAGGATATTTGAAAGACTCCAACCATTATAGAATACTTCAACAGTGTCATAGGATATTGAGATGGTGAGAACCAGAGAGGTCCAGGCAGTCCTGTAAGCTCTCGGAACCATTCCTCGCTTCCAAAGAACTCTCCATACAAGAAACCTATCATTATAGCTACAGCACCGTTTATGGCGATGAGGGGAGCACCTGCTATAACAAAATAGACAATGTTCCCAGGCTTGAATCTCAATGTCAACTTACCCCTCATCAAGTAAAATAATATGCCTGAAGCAAGAAGCAAGGCACCATGCCCAACATCACCGAACATCAGACCAAAGATTATTGGAAAAGTAATCAAGAAGGGTAGAGTAGGATCAACTTCATAGTAGCTTGGCATGCCAAAGGCTTTTGTCAAGCCAGAGAAGACTGCAAAAACACCTGTAATCTTTGGGTATCTAAGCAAACTAGGAGGCCTATCACTATCCATGCGAACTTCATCTGCACTACTAGATGCCCTCTTAACATAGATTATATCTCCATACCCTCCAGATGATTTCTTAATTGTATTAAGCGTCTCATCCAATCGCTCTTTAGGAACCCACCCTTCAAAGGCATACACATTCTTTGTACGAACCATCAGTGCCTTAGCTTCCTCTACTCTTTGTTGGGCTTCAAGAGCTTCTGAGATAGTTTCTAAATCTGCTCCTACTTTTCTGGATGTCTCTATCAGCCTTGCCTGTAGTATGGTTTCTCTTTCTGACTGATCGAATTCCTCCTTCTCTAATCTGGCTATTTCACTCCGAATTTTAGAAACCTCTTCCTCCATTAAGGTGATCTTCTCTTCAGACCATTTCAACAAAGTGTCTACGCTCTCAACTGGAGGGGTTACCTTTCTTTTTACTCGCATTTTTACTTTTAAGAGAGTCCTCAGGTAATCTATTCTTGAGAGCAGTGATACAAACTTTAAGGAGAAATCACTTGGCTCAGGTATTTCTGGCTCTTTAAACTTTTCAAGAGAGAGGTGAGCATCTATCAACTGAAGGCTTTCAAGTCGACCAACTTCATGCATAACTCGGTTGATATGATCTTTATGCACAAAAGCCGCGATCTTCACCATAGGAATGGTATGCTGTATTCGAGGTCTTGTACTTCTTCCAGCATGAGTGGTCTTTGTCTTCAACTTTTCTCACCATGATATACATTAGGATGCAACGTGCTGATGAAGTATCAGCTTACGACGTATATCATCAGCTGGCATTTTATTAGCCTTGCCAAATAGTATGGCTCTTATATCCGATATTTCATTAAACTTCAGCATTAGATAACCAATTATGAGTCCAGCATGAAATCGAAAGCCCTGAAATGAATAAAAGCATTCTTGAGCTGTATAACGATCAAAATTCATTTCGATTTCAGAGATAGCTTCATCGATAGCTAGTCCAAAAGAAGCCCGAGTTATCAATTTACCATAATGCCCTAAAGTTAAAAGTTGTACAGCATCTCGGGCAGTTGGAACCTGAATAACTCTTTCCAATTCTGGAGTTGATAAGTAATGATAGACAGGGATGGTAAAAGAGCGGATAAAATTTGCCTCTAAGTCTAAATATTTAGAGCGTAATATGAATATAATATTGAAGAGGTCTATCATCTTGCCCAAAATACGACGGGCGAATCTGTCCGATTCAGGGAACAAAGAGCGCCAGATTTTAATAAGTGAGTGCCTGTCAATCGTAGCTTCTAGAAGATAGGATAGAGACAATCCCCTTTGTTGCTTGAACACATTGGTCAGAGCTTGGCGGAGACTAGGCTCTTCAACGCTATCAATAGCTGTCTGGATAGATTTTGATTCAAGTATTGATCTACACTTATCTGGACTGTATTTGCCTATAGGAATCACAAGCTGGAGAGCGGCCTCAGTACTCAGTCCAGCCACCAAAGCCCTTAAGATCATTTTTAGGGCATATAATTCATGCCTAAGATATATCGCATCTACCAATCGAATACACTTTCTTGGGCATGTTCGGTAAATTTTGTTCAAAATGTTAAAGTAGTCCTCATACAGTCTTCTTTCGAAACTCTCAATCTCCTTCTTTTCACGCAAGTCACTTAAGCAAATCTTGTAATAAGTTCTCTGTAGAATTTCGTAGACTCCATCCACAGACGTGGATTTAAGTAATGCGTCGTAATCTTCAGGCTTTAACATATAAGATTTTAAGGTAGACGTAATAGCGGCAATGAAAGAATAATTTATTGCCCCTCCCATTGACATATTCTTTCTAAGATGTTTCTAACCTTACCGATATATAAACATAGTCTATAGTTAAGTCTGATAGTATTTATTATAAATACTTATTTCAATTGTAAAAAGTCTAAAAGATTAAAGCTATAAATTCGTAAAATGTTAAGAATTTTAGACAAACAAACCAGAGATGCATATAAATATGCAAGATATTTAAGGCTACTCAAGAGTGCATAAAGTCATTTTAAAGTAAGCTAAAAAAGAAAAAATGATGGAAAGCTTAGCCTGTAGAAGCCACGAGGACTAAGAAGACTAGATGATAGTTTGGAGCATTATCCCCTCTAAGTGTGCCATCTACTCTGAACACTGTACCGTCTGAGAAGTGAGCCACTGCAAGTCCATGAATGACTAAAACGAACTCATTCCCATTAACATCAACTATATCTCCTAAAGCTACGAACCTCCTTCCATTCATTGATGCCATTCCCTCCCATGTCTCTGGAATCATATTGTAAATTGTCTCACTAATAGTTAAGCTCCCATCTGTTATCTTGAATATTCTAACTGTACGATCTTTGATTTGTATCGGTTCACCATACGGTGTTGCAATGAACATAATAGATGCATCAGCTACTACTTCTCCATCAAGGCGTGCCTCGCCCATAGTAGTACTTACTTCGTATGTAGGATTTTGTCCATTATTGGTTGCTAAAGCAGGGATTACAAAGGCAGATATGGCTACTATACTCACCAATGCCAAGGCTATAGATGATAATACTAACTTTTGTCTTCTGTTCATAACATCACCTCTACAAACTATAAAATCATCTAGTAATTAGTAACTTGCGGGACAATGTTAAGGAACTTTGTTAATGCTCCTTATTCTCTCTGAAGCTCTCTATCTATCCTTTCTTTTAATGACATGTATTTTTTGAAGCGCTCATTCCACCTTGATAAGAATCTGTACTCTCTCAAACCCACGTATAGCCATATCAAACATACAACAACTGTGAATACGATGTAAATCAAGAAAATGATTCCAAAAATTGGCGATGATTTCAACATAAGAATTAATAAGCCTGGATGAAGTGCGAAAACTATTGCTACTATTATCGATATAGGAGCTATGATAAAGGAAGATATGCTCAAGATAACAAACAGCATCCTAGCATCGTTCATATGAAATATCAAATCATCTATAGTTTCTAATAGGCTCGTTCTCTCTCCAGTCTTTTCTTCACTCTTGCTCATTCCTTTCACCCATTACATTATCCTAAGATAAATCATTTCCGAAACTAAGTTCACGATTCTTACGCTTGCTCCTCGGAAAAAGAGCTTCATAAGGCTCAAGGATCATCTTACAAAACTGCCTACCTTTTTCTGTTACTTTATAAGTTGTTACTCTTTTACTCCCCCATTGCTCCTCAGTTTTAGCTATCAATCCCTTCTCCTCCATTTCATCAAGTATTTCTTTATGCTTTTGAAGGTTCAAGCCACAATAGCTCAATAATGCTGTCTGATTTAGAGTACCGTATTGGACTAACTTCAGTATTACATCCTTTCTTATGTATATTCTATCACGGTACTCTCTTGTAGACATTAAGCTAGACTTGAATATACATGCTTTAAGAATAATCTTTCGCTTAAAGATTCATGCTCATATATGATGAGTTCTTCCAAATCAACTTAGTCAGAGAGGTTGGGTTAGACAAAGAATAAATCTCGTGTTGTTTAAGAGGTCGAGATACTCATGAACACTCTTCTATTGAAGATGGCGATTCGCGTTTGGTTGATGGAGATTTTGATTTCAGGTTTCAACTTTTTTGTCCTTATGAACCTCATTTACGAACCGAGGTGGGGTGTGCTAGTGGCACATCAAATCGGAATGTCTACTCGAATTGTGTATATCTTTATTCTCGCATATTTTTTGCTCCGATTTGTTAAGAAGTATGAAACTAAAGATTTGATTCATGTTGGGATCTTATGGCTGGGTCTGACATTATTATTCGAATGGGGAGGCAGTCTAGCTATAGGGCGTCCAGTCCAAGAAATTCTGATTGGTTGGAACATATTCGTGGGTTATATGTGGCCTTATGTATTAATGGCCTATCTATTATCAAACCTCATAATCGGCACAATTTTGCACCCAGGAAAAAAGAAAATGAGTTTGTAACGCCATCCTAAAGCTGACTAGGAAGTTGGTCAGCAGGAAAGGGCTATAGCAGAGAAGTTACTAGAGAGATAACCCAACATATTTCGATGAGTTCTTCAAAACCAATTCAGCAGTCTCATAAAAGCTTGATTTTATTACAGAGGATAGTGCGAAGACTACGCTAGGAAGAAAGGTTGGAAGAGCAGGCTTATTTTCAAAGCAAGCATACCTTACTGGACCATCTGTTTCTGTGAGTATCAAATCTTTTGAAGTTCTCTCAGCCAAATCTTTTGACCTTTTTGAATAGATTAGAGTAGGCCCAAAAGATATGTAATAACCTCTGTCTATGGCTCTGTTCAATTGTTGATAATCACCACTAAACCAATGAAGTAATATACTCTTTAGCCTAAATGATGAAACTATGTCTATTACATCTTTCTGAGATCCTCTTGAGTGAATAGAAACTGGTTTCTTTAGCCTCTCAGCAAATTCCAATAGCTTTTCAAATACAGATGTTTGC
Organism: archaeon; assembly: GCA_024256265.1. Next base: position 7,468 of record JACGUK010000007.1, read on the forward strand.
CTTTTATAGGCTTCTTCATCTTTAGCATATTTTCTATCCAACCCTATCTCCCCTATGCCATGTATGAGGCTCTTTTCTTTATTCAAGAAGACTTCAAAACTTTCAAGATTCTCACTTTGAGCTGACCATGGGTGTATTCCAACGAAAGATAGCAATTTACTATGAAGCAATTTAGATAGATCTAAAGTCTTTATGGAAGATTCTATATTCATAGAGTTTGAGAGTAATATCATATCAGAATTTTTTAAGAAATTTATCACATAGGGTAGCTCTTTATCAAAGTCTGGGTCTGAGAGGTGTATATGTGCATCGACAAGCTTTATTGTCATAGCAATCTATTAAGCTTATTTTAATCCTTATGGTGTAAATAAAGTTAAATATGAATTGATTTTTGCATCAACTCATGAAGAAGATTTCTAATGCAGAGCTTGGATTGGCAGCTGTTTACAGGATAATTAAAAAGGCAGGAGCAGAGAGAATTGGTGATGATGCTGCTGAAGAGCTAAGAGCTTCTCTTGAAGAGATTGGAGGGTTATTGGCAAAGCAGGCTATAGAATTTGCCACTCATGCTGGTAGAAAGACTGTTAAGGCTTCAGACATAAAGCTTGCAGTAAAATCTGTATTGAAGACTAGCTTTTAATCGTAAAAGTAAAGTATTGCCATTAATTTATCAATTTTAGCTCCGGTGGTGTAGTCCGGCCAAGCATAGCGGCCTCTCGAGCTTGAGCGGGGATTTATTAACCTATAGCCGTTGACCCGGGTTCAAATCCCGGCCGGAGCACCAATTTAGGTATAAATGCTACAAGATCTACAGCTTATAGTCAAAGATAGGAAGCTGAATGTTAGGGGTAACTTTCGATTCTCCTTTTGCCTCTACCTTGGTGGAGGTGGCGGAGGCGGAGGAAGTAGTTGGGGAGGAGGGGGAGGTGGGATTCCTTTGCCCATTGAGGTAATTATCCCACCTACAATCTTAATTATTGCTGCTATCAAGAGTAGATAAGAACCTAACCCTAAGCCCCATGATAGTTGCACAAACCCGTAATCTCCTATGACTCCAGAATACGATCCAATGATGGGGCTCGATGATATTTGATTCGATATAGTTGATAGTTCTACTGGTACTTCGCCACCCCCAAAAGCGGCAAAGGATGGTAGCATGGATGCAAGCAAAGCCATGAATAGTATGATTATTATGACTGGAATAAGAAGAGTTATTCCGCCAGTAACATATTTCCTCCTTATCTGTTTCAAAGACTTCATGCCTATCAGGTCGAGGATGCTCAGTAAAACGATGGCAAGTATTATTATGTAGAATGGAATCTTCATTCCAAAGAATTGTACAAGACCATCTCCAAGAAGGTTGACCTGTACCCCTTTTATCCCGTCTATCAAAAGCACATCGACATTGCCCTGTGTCGAGAAAGGCCCTGACTGAATATTTATCGTTACAGAGTACCATGGTAGAAATAGAGCTATAATCGCTAGGACAATGCTTATTATGCCAAGAATTATGCCTAAGCTCGCTCTTGTTCTTAGAAATGCCCATAATTTTAGCCCCCCTTTCTTATGGAGTCTCACTATCCCATAGACTTTCCAAATTACAAGTATGATTATCAATATGGAGAAGATTAGGAGAAAGTTAGCAAATATCCAGTTCATCATAAACCAATTTCCATCGACTGTAAATAGGCTTAATCCCCAAGATGCAGGGCTTTGCCATTTCTCTCCATCTTGACTATATTTAGGACCTAGAGGTCCATTCCTTCCTTTTAGCTCCTCGGCACCCCCTCCCAAAGCACCCCATCTCCCTGCAAACTTAAGCCAGCCTTGATTTCCTGTCCCTTCTTCTCCTAATAATATGACTTGGGGCTCGTTCCAGTTTATAATTCTACCATTGGCTCCAACTATATCACTCTCTATCCCCAAGTTACCTTGGTATGACCTAAAATAGTTCGCATGAGAACCTTGAGCAACATAAACTTTAGGATGGGTGCCATCGACTTTTTCTACATTGGCCCATGAAGTCTTCTCCCCAGCCTCATGTTGAGAGTAGGAAGCGTATATGGGTTCCTCGCTACTATTCAATATAATCTCAATGACCTCCCAATCTCCTTGGTGATCGTTCAGAGGCCCGTTGTTAAAGGCGTAAAAGAACCAATATTGGACTATGATATAGCTCTCCCCATCTTCCATGTCTGGCTTGACATGAGCATAAACAAAGTATCCGTTTATATCCTTCCATTGGTTATAATCCTGAGAGATTTCCTCAAAGCTTAGAGTGTTATTTAGAAAGTAGTTGTCGTTTACATTGATAAAGACAGCTATCTCAGTGATTGTTGGCGAGTTATCTATTGTAACAATTGTGTCTCCGACCTTTCTTTTTAGTATAGAGTTGTCAAGATGGTATTCTATGGATGCTGGAAAGAAAAGTTCTCCCTCTACGAACTGTAATGTTGGCAAGTAGGTATTTGCCAAGCTGGTCTCATCAGCATCGGATAATCCATCGCCATCTGTATCCACTTCTAAGGTGTTTATTGGAGCAATAATAAGGAGAAGCGAAAAGGATAGGAGGATAATTCTTCTGTAACTTTTCAAAAAGCTCTTAGTCTTTATCACATGCATTCCAAAAAGGTTCCTTGATGTAAATATAAACTTTGTGTGCTATTCAAAGTGGCAAGCCTATGAATTTATATCATATTCAGTTAAAATCCCGACTGGAGCACCAGACCGCTGTACTTACGCTTTACGTTATACGAAAAATAATAGTTATGCATATAAAGAAATAAGATACAGTTTATTTGAGGTGAAGGTATGCCACCACATTGTGATACGATGGATGGGCCTGTTGTCAAGGCTGCAAAAAGGGCTTTAGAAACAGGGAATGTTAACCTCATACTTCCTTGGGTGCCCAAAGAAGCTGAGTATGAACTGAAGAAGGCTTTTGAAAAAACTCTTCGTGTGAGAAAGCAAGGAAAAGAAGTTGCTGAGCTTGCTGATTATTGGTTCTTTGAAACTGCTGTACGTTTGCACAGAGAAGGAGAAGGAGCGCCTTATACTGGACTGAAACCTGCAGGACTTGACTGGGGTCCTGTAGTACCGAGAGCAGAAAAAGCCATTGAACAAGGAGATCCAAAAGGAGTAATAGAATTCTTATCACATGCTGTTGAAGAGGAATTGCAAAAAAGGTTCAAACGTGCTATAGCTTGGAAGAAGTATGATGAGAACAATTTAGATGCTGCAAGAGAGTACGTACAGGCGATGCTTGGATTTGTATTATATGCAAATAAGTTATACACAATCATTACAGGCCGCGAAGAACATGGCGAAGAAATGAAGGAACATGAACATTAGCTCCAACTAAGAAGGGTGTAAGGCGGCTCTTTCAATCTGAAACGACACTTTCACTAATACACTCTCTATTCTAAAGATTAAGCACTATCCAAAAATTAAGGCATACACTAACCCTTTGGCTCTTCTTCACTTTTTAACATCTTCTTCATATTTTCTATCTCCTTAATTAGCTCAGTAATGGTTATCTCCTTTTCAGGTACGAATTTCCTTTTTTCAAATACTCTTCTTTTCCTCATGATAAAGATACCACTCACTAAGCCTATGGCTAACAGAGATATTACGAGCAATAGCTGAATCTCTGGCTTTTGTAAGTATTCAATTATTATTTGAGACCAGTCTTTAGGAGGTGGGGGAGAGGGTGGAGGTTGCACCCATGTTATATTTTGGATTAGGAAATGAGGTTGAGCAATAGAATATACACTTTGACTCTCAGTAGACTCTATCTGAACCTGATCTTGCAAATCTGCTATATCCATATCATAGAGAATCTCTGGTTTAGCATTACTCTCTACTATTATACGAAGAGGGCGATTTAACCAATCGACCAACAAGTTCTCGCTAGAGCTAGCATTCACTCTTTTCATTGACCATAGATATAAAGTGCTACTTTTTGAGTCATATTCTAGCCCAATCTGTTTTAGCTCTGCTATATCAAAAGCCCGCCATTCAGCAAAGTGTTGTGTACCGTTGATTACTGGAGAGACAAAGACATCTACTCTAGTGGGTTGAGTCAGTTCTCCATCAGCCTTTATCTGGATTGATAGACCATGGACCATCCTTGCATAACTCTCAGAATTCGTCATATCTGCTCTCATTATCATCCAAGTATTCTCAGTATACCCTTTCCAAACATCAAAGTAGATTTCTGAATTGTAAGAGCTTTCTGAGTTTTTGACTTCTAAATCATAAGGCTTGTTTCTGCCATAGTTGAGAGAGAGTATCAAATCTTCTAAATCCTCCTTTTCACCCTTAAGATCCTTTATAGGCTTCTTCATTTCTCTCCCACTCTGTTGTATTGAAGAAGAGGCAGAAGCAAGACCGCTTGCTAATTTGTAAAGACCTTGCTTGATCTGATCCAGAGCTGTAATTGCAGGCTTTAATGCTTTTGATATTTGAGGAGTCATCTTGGATAACCCTATGAGATAGTGTTCTACGCTACCTATTGCATTTGCTATCTGTCTTATAACAGAACTTATGCTACCAAAGGCATTGCTAAATCCATACATGGCTTCCATGAAGTCCTCCATAATCTCTATCGATGCATCAAGGCTGTCTATGGCTCTTTCCAGTTGCTTCTCCAGAAGAGAGGAATCTGAAGGCATCTGAATAGAAATTGGATCGATAACAACCTCTCCCCATGGGCCAACCTTTGATATCTTTGCCGAAATTGTGAAATTGACTAGTGACTCTTCAAGGAAGACGTACCAAGTCATTACAGACTTGCCAGCTATTACGGATGTAGAGTTGGTTTCTGGTTCTGTCTTCAAATTTGAGAAGTCATCTTCTGAGAGGGATGCTGAAACTATGCATGTAATAGGGGGTAAGACCTCACCTTTGTTTGTGTAGAGCTTCTGGGCAGTATTATTCAGCATGATCTGAACGTTTATGATATCTGAAACATTGGCATCAATGGTATATAGCTCTCCTAATCTCTTAATCTCTGCTGGCTCTCCATTTATCAATATTTTCTCATCAACTTTAACTGGTATCTCCTTTAAGCTGTCGGCAAGATACTGGTACTTTACCCTACTTCCAGGTTCTACTGTTACACCCTCCCATATAGCGAGAGTAAGGCTTCCAAAGGTTTCGAGCTTGGTAGGTTTTGGGGTACCGTAGAGCATGCTCAGTGTTGAAGCGTTTACGGAATCTATGCGATCTATTATATCAACAGTGGAGCTCTGAGAGCTATTGTTATAAATTTCGAACCAAGTTTCTGTCACTTTTGAAGTAAGATCGCCTATTGGTGAATACTTTGCCTCTATCAGCTCATTCTTCTTAACCAAAAGATTAGGCTCTACGTTATTATTATCTTGCAAAGACGATCCTTGAACGATCTGAGCTGGTGCTAAAGATATTGTAGAGAATAAAATCATGAGGACAATTATTAAAGCGATGCTCTTCATTTTCATCTCCTCTTTTCATAGGATTCTTGGATTGCCTTTTTCAGCCTCTCTAGTTGCTTCTCATACCCGATCTTAGCTTCGGCATAAGATTCCTGACTTAACTTCGTCTTTCTCCTTTCAAGGCTTTTTATTGAGGCTTCTAACCATCTGAGCTCAGCCAAAAGCATCTGCCGACGCTCATCTGCCAAGATATTTGAAGAAGGATTTATGGTCAGTCTTGGTGGTTCTGAGATTATTCGTCCATCGATCATGTATAGGATTCTTTCAGAGACTTGGGCTATAGCAGGGTCATGAGTGACTATTATACAGGTTTGTCCCAAAGTCTCATTCAAACCTTTTATGAGGCGCACTATCTTCCAGCCTGTCTCTTGATCCACGTTTCCTGTAGGCTCGTCTGCTAGAATTATGGAGGGCTCATTAGCTAGAGCACGGGCTATGGCTACCCTTTGTTGCTCTCCCCCGCTCATCTGCGCAGGTCTATGGTGCAACCTATGTTCAAGCCCGACTAGATGAAGAAGCTCTATAGCCCTCTTCTTTATCTCAGCATTAGGGAGCCTTCCCGTAAAGATCATCGGTATCTGAACGTTCTCCAAAGCTGTCAATAAGGGCACTAAATTGAAGAATTGGAAGACAAAACCTATCTTTTCACGTCTGATGCGGGCTAGCTCTCCTTCACCCATACGGGCAATATTGATTCCATCTATAATGACTTGACCATCTGTTGGGCTATCAAGCCCACCAATAATATTCAGGAGAGTGGTCTTGCCACAGCCAGATGGACCCATGATCGATATGAATTCTCCTCTCTTTATGGTTAAGTCGATGCCACGAAGAGCGTCCACTCTTATGCCACCGCCAAGATCATAGGTCTTGACTACGTCTCGAAGTTCGACTGGATCACTCATATCTTAAAGCCTCCATAGGTCTTACGTTCGCTGCTTTCCAAGATGGATAAAAACCTGCGATAGTCCCAACGGCTAATGCTGCTATCATCCCTAACCCTAGGATTTGTGGAGATATGAGCAAAGGAACTGTTATGTTCAGCCCAAGGATTTTTACAAACCATTGTATAATATAGACACCGCTAAGCCCGAATATACAGCCAAAAATGCCTCCGATGAGACTGATAAGCAAAGCTTCTGAAAGAAAGATAAAAAGGACGTGCCATCTCTCACCTCCAACAGCCTTCAGCATCCCTATCTCTCTCCTCCTTTCGTGAACAGACATCATTACTGTGTTCATGATCCCTAAAGCACCTACCATAAGACTTATCGAGGCTAAGCCAAGGAGGACTCCATTCATAGTGTTCATGATCTGGTTTATGTTACTCATTATCTCTTCTTGTGTAATTATACTGGCGCTAGGGAACATCTGTTTGAGAGTAGCTTCAACCTGCTCTCCTTGGCTAGAATCGGTAAGTCTTATCAGTATAGAGGAGACGTATCCCTCTTTATCAAAGAAATCTTGAGCAGCATCAAGGGTTATAAAAACACCTATGTTCATAAACTGTCCAAAACCGATAAAAGGGCGCATAATCCCAACTACTTTGAAGATCTTCCCAACGCCTCCTGTTTGGGTGCTAAAGGTTACTACATCATTGACTTTTACGCCCAGATCTGATGCTATTGTGCTATCTAGGACTACTGCATCATTCTCTCCTAGCACCAACCCTCTTCCATCCTCAAGGGTTACCTGATATACTTCACTTGCCTGTACTGGGTCGATGCCTACTACTGTATATGGTTGATTGCTTATGTAAACTAAGGATGTTACAATAGGTATGGAGTTATTTACCCCTGGTACTTGTGATACAAAATATTGAACATACTCAGGTATATCTATACCATAACTGCTACTGCTTATCACAATACCTGCTCCAAGCATCTCGTTAAGCGTCGTCTCAACTTGATATCTCATTCCATAACCTAAGGTCATCAAGGAAACAACAGCTGAGATGCCTATGATAATGCCTAATATTGTAAGGGCTGATCGGAACTTCCTACGAGTGATGCTTCGCCTCGCCATAGTGAAAGCGAATCTGACTGTCCTGAACATTTTTCTCACCGTTAATATGTTGCTCATCTATATATAGCAACCTTTAGAAGTGATGCCAGCTGTTAGAGTTCTACTCTTGAATGAAAAAGCTTCAGCCAAGGAAAGGATAGAAGCATTAAAAAAGCTTAAGGAAGAGTTTCAGCGCCTATCAATTTTATTTAACGAGATGACGAGCCACATAGATGATAGAATAAAAGAGTTAAAATCTGATGAGTAAAAATAATCATCATTAAGCCATATCAAGATTTTCAATCAATTCCTTTATTCTCCTCATGTCTTTGTAGATGATAGATTTCAAACTTGCATTATAAAGAATTGCTGCAGGATGATAAGTGCAGAAGTATAAATGACCATCTCTTTCTATAGCTTTGCCCCTTAATTTGCTAATAGATGCTTTCTTGAAAAAGGTTTGTAAGGCTATATTTCCTAAGAGGCATATTACTTTAGGCTTTATGACATCTATCTGCCTTTTTAAGTAAGGGTTACAAGCCTTTCTTTCCTCTAAATTTGGGATGCGATTATCAGGGGGTCTACACTTAACTACACTCGTTATGAACAAATCCTTTCTTTTTAGATTTGCAACCTTTAAAGCATCATTAAGAATCTCACCAGCCCTACCTACGAAGGGTCTTCCTTGCTCATCTTCTTCTACTCCTGGCGCCTCTCCTATCAGAATCAATTTAGCCTTGATTGAACCTTCGCCTGGAACAGCATTCTTTCTACTCTTATGTAAAGGGCAGAGCTTACATGCTTTAACCTCTTCAGCTATTTTATCAAGTGATGAATTTGGCATTAAGATGTTTTAATTTTTGAAGTTAATAGGATTTATCAAAATTGTGATAAGTCTCAAGGTATAACGCTGAAGAGAAGCCATGCTAGTATGAAGGTAAAGATCAAATTGAAAGTTTGAGCCAAGATGAAGGCTGCAAAAGGTTTTCCTCCTAACTTCTTAAATTCACCAAAAGATGTCCCAAGCCCTATGCAAACGAAGGCGAAAGTAAAGAACCAACTTTGAACAGTGCTCATAATAGATAGCTGTGATTTTGTGAATAAAGCTAGAGAGGCTAATAGAGATACTATCAAGAATCCTAAGACAAATTTTGGGAATCTGTACCATATCTCTAATGGGCTTGGTCTTTCTTCAGATTTTTTCTCAACTTTAAGGGCATAATATACAGCTAATAGAAAGGCAGCGACCCCTATCAGCACATTCTGGGACATCTTCACAACTGAAGCTACCTTTAGTGCATCTTGACCATAAAGAGCCCCTGATGCTACGACTGCAGGTGTAGTATCAATAGTCCCTCCGATCCAAGCACCTGCTACAGTTGGAGGCAAGGAAATCAATTTACCGATTATGGGCATTAGTATAAGCATGGGCACAGCCAGCGCCACGACCATAGAGATCACGTAAGTTAGTTCCTTCTTATCCCCCTTGACAGCGCCTGCTGCCGCTATGGCTGCAGAAACACCACAGATAGATACACCAGCAGCTAAGACATGTGAAAACTTCTTGTCAAGTCCAAGCTTTTTAGAGATGTAATAGGCAACCATGAATACAGTAAGGACAACGGCTAGAGCCTGGACCATGCCTTTTACACCAAAGACTAATAGATCGCCGAAAAGAATCTTTGCACCTAAAAGTACGAGACCTATCTTTATGTAAAGCTCAGCCTTAAATGCTCTTCTCAACCTCTCTGGCACACCTATTGTATTCCTTACGATTAAACCAAGGAGAACTGCCCATAATACGAATTCAAGACCCCAAGTCTTAGAGAAGCTTAACTGTGATAGGTAAACTGCAAGCACGCTTAGGATGACTAATATTGGCAATCCTAATATGAAATCTATGGCTCTTTTTCTTAGCGGCATTTCTACTGTAGCCAATTTTAAACAAACCTCCATGGAACCCATGTAATTGCTCCTATAACGATCAGAGCAATTATGATGAAGCCTATTGCTACTGAGAGCCAGTCTTCTGAAATTTTCAACCTTAACGACCTCCTAAGATAGACCATAGCAAAGGATTATAACAGTGTTATATTTTTATTTTTCGGTAGGCGCAAAGTTTGCCAATCCCAATTAAGACTTTTATATAACTCTGTTATAGAATAATGGGTGGTAAGAGTGAAAGGTGATCTAGTTTGTTAAAAATAGTCTCCCGCCTTCAGCGAAGTTCATACTGAAAGTTATACAAGAAAAAGGTCGGATCACCCCAAAGGATTTGGTGAGAGAGACATCATTACCCAAAAGAACAGTTGCACATGCTCTCAAGAAATTAAAAGAAAAACATCTGATACTGGAAAGATTTGATCTAAACGATATGAGGCAAAGATATTATCTTGCATCTGTCATTGAAGAATTTCCTATAAATTTTACTTAACTGATTCTGGATTATCTTCGATCGATACATTGGGCTTCTTAATATACTTCTTCAGTATTTCATAGTTCCATGATTTACTTCGATAAATTTCTCAATCACAAAAAAGGGAGATTAAAAATTTGTTAGTAATCATATCTAAGAGCAACTACTTCTTTGCTGCTTCTTCAGGGACTTTGAAAACTGCTCTTAAGATTTCACCGCTTTTCTCGTATGGTATCATCTCATGTACCTCGTATTCGTAGTAGGGCCAGGTCATGCTTAGATTTCTAAAGATGTCGGTGGCTTCTGCTTCCCAGATTGTGTATCCTGAATTTCCGTCTAGAAAATGACCATGCTCCTTTATTTCGCCCTTCTTTATGTGCTTGTCTATAGCCGCCCCCATCTTCTGTATGAGCTTTGACTTTTCTGCAGGGTCTGTAGGCCATGTTGTTAGACTCCTACGCCACAATACCAAAAATCTAGCCATCAAATTCACCTCCTTGCAATTCGCCAAAATATTCTATATTTTTAGGCATAAAAGATTTTTGAGAGTTAATCCTTTTCTTTGAGGGTATTCAGATCGATCGAATTTTTATCCCGAATAAGTTAACAGTATCCCTTTAAGGAGGGGTTTTCTAGATTTTATCGATCTAGTATGCAACCCATGTCTGCTGACTTTACCATTTGAGAGTATCTCCATAGATAGCCAGATTTGATTTTAGACTCAGGTGGTTTCCAACGCTTTAATCGATCGTTGATTTCTTCCTTTGATAATTTTACTTCTAAAATGCGCTTAGGTATATCTATCTCTATAATATCTCCATTCTTTAAAACTGCTATAGGTCCTCCTTCAAAAGCCTCAGGAGATACATGCCCTATACAAGGTCCTCTAGTGCCCCCAGAGAATCTGCCATCAGTTATCAATGCAACTGAATCACTCAAACCCATGCCCACTATAGCTGATGTAGGAGAAAGCATCTCCCTCATGCCTGGTCCACCCTTGGGTCCTTCATAACGAATAACTATCACTCTACCCTCTTCTATTGCTCCATCAAAGATTGCCTTTATGCAACTCTCCTCAGAATCAAATACCATCACTGGTCCCTTAAATTTTAGGTTTTCCTTCGATATGGCTGCAGTCTTTATCACTGCACCCTTAGTAGCAAGATTGCCTTTCAAGATCGCTATTCCTCCTTCTTGATGTATAGGTCTATCTATGGGTCGAATTACTTTATCATCTAAGACTTCAGAATTCTCTATATTCTCCCCAACACTCTTCCCAGTAACAGTAATAGCATCGAGATGTAAGAATTCATGCATATTCTTCATCACAGCAGGGATTCCACCAGCCCTATCAAGGTCTTCAAGCATGTAAGAACCACTAGGGTAAACATCACATATATGAGGGACTCTTCTGCTCATTTCATCAAAGATAGATAGATCTAGCTTTATCCCAGCCTCTTTGGCTATAGCTGTTAAATGCAGAACAGTATTAGTTGATCCTCCTAAAGCCATATCTATGGCAATAGCGTTATCAAAGGCATCTTTTGTCATTATTTTAGATGGCTTCAGATCATCGTAGATCATCTTAACGATCCTCTCCCCAGACTTCTTAGCAATTCTGATTTTTGATGAATCTATAGCAAGTGAAGTGGCACAGTATGGTAAAGACATACCCATCGCTTCAGTTATACAAGCCATGGTATTGGCTGTAAATAGACCACTACAAGAGCCACAAGAAGGGCAGGCTACATCCTCCAACTCCTTAAGCTCGTTTTCACTTATTTTCTTAGCTTTTACATTGCCAATAGCTTCAAAGACGTCAATTAAACCAACTTTTTTACCTTTGTAAAAGCCTGCAAGCATAGGTCCTCCAGTAACGAAGATAGATGGGATGCCAAGCCTAGCAGTAGCCATCAGCATCCCTGGGGTTATCTTGTCACAATTTGTTATCATCACCATACCGTCGAATCTATGGGCTTGAATCATGAGCTCTATGGAGTCAGCTATCACTTCTCTAGAAGGAAGAGAGTACTTCATGCCCTCATGACCCATAGCTAATCCATCACAAATGGCTATAGTGTTGAACTCAAATGGTACGCCTCCTGCCGTTTGAATACCCGATTTAACAGCATCAGCTATCATGTTCAAGTGAATGTGCCCTGGCACTATGGATGTGTAGCTATTGACTACAGCTACAAAGGGTCTTTTTAGGCTTTCATCAGTAACTCCTAATGCCTTTAAGAGAGATCGATGAGGAGCCCTTTCTATTCCATATTTTATAGCATCACTTCTCATTTCTCTTCACATATTTATGATAACACTAATTAAAGAACTTATTAAAAAGTTTAGTAGAATAAAGGGAAAATTTGACAGAACTTACCAATAAATTTATTAATTCCAATTGTCCTTAAACACAAGACGACATATGGAGGACGTTAAGAGAGACTTTCAATATCAAGGAAATATTCTTCGCTTAGTAGATTTGCTTAAGGTAATTCTTTTGTCCTCCGTAGTCTTGCAATAAGCCTGCCTGCGTCTTTGATGCATGTAGGTCTTATTTATAGGAGGATATAATCATGGTTAAAATGTCTGGGTCTCGTGCCCTTATCGAAGCTCTATGCAAAGAGAAGGTAGATGTTATATTCGGCTTACCAGGCGGGGCTATAATGCCAGTCTATGATGTGCTTCTTGATTCAAAGATAAGGCATATCCTTGTTAGGCATGAACAATCAGCAGCCCATATGGCAGATGGTTATGCTAGGGCAATTGGTAAACCAGGGGTATGCATGGCAACTTCAGGTCCTGGTGCTACTAACTTAGTAACAGGGATAGCAAATGCTTACATGGATTCTTCTCCTATAATTGCCATAACAGGTCAAGTCCCAAGAGCTATGATAGGCAAGGATGCCTTTCAAGAGACAGACATAATAGGGGTAACAACTCCTATAACTAAATACAACTTTCAACCAAGGCATGCTTCTGAAATCCCTAAAATAGTGAAGATAGCTTTTCAAATAGCTTCAACAGGAAGACCTGGTCCAGTATTGATAGACCTTCCAAAAGATGTGCAGACAGAAGTTGCTGATATGGATTTCCCAGAGAAGGTTGAAATTAGAGGCTATAAGCCCAATATATCGCCTCATCCACTTCAAGTCGAGAAGGCTACAGAACTGCTTACAAAAGCTGAAAGGCCTTTTATATTGGCAGGAGGAGGAGTTATTATTTCTAATGCCTCACAAAATCTACAAGCTATAGCTGAGCTTCTATTAGCTCCTGTTGCAACAACGTTCATGGGTAAGAGTTGCTTCCCTGAAAACCATCCATTATCTCTTGGAGTCATAGGCATGCATGGCACACTCGAGGCGAATAAATCAGTCTTAGAGGCTGATGTTTTATTGGCAGTAGGGATGAGGTTCTCAGATAGATCTACTGGTAAGATAGATGAGTTCTGCCCAGATACAAAGATAATTCAGATCGATATAGACCCTTCAGAGATAGGGAAGAATAGAGCAGTGGATGTGCCCATAGTAGGTGATGTAAATAAGACTCTTATTGAGCTATACAATTCATTGTCAAAACGTTTAGAGAAAAGAGAGAGTAGCATTTGGTCAAAAAGAATTCAGCAGATAAAGGAGGAGCTTAAGGATAAAATAAAGATCGATCAAGGGAAGGATTTAGTACCACAGAAAATCTTGAAGGAGCTAAGAGAAATATTGCCAAATGATGCCATAGTTACTACAGAAGTAGGTCAGAATCAGATGTGGGCTTCGTTATACTTCAAGGTTTATAAGCCTAGAACCTTCATAAGCTCAGGAGGTCTTGGAACTATGGGTTTTGGCTTCCCTGCTGCCATTGGGGTAAAAGTCGCCAAGCCTGATGTTCCAGTTTTTGATATAGCTGGTGATGGTAGCTTCACAATGACTGCAAATTCCCTTGCCACATCTGTCACTGAAAACATACCTGTTACAGTAGTTATCCTGAACAATTCGATGCTAGGTATGGTAGCTCAATGGCAGAGATTATTTTACAACAGAAGATATTCAGCAGTTGAATTAGGAGAACATCCCAATTTTGTAAAATTGGCTGAAGCATTCGGGGCTCATGGTCTTCGTGTTGGTTCACTTGATGAGTTCAAAAAAGCTGTCAAACAGGCATTAAAGAGTGATGTGACTACAGTCATAGATGTCCCTATACCTCCTGAGGAGAATGTCTTTCCTATGATCCCAGCAGGAAAAGGGCTTAGGGAGATAATATATTGAAGTGATTGTTATGGAGGAAAAAGAGGAAAAAAATTACATTATATCAACAATAGTTGAGAACAAGCCAGGAGTACTTTACAGAGCATCAAATATGTTCAGGCGAAGAGGATTCAATATCGATAGCATCTCTGTTGGACCTACGGAGCGTAAAGATTTGGCTCGAATGACTATAACTATAAATGGGGATGATACCACTGTTGAGCAATTGGTCAAGCAACTGGGCAAGCTTATAGATGTAATTAAAGTTAGTGTGCTAAACACAAAGAACACTGTAGTGAGAGAACTAGCCCTCATTAAGCTTCATGTAACAGATGCAAAAGCTAGATCTGATATAATAAACTATGCCAACGTCTTCAGAGGCAGGATAATAGATGTCACACCAGGATCTATGGTAGTAGAAGTCACTGGGACTCCTGATAAGATAGATGCCTTCTTAACTCTGGCAGCTACCTTTGGCATAAAGGAGATGGCTAGGACTGGTATAACAGCATTGATTAGAGGATGAGTAAAATGGTCAAGATATACTATGATGCTGATGCTGACTTAGGAGTCTTAAAGGGGAAGAAGATAGCAGTAATAGGTTATGGTAGTCAAGGAAGAGCCCAAGCTTTGAATATGAAAGATTCAGGTCTTGATGTTTTATTAGGATTAAGACCTGGTGGGGCTTCTTGGAGTAAAGCAAAAGCTGATGGCTTTCAACCATACACAATAGCCGAAGCAGCAAAGAAAGGTGATATAATTCACATGCTAATTCCTGATCTTGAGCAACCTGATGTGTATAAATCACAGATTGCTAACTATATGAAAAAGGGAAAGGCATTAGGGTTCTCTCATGGATTTAACATTCATTTCAAGCAAATAATTCCTCCCCCTCAAGTTGATGTCATAATGATGGCGCCTAAGGGTCCTGGGAAGGGTCTTAGAGATACTTATGTGAACGGCTTTGGTATTCCAGCCTTGATAGCTGTTGCTCAAGACTACTCAGGTAAGGGCAAGGATATAGCTCTAGCCATGAGTAAAGCCATGGGTTGCACAAGAGCAGGTGTTTTAGAAACAACCTTCAAGGAGGAGACAGAGACTGATCTATTCGGTGAGCAAGCAGTCTTAGTTGGTGGGATCATATCTCTGATAAAGAAGGGATATGAAGTTCTTGTTGAGGAAGGTTATCAGCCAGAATTGGCATATTTTGAGGTTTGTAATGAGATGAAGTTGATCATGGACTTAGTCTATCAAAGCGGCTTTACAGGGATGCTTAAGATAGTATCTGATACTGCAAAGTATGGAGGACTCATAGTAGGTCCAAAGGTTATAGATGAGCATGTTAGAGAGAATATGAAGAAGATTTTAAAGGATATTCAAAATGGAGATTTTGCTGAGGATTGGACTGGTAAACCTAAAGAGAGCAGGCTAAGGCTAAACTCTTTGATGAAAGAAATTTCTGATCATAAAATAGAGGAAGTTGGAAGGCTCATAAGAAAGATGGCAGGGATAGAAAAATGAGTTCTGATGATTACATCAAGATATTCGATACAACTTTAAGGGATGGAGAACAGACTCCAGGGGTATCACTCACACCAGAGGAGAAGCTAGAGATAGCTCGTCAGCTCGATAAACTCGGCGTAGATACGATAGAGGCAGGCTTTCCCATAACTTCTAAAGGAGAGATTGAGGCTATAAAGCTCATTACCAAAGAAGGATTGAATGCAGAAATATGTGGATTGGCTAGGGTGAATAAAAGCGATATAGATGCTGCTCTGAGTTGTGGAGTTGGATGCATTCATGTATTCATAGCAACATCTGACATACATCTGAATTATAAGCTTAAGCTGACTCGTGAGCAAGCCTTGCAAAGAGCTATAGAGGGTGTAGAGTATGCTAAGAGCCATGGTGTTCAAGTTGAATTCTCAGCAGAAGATGCAACTAGGTCTGATCTAGATTATCTCAAGCAAGTATACAAGGCTGTTGAAGAGGCTGGTGCAGATAGGATCGATATACCAGATACAGTTGGAATTATGATGCCAGTAAGAATTTATCAACTCGTTGGTGAGATCAAAAAGACAGTAAGATTACCCATAAGCTTGCACTGTCATAACGATTTTGGCATGGCTGTGGCTAATACTTTAGCAGGGATAGAGGCTGGTGCAGTAAGGGCTCATGTAACTGTTAATGGCTTAGGAGAAAGAGCAGGCAATGCAGCATTAGAGGAAGTTGTTATGGCTTTACATTCACTATATAAGAAGAAGACGAGAATAAACACTCGCTTGATCTATGAGACTTCTAAACTTGTCTCAGAATTAACTGGAATAATCGTTCAGCCAAATAAAGCCATAGTGGGCGATAATGCTTTTGGTCATGAATCTGGCATACACACTCATGGCGTGCTATCTATGCCCTTGACCTATGAACCTATAGAACCAGAGATAGTTGGAAGAAAGAGATGGATTCAGGCTGGTAAGCATGCAGGAGCCCATGGCATATTGGCAGAGCTGAGAGAGATGGGCTGGCAACCAACTGAAGATCAACTTAAAGAGATAGTCGAGAAGGTAAAGGAGTTGGGTGATAAAGGGAAGACGATCACTGATACTGATTTATCTGCAATAGCTAGATCTGTAATGAGGAAGACTTTAGAGGAAGAGAAAATTATCAACCTAGTTGATCTGGCAGTCATGACAGGGGTTAAAGTAGTCCCTACAGCATCTGTAAAGCTAATTCTAGATGGGAAGGAGTACATAGCAGCTGAAACTGGAGTAGGACCTGTAGATTCAGCAGTTAAAGCCATTCAAAAGGTCACAGATAGCTTGGCAAATATTAAGCTGAAAGAGTACAGATTAGAGGCTATTACAGGAGGCTCAGACGCTCTTGCTGAAGTAATAATAAAAGTTGAGGATAAGAATGGAAATATTGCATCTGCAAGGGCAACTGGCGAGGATATAGTGATAACAAGTGTAGAAGCCATGATAAATGGCATCAATAAAATACTGATGAAAAGGAAGCAACCAAGCTCTGCTACATAGATCAATTTTTGATTAAGATAGTATAAGAAAAGTTTACTAAAGCCGAGAGCGTCATTCTTATTAAGTCAAGAATTTTGTGATTCCAAGCATGGCAAATATCATTGAGAAGATACTGAGTAAAGCATCAAATAGAGAGCAAGTATTCCCAGGGGAGATAGTTGAAGCCAAGATAGACTGTGCAATGATTAATGAAATAACTGGGCATCTTACAATAAAATACTTTCATGAGTTAGAAGCGAAAGAAGTTTGGGATAAAGATAGAATAGTCATGGTCTTAGACCATACAATTCCTGCTGGGAGTGTAGAGGCTGCTGAGTTGCATAAGATAATGAGAGAATTTGCAAGAGAGCAGAAGATAAAGTCATTCTACGATGTTGGTAGAGGAGGAATTTCTCATCAAGTAATGATAGAGAAAGGTCATGTAAAGCCAGGAGATGTTGTTGTAGGGGCTGACTCTCATACATGCACTTATGGTGCTGTAGGAGCATTTTCTACAGGCATAGGCTCCACAGAGATGGCTGCAGTATTCATAACTGGAAGATTATGGTTTAAAGTCCCAAAAGTGATAGAGATAAAAGTAAATGGTAATTTTAGAAAGTTCGTCACACCCAAGGACTTGTTCTTGAAAGTTGCAAAGATTTTAGGAGTTAGTGGTGCAAACTATAGAGGGCTTGAGTTCAAAGGCTCTACTATAAGGGATATGAGTATAGCAGGTAGGATGACTATATGTAACATGGCTATAGAAGTAGGTGCAAAAGCAGGAATAGTCGAAGCTGATGAGAAGACTTTAGAATATTTGAAGGGTAGAACAAGTGATCAATTTTTCATTGCAAAGAGCGATAAAGATGCTGAATATGAGAGATCCTTAGACTTATATGTTGATGATTTGCCTCCTCTAGTCTCTTGCCCTGATGCTGTCGATAATGTAAAACCTGTGGCTGAAGTAGAGGGGATAGAGTTGGATCAAGTCTTCATAGGCTCATGCACGAATGGAAGAATGGAGGACTTGCGTTTAGTTGCTGATATACTGAAGGGTAAGAAAGTTAGCGATAGAACTAGGCTAATAATAATCCCTGCATCACAAGATGTATTTTTAGATGCTTTGAAAGAAGGCCTTATAGAGACTTTTCTTCTCTCTGGAGCAAATGTTGCTAATCCTACTTGTGGTGCTTGCTATGGAGGGCATCTTGGAGTTCTTGCATCTGGAGAGGTTTGCTTGAGCACTACAAATAGGAACTTCATAGGGAGAATGGGTAGCACAAAGTCAAAGGTTTATCTAGCATCCCCTGCCACTGCTGCAGTCTCAGCCATAAAAGGATTCATTACAGACCCAACTTCATTCAAGGGTGATTAAATTGAAATTATTAGGC
The DNA here is from genome assembly GCA_024256265.1 of archaeon. The sequence goes on from JACGUK010000007.1 coordinate 26,005, forward strand.
AAAGTTGTAAAATATGGCGATGATGTAAATACTGATTTTATAATTCCAGGCAAATATCTAGTTTTGACAGATCCAAGAGAATTGGCAAAGCATGCCATGGAAGGCATAGACCCATCTTTCATTGAGAAGAGTAAAGATGCTATAATAGTTGCAGGAAAGAACTTTGGTTGTGGCTCAAGCAGAGAACAAGCCCCTATATCATTAAAGTACTCTGGCACAAAAGCTATAGTAGCAAAATCCTTTGCAAGAATATTTTACAGGAACGCTATTAACATAGGTCTGCCAGTTCTTGAGTGTGAAGATTTATGGGATTTAGTTCGAGATGGCGATGAATTGATGTTAGATTTGAAAAGTGGCAAAATTACGAATTTAACCAGCAATGTATCTACACAAGCCCAACCTTTGCCAGAATTTATTCTTGAGTTGATAGAAATAGGCGGATTATTGAATAAGTTGAAGAAAGCAAAAGTCTAATTTTTACCACATTGATTACTTTGACGCTTAAGAGCTTAGAGAAGTCTTATAACTGATGATATCATATAACCTCTAGAATGGGCTACGTTTTTGTAGAAGCTGAAATAGGCGATATAAAGAAGCAAGTGATAAAGAAGGTTAAGTTGCTAGCTGATACAGGAGCAGGCTTTATGGTCATCCCACCAGCTATGGCTCATGAAATAGGAATAGAACCTATCACGAAAATAGAAGTTACGTTAGCCGACAAAAGAAAGAGTGTAGTAGATCTAGGATTTGCCTATGTTAAAATTATTGGAAGAGAGGCGATCGTACACGCGCTTATAATGGAATCCCCTGAGCCTTTGCTTGGAACGTTTACCATGCAGATACTAGGCCTAATGATCGATCCTGTAACAGAGGGGGTTAAGCCTACTAGAAGCTTTGCCATAGGGCTTCTCTAGTAGAGGACAACCAAAATAGGCGGTCTATTGAACAAGTTGAAGAAGATGAGAGGTTAATTTAATTTGGTCATGTTGTATGGTTTACGATATGTAAGAAAGTATTTATTGTAGGTTCTAGAGCCCAAGTTATATGTTTAATGATTTGCCAGAATGGGATGATACAGGAATCGAAATTGAGGTTGTGTTGGCTGAAGATGAACCCGAATTTGAGTCCCTAGGTCCGGTCATTGGTAAAAAGTACGAAGAATGGACTGTTGAAATCCTTCAAAAGCTTGGGTTCGCAGTCGAAATAGTTCATCAACCAGTCGATATCAAAGCGATTCGAAACGGAAGAACATATTGGTTCGAAGTAAAAGGCAGTAAGCAATATACAAGATACCTGACCAAGAGGCAAATCCAAGAAATCCCCAGAATGGTTAAGGAAGGACAAAGGGTCTATATCGTGGATGTTCATACATACACCGAAAATGACGAAAGACGGCTCGAGTTCAAAATTGAACCATTTGACGCCAAGAAGCATCTCCCAAGTCCAACATAAGTCTGTGAGGCGTCCATAGCAACAATTGGTTCAATAATGTTGCTAGCCTACTATTTCGTTAAGGAAGGGACCGATTGAGTGTCAGGATGTTCTCTTATCGAATTAACTGGAGGGTTAACGAAACTTTTACTGTATTAAATTTTATAATCCTTTTACTTTCTTGGCTATAGCATCTCCAACTTCGCTTGTCTTAGACTTGCCACCGAAGTCATAAGTCCTAACTTTCCCTTCTTTCAAGATTTCTTCTACTGCTTTCTCAACTTTTATAGACGATCTTTCAAGCCCTAAGTCCTCTAGCAATAGGCAACCTGCCAAGATAGTTGCAATAGGGTTTACCTTATTCATTCCCTTATATTTCGGTGCAGAACCATGAATAGGCTCGAACATAGAAGTGCCTTTTGGGTTTATGTTCCCTCCTGGAGCAAAGCCTAAGCCTCCTTGAATCATAGCACCTAAGTCTGTGAGAATATCTCCGAATAGATTTGGTGTTACAACAACTTCGTACCACTCTGGATTCTTTACAAACCACATGGCTGTAGCATCAACAAAAGCAAATTCATATTTTATATCAGGATAATTTTTTGCAACTTCTTCTAAAGTCCTTCTCCAAAGGCTGTAAACATGAGTTAAGACATTCGCTTTATCTACTCCTGTAACTTTACTTCTATTATGATTCTTTGCATACTGAAAAGCGTATTCTATGACTCTTCTTGCACCTTGTTTACTTACAACTCCTAGCTGATAAGCTATTTCTTCAGCATCAGATTCTATATCCAAGCCAAAGCGAACATGATAAATCTCTCTGACCAAGTCCAATTCATTTCTAGTTCTACCTTTCTTTGCATTACCACCAAGACCTATGTAAAAGTCCTCTGTATTCTCTCTTACAACTATAAATTGAATGTCACTGGGCTTCTTATCCTTTAATGGTGTTGGCACCCCTTCATAGAGCTTGACAGGTCTAAGGTTGATATATTCATCAAGGTAAAAGCGAAGTCTTAACAATATTCCTAGCTCAAGAATGCCTGGCTCTACTCTAGGGTCACCTAGGGCGCCTAGATAGATAGATTTGTACTTTTTCAGCTCTTTAAGATTATCTTCACTTATCAACTCTCCAGTGGATAGGTAGTGATCAGCACCATGAGGGTAATCGATCCAATCTATATCGAAGCCATCTACCTCTGCAACAGCGTTAAGGACTTTCTTACCCTCAGCTATAACTTCAGGACCAATACCATCTCCAGCTATAACAGGAACCTTGTATGTGACCATATTTATCTTCAGTCTCCACGTCCTAAAATGGCTAAATAAATACATTATTAATTTTAGCTTACAAGAAAAGTGAGGTTTTAATAATTTATGTCAAGCCTCTAAGACTTTCAAACTTCCTAATAGGAAATTTTAATAAATGAAAGCTTAACGTTAAGAGATGATCGAGTTGATGAGCAAAGCTCCAAAAGATTACTATGATGAGATCTTTCAACTTGTAGAGCAGCATCACAGACTGTTCTCCAATTCCATACCCCTTGTAGCGAGTGAAAACACACCGAGCCCGGCAGTCCGTGAAGTCATGATGAGTGACTTTGGGAATAGATACGCCGAAAAGATGCTTATTGATGAGCATCTCGGTTGGGTTGGCCGGGTGAGAGGCTCTATGCAGGATGCACCTACATTGATAAAGTTGAACTCATAGCTATAGAACTAGCGAAGAAGCTCTTCAGAGCAGAGTTTGCGGATGTGAGGCCTGTATCAGGAGTTTGCGCCAACCTAGTGGTATACACGGCCTTTGCAGATGCTGGGGATACCATGTTCTCTCTATCCATACCTAGTGGTGGGCACATATCTACTGGTAAAAAATCTTTAGGAGGCACTGCAGGTTCTGTCTCAAGATTAGATGTTGAAAACTTTCCTTTTGATGTCAATGAAATGAATATAGATGTAGATGAGACGAAGAAGAAGGTAAAGCAAGTGATCAATGAGGGAAAGAAGGTAAAGTTAGCCATGTTCGGTGGTTCTGTATTGACTCAGCCTCATCCATTGAAGGAGCTTGCAGATGTGTTCCATGAAGTTGGAGCAAAAGTCTGCTATGATGGAGCTCATGTGGCTGGATTGATAGCTGGAGGTTTGTTCCAAGACCCCCTTAAAGAGGGAGCAGATGTGATGAGCATGAGCACTCATAAGACTTTATTCGGTCCTCAAGGAGGATGTGTATTATCCTTTGATAAATATGCTGAGATGATAAAAAGAGCAACTTTTCCCTCAAATGTGAGCAATCATCATCTACACCATGTCTGTGGGAAGGCTATAGCTTTTGCAGAGTTCTTAGAGTTCGGTAAAGATTACGCTTCACAAGTTGTAAAGAATGCTAAAGCATTGGCTCAATCTCTTTATGAAAGAGGTTTTCAAGTCTTAGGAGAGAAGAGAGGTTTCACTCAATCTCATGTAGTATTGGTTGATATAACAAATTATGGCTTAGGAGGAGATTTGGAGAAAAAGTTGGAGAGAACAAACATAATCTTGAACAGAAACTTGTTGGCTTACGATTTGAAATACAATAGGCATTATCAGAATCCTGGAGGCATAAGGCTAGGTAGCCAAGAGTGCACTAGATTAGGCATGGGAGAGGATGATATGGAATACATTGCTGAATTGATAGCAAGAGTTGTGATTAAGGGTGAGGATCCTGAAAGAGTAAAAAGGGATGTCATAGATTTCCGTAAGAATTTCAACAAGGTACATTACTGCTTTGATTCTCTTAGAGAGGCTTATGAATATATTAGAATACGTTAAACCTGATAAAATTTACTCTTCTACCCTCTTAAAACTTTGAAAAACCAATAAAGGATGTCTATTTCCGTTATTATCCTTATTAACCATAGGCTTGAGGGGTCTAAGGATATGCGAACTGGAACTTAATCTAAATAACCTTCGCTAGGTTTATAATACATCTATCAACCAAAGAACTCTGTAAGCTCGATTTGAGTCCCCTCTTTCTTCGAAATGAATAGAGATGAAAGCTCCTCGGATGCTATCTCAAAGCGATTTCTCACATATTCGCCAACTTTAAACTTCTCTGACAGCTTTAACCCAAGAGCTAGATACTTTTCTATGGAAGCCCTAGTAACAGTAGGCTGCAACTCTCCACCACAATTCAAGCATACCCCTTTTAGAGGAATGCGACGATGCTGCTCCCCACACGATTTGCAACGAAAATTCTGAGATGTGTATGCCTTCAAATTTCCAATAACATCTGGAAGGATATGGGTCTTTAAGACTGAGGATACAACCTCGTTAGGATCTACTGCATTAATTTTCATAGCCAGCTCTATCTGCTTTTCAAGCTTCTCTGAGAAGGACTTTAAAGTTGAATAAGTGCTCCTATTCCTTTCTACAGATATAGTACTAGTATTATGTGTGAAATTCAGACCATAAAACTGGTTTTCATTCTTTAGCCTATTCTTGATGATGTCTATGGCTTTGGTAAGAGTATGAGGGGGCTCATTCTTTATTGAAGACTCATAGAAAATTATTGGATAATTTTCTGCTATATCTAAGTTATGGGCTTGCTCATCAACCTCACTTGGTATGATGATGCTTTGTATTAATAATGGAGCATCCATCAACCCTCCGATCTGGGATGGTAGAAATTCTTTAGAAAAATTCAAGAGTATATCCATTAAAAGCATCACAGAGTCGCTATCACCATCACAATCCCTTCTCTTTGCAGCATGCCAATATGGGTGAGCAAAGCAAACTTGCGAATCTGTGAAGCCTATCACTCGACCTATTATGCCCACTGAAGTGTGAGGGGCTAGTCCAACTATAAGGCAGCCTACAAGGTCTTCTATAGAATTTGCATTATAATATGGTTCTTCATCATATAGATTAACTAACAAATCATCGATGAACTTTGATGCTTTCAATAGATGCTGACCAGCCTCTAAAGGTAGGATTACATCTTGGACAAAAAGCTCCAAAAGTTGATCGTCTGAGCTAAGAGGTTTTCCATAAACATCTTTTTCATAGCCCAACTCTTTAAGCTTCTCAACTGAGGTGCTTATCTGTGATGGTTTAAAATGAGTCATCACAGCATTCGTAGCATCGAACCTTATAGTGCCATCCTTGTAAACAGATAAACCATACTTTTGACGCAATATGCCCTTCTCCAATCTCTCTGGGATGCGGGCGGTGCTTATGAGACCTTTAACACCTTTGAGTGGAGGAGAGGGATCGTATTTTGCCCTAGATAGAGCTTCCTTTAACTCTTGCTTGATGGGAAAATCTATCTTTGAGTAAGGTAAAACATTGGCTTTACATACAGAACAAATATCACCCTCAACAACTCTACCACAGTTAGGGCATCTCTTCACAATTATGGTATCCCCGCCACATTTATCACATTTTATGCTGATGGAGTTAGAGCCACAAACAGTGCAGACCATGTTCACAATCTCAACATTCACAAATTCATCCTTTGCTGCTTGTATTATATCCCTCTTTGGACCTCCTTTTATTCCGACAGGAAATAGTGAGTGCACAGGAGGCTTCATCTTTCTTAGCATAGCCTTCTCAGGGCGACCTGTACGCAAACCCACAAAGACAGATGACTTCCTTTTGATAGGTATGTGAGCTAATGAGGAGAGAAGTTCGGTTACATCTTTCCAGCCTGTAACTAAGCCAAGCTCAGAAGTTAAACCTAAAGTCCTCATCACAGAATAAGCAGGCTCACCCTCTATGATAATTTCATCTTTGATTATTCTATGAGGGATACCTATATTCTCTAAGATCGATTTTATCTCTGGTTTTTTAGGCGCAGTTATTATGTATGATTCTTTATCATCTGATAAAGTCAAGCTCTGCCTTAGAGTAATTATTTCAGATGGTGATGCAACATCCCAGTAAAAGAGATGATAAGGATGAAGGGGTATTCCAAGCTTATTGCTAAGCTCAAAAGCCTCAAAAGCATTTGGGAAGTTATGCAGCGGGTCATTTATTATCTCTTCTAAGCGATCTATATTCATTCCAATAGATTTTGCGCATTCATTCATAGAGCCGTACTTCTCTTTAATTGCTATCATTGCATCCTTTATCCACCATTCTTCTACATAACCAGATGGAACCAATCTTACATTGTTTTCAAGAAAATCACCAAAGCTTACCAAAACATCACCTAAATAGAGGATCCTAGCTATTTTGTTTTGAATTTTAATTGCATGATCTAGGCTTCTTATCTTGACTACAGACTCATCTATCAATTTGACGATGGGAGGTTCTATAGTATCTACAAAGGCTACAGTGGCAGCCTTACTTGGTATGTCTAGCTTCACTTGTGTACCAACGACGAAAGGATAATCCAATATTGTGGCTATGGCAGGGTGAATTCCTACAGTTGATAAGCCTGTGTTGTAACATCGCCCATACCTTAATCGAAAACCACCTATCTTTTTTGGAAAGGATAGAACTGGTCGGCCTGAGATCACTTCCTCAAAATGTGTACTCTCAACATATTCTTCCAAATTTTGTTGCCTTCCACTCCTAAGCTCAGCTAGCCAACCCCAATCATAGATTGCTAAATCATTTACGAGCTTCAGTAATTTTCTTGATCTGCCTATCACGCCATCATTCAGCACCCTTAAAGCACCGCCTCTAACTCTGTCTGTTGTAATCCTTTTCAAACCTCTATGAATAACAATCTCAACAGGATCTGTCTCAACACCGTCAATCTCAACAGGAAGGTGCAAAAGTACATGCTTAATATCATCGTCAGAAACTCTAAATTGAAAGTTACTTACCTCTCGCTCGTAAATCCTAAGCTCTTCCATGAAACGACCTACTTCATCTTGTCCCCAAGCATTCGGTCTATACTTATCAAGACCTAAAACCTTACGGATGTGATCTGCTATCACAAGAGTGAAAGCTGCTTCTGTACCGCCTGCAGAACGAATAGGACCGGCAAAATATATGGCAGCGTAATTCGTTCCATCATCATTCTTCTTAATCTTCACAGATGAGATTCCTTGAATTGGAGCCACTGTAACGCCGTCTGTAACTACAGCAAGACCTATACGCACGCCAAAATCCAAAGCTTTTTCCTTTTCAAAAAACCCGAACTTGCCAAGGGCGACCTCTTCTGAAAGGCTTAGAGCTATGTTTTCCTTATTATGAGTTAAGAGAAGCTCTCTAAGTCTTTTAGCAAGCCCAGGAATTGGTATTAAGTTCTCTATCCTTTCTGCTAAATCAAAGGCTAATTTAGGCTCTACTTCTAGTTTTGGGTCTTTGCCTTTAATTCTAGCTTTAGATGATAAAGTGTGCTGTGAATATAACTTCTTTAAAAGCCTTTCATGATATTCAATATATTTCTCAGGGAATGGTGCAAGGGTCTTTATCCTCTCAAGAACTCCATTAATTAGTGCCACAGGTTGATTCTTTTAAATTAATTAATAAAAGTTTATCTAAATCGTCTCATATATGCTATTCTCTAACTTTTAGGGAAGAAGTTAAGATTTTAAGAGTTGATGGCAGATGTGATTATTAAATCTTTTTTTGTGATTATTACTGAGTCACAACATATCACAAATTATTTACTATTTGTCTTTGTATAAATTCGAGCAAGAATGAGATGGCGCCACATATTAGGCTCACATTTTGTTTTGCGCTCTGCAAACTTTGTCCTAAACTCTATACATTTTTCACAAGTAGGATGAGAAACATCTGAAGGGCCATCACAGTCTCCACAGTTAAGTAAAAGCGCTCTTTCATTTTTAAGCTCTATGAGTAAATACTCTTCAGAATCAAAGGATGCCTCAAAATCTGGCCATCGATCGTAAGCCTTTGGAAGTTCGAGCCAGTATTTTAGACTTGCAAAGAAGCGCTCAAAAGAAGTCATTTTATCGCCTCACATTCTTTATTCCTTCAACTATCTCTTTAAGCTTAGGCATGAAGTTTTTATTCTCTAATAAAGTCCCTATTACAAGAATGTCAGCACCAGCTTTAGCTACTTTAATAGCATCCTCTACTCTCCTAATTCCACCTCCCACAATCAATACACCATCAAAAACATTACGAACTTTAGTGACTATGGATGAAGATATATGTGATGTCACACCAGATCCTGCCTCTAAATAAACAAACCTCATTCCCATGTACTTTGCTGCAAGAGCATATATAGCTACTAAATTTGGTTTATTTGGAGGGATCCCTCTCGCTCTTCCTATGAAACCTATAGCCCCGCCCTCCCCTATCACAATGTATCCCATAGGGATAGCCTCTAAGCCATATTTTTTAACTGAAAGGGCACCCAAAGCTTGAGCTTCTGTTATGAAGTATGGATTATCAGAGTTCAATAGAGAGCTGAAGAGTATTGCATCAGCATTTGGTGATATGCCTGTCACATTGCCTGGGAACAAGATCACAGGAATTTTAACCTCTTTTTTAATTGTTTTTACAATGTTATCTAATTCGAGTTGGTCGATAGCTGTTGAACCACCTACTAAGATACCTTTCACACCACAACTTTCAGCATTGAGGGCAATGCTAGTCGCCATTTCAAGAGATATATTCTCTGAGTCGATAAGAGCAAAAGATATAGTACCGTCTTTAGATATCTCTCTCTTAAGGTATCTTTCAATTTTTCCTATCACTTAGAAGCCAACCTTCCAGACATAAATTTATCGACAAACTCATTATAGATATCTATAGGTTGTTTTTTTACTTCTAATGGATAATCATATTTTAAGCCACAGCTTCCACAGACTATCTTAGCTAGGTTCTCTTCCTTCAAAGAGACTTTGATAGATACCACTCCACATTGTGGGCAAGTATAAATTTTAGGGAGAGTTTTCTTCACAATTTTTATTACACGACGCCTTCTCCTTCCCAACTACAACCCTTTGTTATATTTAGAAGTTGTTAGATAAATCATTTTAGTCTGTCTTAATTTTATAATTTATTAATTAGAGACTAAAAATACCAAAATTAATTATTTAAATTTATAATAAATAAACTTTTTCATGTTATTTAGAGGAAATTAAGTTTAAAAATTAAGACCATACTTCCGATAAGATTATACGATTCTGTATAACGATTAGACGTTATGATAAAATCAAGGCTGGAGACCGATCCAATACTCAAATATCTTTTTGAAAGATCGTCATTCACTCAAGCGCAACTTGACACCTACCTAATTGATCGTACTACAGCCAATGAGAAATTAGAGTTAAAGGAGAAGATAGCTATGAGAGATAGGAAGAATGTTAGTAAAGGAGCTTTTATTCGTACATTGAGGCAAGCTCAAAGCAATTTAAAAAGAGCTGTTCACACTTTAATCTTATCTGAATACTTAGGTTTATTGGAAGATAAATCCATGATCAAATTATTACAAGTAAGCAACTTATTGAAGGGTGCTGAAGGTGTTATATCAAGAGAAAAGTTACCAGAAGTTATAGAGGTTGTTGAAACTATAATTGAAACTTTGTCAGGAAAGAGGAAGATAACATAGAACGGTAACTTGATTCTAAATAGAAAACGTTATTTACTATCTTGTGATATTATTTTATAGTACCTTGGCTCTAGAGGATGTTGTGATAGTCACAATAGCGAGTGTCACATTATTTATTTCTATTGTAGTCCTAGCTCGTTACTTACCAAAAATTAGAAGGGTCACTAAGGAACAAAAAGATGCTAGCGAGATCATCAAGGGAGTGATCTCTGAGCTTCATGATAGGCTGGGTCAGCAGGATCAGAAGATATTAGACCAACAAGTCAGGTTGGACGTCATAGAGTTGAAGTTAGATCAGTTAAGCAAAGGCTTAGGTAAAGAGGAGAAGGAGGTTATTAAGGTCCATGAAGTCCCTGATACCAGAAGGATTTTAGAAGAAATTAAAGATTTATTGAGAAATTTAGGTAAAAGTGAGGCATTTATGCCTAGCAAGATTCAGCAAAAAGAGGAAGTCAAGGAGATTAAAATATTGGAAGAGTTAAGTCCAACTGAGAGTTCAGTGCTTAATTTACTGATGGAAGGAGCCCAGACTCCGAAGCAGATCCAACAGAGAATAAAGAAGTCAAGAGAACATACAGCCAGGCTTATGAAAAGGTTGTTCGAATTAGGTTATGTAATCAGAGAAGAGAGAAAGAAGCCTTATGTTTATGAGATAACTGAGAAAGGAAAAGAGTTAGTGAGAAGAGAATAATCTTATTGTGAACAGATTGTGAAAAGTTCTTCAACTCGCTTAATTTTTTGACGATAAGACTCATCTGAGCCAAATTTTCACTCGATAATCTGTTATTTTGGATTTAACACCCCTTTATTTCCATTGGAACTCCCTAAGAGCTGATTTTATTTATGATTCTTCCAGTGTATTGTGAACATTTGTTAAGTATATATAACATCTCATAATTTTGTCATAAACGATTAACCTTTTGTTCACTTATTCACACAGATAACCTTATAATCAAAAATCATGTTTGTTAGATAGCTTTGCCTAAACGCAGAATTAAGATAGAGTTCGATGATGGAGAGGGTGGGATATACAGGATATCTATGGAAGGAAACCTCTCTCGAGATAAAGTTCTGAAGATTATAGATATGGCTGAAATGATTGGAGGTAAGAGTGAAGTCAATCAACAGATCATTTTATCTAAAAATACAACTTTTGGCCGCCTTTACGCTCTTATTGAGAAGAAGTTCACTTTTGGATCCTTTACTTCTACAGATATTTTAGAGGCTTATGAGGATGAGTATAATACTCCTATAAGATTGAGTACTATATCGACTTATTTACAAAGATTAACAGAAAAGGGATTGCTGACGAGAAATAAAACAAACTTAGGCTGGGCTTATCGTAGAGCTCAGCTGAACTTACAACGTTGATAAATTGAATTCAGCCACCCACCCCCATTCTTCTAATGGAATAAAGCTTTATCATGATTTATTAAATGAAAGGAGTTTAACTTAATGATCAAATATTATTGATTTATTGCTAATTAAATTTATTAAGTGAACCTAGTACGGTCTGAATTCTATTTCAAATAATAACAACTTTTTAAAATCGGTCTGCAATGGAAGGGAAGGGGTGGGAGTGTTATAATGGATGATAAACCAAAAGATTTCTTAGATGATATTTTCACTAAGGCTTTATCAGGTCGGTCCTTATATAAAGATCGAAACGCTATAAGATCAGATTATATACCATCAAAATTACCCTTTCGTGAAAAACAAATAATATCAATAGGTGAGGCTCTTGCTCCCCTTCTTCACGGCTCAAAATGCTCTAATCTTCTTGTATATGGCAAAACAGGGACGGGTAAGACAGCTGTCACTAAATATGTCCTCATAAGGTTAGAGGAAAAAGCCTCAAAGCAAGGTCTGAAGGTCAAATTCACTTACTCAAACACTAGAATAGCCGGCACAGAGTATAGAATTCTCTCCGATATAGCACAATCTATTGAATTGCCGATTCCTTTTACTGGCTTGGCCATTAGTGAAGTCTTTGGTAGGATAAAATCAAAAATAAATTCATCAGCACTAAAAGTAGTATTAGTGATGGATGAGATTGACTTCTTGGTAAGAAATTATGGTGACGATCTTCTTTATGAGCTTACTCGTGCAAACGAGCAACTCCCTCAGGGTTATCTATCTATCATAGGCATATCTAACGATCTTAGATTCAAAGAATTTCTTGATCCAAGAGTGTTAAGCAGTTTGAGTGAAGAAGAGATAGTCTTCCCACCTTACACAGCAGAGGAGTTAAGAGCAATATTATACGATCGAGCTAAGATGGCTTTCTTTGAGGACGCTATAACGGAAGCATCAATAAACCTATGTGCTGCCTTAGCTGGTTCCGAGCATGGTGATGCTAGAAGAGCATTAGATCTATTAAGAGTCTCTGGTGAAGTGGCAGAGAGAGAAGGAGCTACAAGGGTTGAGGAAAAGCACGTAAGGATAGCTGTTCAAAAAATCGAGCAAGACCGCATGGTGGAAGCTTTAAGATCTTTGCCTCTTCATGCTAAACTTTTATTATGGAGCATAGTATCTTCAGGAGAGGCTAATTCTACTGGTGAAGTCTATGATCGCTACTCTAGTATATGCCGTAAAATTGGTATAGAGTTATTGACTCAAAGGCGAGTTAGCATGCTTCTTAGTGAACTTGACTTACTAGGTTTAGCAGCCACAAATCTAGTCAGTAAGGGCCGTTATGGAAGGACTAAGAAGATCAGCCCATCAGTTCAGTCACAATTTGTAAGAGAAGTCTTCTCAGAAGACCCTATTATAGGTTCAATTTTATAAAAATTATTGTTGTATGCTAACAAAATTCCTTAAGGTAACTTCCAATGTTGCCAGATTTACTATAGGTGCTATACCTGGAATAGGGTTAAGGCCCATGTTCAATTGGTAACCTGTCTGACCCTGCCAAGTTCCAGAGTTAATTAAAAGAGTGTTTCGATAGGTATCGATATCAATAGTATGCACATGCCCTGCATGAAAGATATCTGGTACCTCCTCTATCACTAAATGGTCCTCTTTTTCTGGAGCTATGGGTGTCCTTCCTCCGTATATGGGAGCCAGATGCCTAGCTTTAAGCAGTATTTTCATAGCTGACGTAGGTTTTGAGAAAGTAAGTCCGGGAGTCATGGCGACTATATCATCTAAACTTCTGCCATGATAAACGAGTATATTTACACCATGTAAATTCAAATAAGCTGGATTACCGAGCATCTTTACATTTTCCATAGAGTAAAGCTGATCAGCATACTTCTTAGGGATGGCTGGTTGTGGTAAGGCTTGCCTTGCTGGATCATGATTTCCAGGGATTATGAATATTTGAATATGCTTTGGTATCTTCTCTATCAACTGAGTCGCCATCTTATATTGCTCATAAATATTGGCTTCTTGGAGTTCTTTATCTTGGTATGGATAAACACCGATACCATCCACTAAATCACCCCCTATTATCACATACTTCAATCTTCTTATTATCAGATCATCGCCGAGCATTCCATTGAGCCAGAGAACGAATCTATTGAAGACATCGAGAAGAAAGGTCTTGCTCCCAACATGTAAATCTGAAGTGAGAACAGCATAGACAACTTTCTTTGATGTATTAGGCAAACGGTCAGGTATATCAGGTGAGTAAACATCCTTGACTATCGCCAATCCTCTTTTGCTGAACTGTAAGTCTAGAATTGCCAATTGATCGAGGCAGATTTCGGCAGCACTCTTTCTAGCTGGATCTTCTAGGGCAACAGCTTTAATCTTGCTACTCTCATCATCAATGGTAAGCTCTACATGAGTTCTTTTGATCTTTTTATTCATAACTAGTCCAGCAATCTTCTGAGGACTATTAGATGGTTCCTTCTTGATATTTGCTATCTGCTTTATTTGATATGAATCTGGCCTCTTCCTTACAATTTTCATCAGCTTCTCGAAACGACTTTTGAAAAGGCTTTGAAACCCTCTTAATCCCTCAATTGGGGAGATACTGCCAGTCGGATCTTTGATTATTTCAAACTCTGGCTCTATATACTCTGGAGCCATAGGCTTTGCCATTGCTTGGGCATGCTCAATCTTTTTAAAATCAGGCGGGAGCACCTTTTCTATATCTTGTTCCATGATAATATTTTGCTGATCACTGCTACTGAGCTTTAATTGAATAGCTTTCATAACTAAATCTATCACATCAATCTTCTCATCAATTTCCAAGAGAAAATCAAAGGCTTGAGGATGTAATTGGTACCCGCTAGCAAGGGCTTCTTTTATCGCCTTGGCTATTTTTGATGACATCTAATAATGATAATCCTTTAAGGTTAAAGGCATTACTCTTTAGGTTTTAAATCATTTAGGCGGAGGTGAAATCATTATGACATTATCTCCTCTAACTATTATAGTGCCTAAAGTGTTCGTATTTCCTTCCTCTTGAATCTCTTCAGAGCCTTCTAGAAGTAAGTTCATATGCTGATCAAACCCTTGAAGAGTTCCTCGTATGACCTTCCCACCCTTCAATTTTATCAATACTACTTTACCAAGGCTTTCATCGAGCACTTTAATGGCCATATCTATTGCCAAAGAACACCGCCTCCAAACGATTCACTTAATTCACCATTATTTAAGTTAATTCATTAAACGGAAAATTCATATTATGCTTTTTCATTCAACATAATGTGAGAATTTACACCTTATCCAAAAAGGATGCACGAGACATCATCGATAAAATGGCTAAAAAATGGCCTTTAACCCTAGATTTTGGCAAGCCTTCTCAAGTGAAAATTGTTGAAATAGATAAGCATGATTGTTTATTACTTTTTCCTAATCTTGAAGCTATAAAGCTTGATGATTTAATAATACCCTTCTTAAAAAGAAATGAAATTCTCCAATATTTCTCATATGTTGAAGTAGATCAAGGTGCTGTGCCTCATATTTGTAATGGGGCAGACGTAATGCGCCCTGGCATTGTTGGATGGGGAGCCTTCAAGAGAGACGACATAATAGGCATCCGAGAGAGCAATTATAAAAAGTTCATAGCTGTTGGCATAGCCCTCATTGACCAATCAGATATGGAAAGTATGAAAAAAGGGACTGTGGTAAAAAATATTCATTATGTGGGGGACAAGTTCTGGCAAGCTTATAAACAGATTCAAAGCTGATTATATAATTTAGTCAATTTATCATAATATATTATAAAATGAATTAAAAAAATCTAAACTAATAAATAATACATCGTAAAAAAGATAAATGGCTTGACCCAGAGCATAACAGAAAAGGAGGCTAAAGAGATTATCTACTTAAAGGCTCTTTCGCTAAAATCCCTAGAAGAATTGCCAAATATAAAAGATGATGTAAATAAAAAGATGATAATCATATTAAGAATAACCCCTCTTGCACAGAAGGATGTGGAAGAGCTCAAGAAAGCTGTTGAGGAGCTTTATGAGTTCTCAGTCTCCATTGGAGGGGATATAGCAAGGTTAGGTGAAGAAAGGATAGTGATAACCCCTCCTGGCGTGAAGATATGGAGAGGTTCGATACAATGATAAATTAATAGAGCTTTATGGCTTCTTGAATTGAAGGCTGAAGGGTTGGAATTTTGAAGATTCTAGAAATTACATTCGCTATGTTTTCTGTCTTCTTCTTCTCACCATGCCCGACTATAATTCTTTGCAACTTCGGTCTAAGCTTATTCACAAATTTTATAATCTGATTGTAATCACTATGACCACTGAAGCCTTCAATCCTGTCAACTTGACAATTAATATCGACTATCTTGATCTTACCATTATCACTCATAATGCTAACTTGTTTTGTACCATCCAGTATCCTTCTTCCTAAAGTTCCAGGGATTTGATATGAAACGAAAACTATCTTGTTCTTCTCTAAAGGCGCCAATTCTTCAAAATATTCGAGAACCGGCCCTCCCTCTAGCATGCCTGAAGTTGCCATTATTACTGCTGGTCCTTCCTGTAATGCTTCTACTCTACTGTTAGGGTGATCTATGTTGGTAAAGTATTCTGTGAAGAAAGGATTACCATCATTTTCAATGACCTTCGCCCTAAGCTCACGAGATAAATATTCTGGGTAGGCTACATGTATAGCTGTAGCCTCTGATATCATGCCTTCAACAAATATAGGCGCTTCAATAAGCCTGCCTTGCTTCATATACTCATCTAAGACCAGCATTACCTCTTGAGCTCTACCTACAGCAGGCAAAGGTATCAGAACCTTCCCGCCTTTTGACAAAGTTTCGTTGATAGTATTAACGAAGCTCAGTTCAACTTCTTCTCTAGACGGCATGATATCCTCCTTGGCACCATACGTGCTCTCTATTATCAAAGTCTCAACTCTTGGGTAGTCTCTGACAGCACTTTCCAGTAGCCTAGTATTACCAAACTTGAAGTCCCCAGTGTAAACTATATTATGGGCTCCCTCGCCTATATGCAAATGTACCATAGAAGAGCCTAAGATATGGCCTGCATTGTTAAGGACGAGCTTCACATCAGGTGAAATGTCAGTGACTAATCCATAAGGTAATGTGATGCAATGCCTAATCACCTCACGAACATCCCTAAGATCGTACAAAGCTTTGCCCCCTTCCATGGAAGAAACTTTTACATAATCCATCTGTAGTAATATCATCAAAGGTAAAGTAGGCTCTGAGCAGTAGATAGGCCCATCGTAACCATATTTGTAGAGCATAGGGAGGAAGCCGTGGTGGTCTAGATGGGCATGGCTTACTATAACACAATCTAAATCTTCTAAATCTATATCAGCCCAGTCGAGACGTGGATAAGCATCCCAAGGATTCTTAGCACCAGGGTTTATGCCACAATCGAGGAGTATCTTGCTCTCTTTCGTCTCCACAAGAATCGATGATCTACCTACCTCTCTGAAGGCACCTAATGTTAAAATGCTAGCTTCAACATCAGAGCTTAATCTAGATCTGAAAATCCTTTCTCCAGTTTCCTTAAAGAACTTTTCACGAGACTCTGGTGCAGTCTTTATGACATGATATATGTTTTGAATGCTCACTGAAGCTATAGGTGATGCTCTTTTTATCTTGACCTTCCAGCCTGTCTTATAAGTTAAATCTACTAAGTTGAACCCTTTTTCTGAGCTCAATAGTTGAGGTTTTTTTACTTCAATGATCAAATCTCCTAAAGCATCATCGAAGAAAATATTGTTAACTTCTACCTCCTTAGGGATGTAGTTCATAACAATCTCTTTGACTTCACCCTCAGGCTTACGGATCGATTTTTCAGTCCTTATTATGACACGTTTTTTTACTCTATTGACTAACTCGGAGATTATATAACTGTTTGAGAGCAAGAACTCTGGTCTTTTGGTGTAAAGGGCTATTCTTGGTCCTTCATACTCTATTCTAGTCACCTCAGCTTCAGCAGGGATACTCTGTAAAATCGTGCCCATTACTTCGAGGGATGGACTCATATTCTGCTTTTGTGACATGACCTTAACCAAAAACCTTGGTAAGAAGTTTCTTCTTTTCCTCTTCAAAGAGTTCTTTATAGCCTTCTTTATCGACCGTCACAACATCGAAGTTATCCCCACTCATAGCATCTCTCTTCATGGCTGAAGTTACAGCCTTAACAGCCATAGCTATCCCTTTCTCTAATTTTATGCCATTGTGATACTCGCTTTCTAATATACCATAAGCTATAGGGGAGCCACTTCCTGTAGAAACATAATTTTCTTTCGTAAGAGAGCCAAAAAGATCAACATTAAAGATGCTTGCGCCCGTCTCATCACAACCTCCTATCAAGACATCTGCTATGTAAGGGAATAACCTAGATGAGAAGAAAACATTAGAGGCTAATCTGGCGGCGGCTTTGACTGGTATGGGAGCCTTCTTCTCCAACTTGTATGTGCCAGCGTAATACCTCAGAATATCCACTACATTTTGAGCATCAGCAACAACCCCAGCTATAGTCATCCCTAAATGGTCATCAATTTTATAGATCTTCTTCCCCTTTCTGTGGGCTATGTAGCTCCTTGGCATTGTAACTCTTGTGTCGGTGGAGAATACTATACCATCGATGCATACCAATCCTACAGTTGTAGTTCCATGATATACTAATGGCTTAATGGGTTTATAATCCAACATGACTCGCCCTTCTATTTAATTAGAACGCTAAATTCATTATAAAAGAGAAGTCTTTTGTATTTAAATTTATTCTTACCTCTTCTACTATATTCTAAAAGAAGTGAATTAAATAGCAAGGAGAAAGGCATTCAGTTCTTAAAAATACGTTATAGACCAAATCAGTCTCCCCTACCTGAATGAGTAACAGATTTAGAGCAGTAGCCTCTCCTACAACCTTAAGGTTGCCTTGAGCCGTCATTTAATGGAATTGCCAAGAAGGATTTTGGTCGGCTATGATGTGATAAAAGAATTAGGAAGCTTCATAAAAGATTTGGGCTTTGGAAATAAAGTTCTGATAATCTCAGGGGCTAATGTAAAAAAATTAATCGGAAAAATTGTAGACGAATCTCTGTCATCATTCGGATTATCTTATCTTTGGCATCTCATAAATTCTGCTACAGTAGATTATGTAAGGCAAGTGGTGGATGTAGCTAAAAACCAGCAGTCAAGAGTGCTCATAGGTCTAGGCGGAGGAAAATCTGTAGACATTGCAAAACTCAGTGCCTATTATGCGAATCTACCTTTAATCAGCGTTCCTACAAGTGCTTCACACGATGGTATATCTAGTCCCTTCGCTTCTATAAAAGGACTGGACAAGCCCTACTCTTTAGTTGCAAAACCTCCTGTTGGTATTCTTGCTGATATAACAATCATAGCAAATGCACCAAGAAGACTTCTTGCAAGTGGTTGTGGCGATCTTATAGCTAAGATGACAGCTGTGAAGGACTGGGAGCTTGCTAGAGATGAGAAGGGTGAGTACTTTGGGAAGTATGCAGCAAACTTAGCTCTCTTGAGCGCTAATTTGATCGTAGAAGAGTCTGAAAAGATAGGTAAGGGGGATAAAGATAGTGTGAGAGACGTGGTTGAAGCCTTGATCAGCTCAGGGGTTGCAGCTGGTATAGCAGGGAGTAGCCGACCTTGTAGTGGTTCTGAGCACTTATTTAGCCATGCTTTAGACATATTGGTTCCAAATATCGGTCTTCATGGTGAGAAATGTGGCATAGGCACGATAATGATGGCAAAGCTTCATAATCTAGAGTGGGAAAGAATAGCTATCTCATTGAGAAATGTTCATGCACCAATTAATGCTTCTGAGATAGGAATCGATCCTAGTTTGATAATAGATGCCATTCTATTAGCCCCTCAGATCAGACCTGAAAGGTACACTATTCTTCATAAGCTGAAATTAGATCGTGAATCAGCTAAAAATCTTGCAAAATCTGTTAATGTTATCTAATAATTTAAATTAAGCTTTTTTCTCTTCTTGTGCTGCCTTTTCCTGCTCTGGTTGAGATGGGGCTGGTGCTGTAGGCTTTTTTGCCTCATATAATTCGATAAAATAGACTTTGCTCACTTCCTTGATGAACTTAAATATATCATTCGAAATAGCCCTTTTAATTATTTGAAGACCTTCTAAAAGATAAAGATCGATGGGTAACTTGATCTTGACGCTATCATTCTCCATAGTAAGCTCTATCTTCTCCTCTTCAATAGGGATTCTGCGCTTTATTAACGCAATTATCTTATCTCTATCTGCCTCAACCTTTCTCATAACATCTACATCATATAGCAAAGTCTTTCCAGCCAGCCTATGGTTGAAATCAATTTGAGCCCTGCCAGATCCAACGAACCTTACTATGCCTATCTTGTTTTCAACTTCAACCTCATCGCCAACACGAACTTCTGAAGCTTTGTCTCCAAACTTCCTTAATGGTATCATCTTCACCTTGCTAGGGTCTCTTTGACCAAAGCCTTTTTCAGGAGTTATCTCAACATTTATCTTATCTCCAACATTTGCTGATGCTAAAGCCTCATCCAAGCCCTTAAGGACCCATCCCTCTCCTATGGCAATCAACCTTGGCTCATATTTTCGAGAAGGATCGTGGACTCCAAGCTTTTTAGCCTCTTCCTCGATAGTTACTTCTATTACTTCATTTGTATCCTTTATCTTAGCTATGTAGTTAACGTATACTAGAGTACCTGTTTCTAATGGCATAATTATGACCTAGTAAGGCTGGAAAAGATAAGAATAAAAATACTTTTTGCTCTTCTGCTAAGCGACTATATTTTGCTACAAGCCTAGAGTTGCCGATCAGCTCTATTTGCTCATCAGTGATTAGCTTGGTTAGCAGGCTTAGCGTCTTCATATCTCTGCACATCTGTTGGGCTGGCTTTGAGAAAGGCTTTACAGCAGCGACAAAGACATTGGTATCAATCACGAAGCGCTTGATACTCTTTCCTAGCTTGCTCATTAGATTCCTCTTCAACCCTTTTGCCTATGGTTTCTACATCTATCCCTTTGAGTTCCTGCCTCAGCCTTTTCGCTAGTTCCCTTATATCTAACTTTTTCAGGATGACGATTTCGTCAGTGGCATCAGCAACTAGCAAAGTGGTGTCTTCCTTTAAACCCATCTTCTCCCTTATCTCCTTCGGAATCACCACTCTCCCAGCTCTGTCTATCTTGGTTACCGCTTCTACCATTCTACCATAAATACCATAATACCTGCTCTTAAACTTTTAGCGAAACCTTTGGTGACTCTTAATCGAGGGTACGGGAGTCTGTATCAAACTAAGACTTAACAGAACTGCTCTTATTTTGCCTCTCTTTTGAAGACATCTCTCGCTGCTGATACGCTATCATCGAACCTTAATTCAAAGCCAAAATCACTTAATGCCATATTTAGGGCAGCTATCACTTGTAATATTTCAGCCTGTGTTATCATACCCATCACTCCTATCCTGAATATATTGCCTTTGAGCTTGCCTTGACCTCCAGCTATTACTACATTGTACCTATTTCTCAAGATCTCTCTAAGCGCAGAATCACTTACTTTAGGAGGGTTGTTTATCGCTATTACAGTGTTTGACCTAAATTTCTCTTCAGCAAAGGGTATTAGCCCCATGCTCTCTGTAGCTTCATAGACTGCTTTGGCGCATGTTCTATGCCTATGAATAGAATTCTCAAGCCCCTCTTCTCTTATCATCTTCAATGCTTCATCAAGGGCATAGTATAATGGTATGGCTGGTGTGTAAGGTGTCTGTCCTTCCTTCTCATACTTTCTATAAGACTTTAAGTTAAAGTAAAAGGTATTCGTTGATTTTTCAATTACAGACCAAGCCTTCTCACTAATTGAGAGTAAAGCCAGTCCAGGTGGGCACATGAGGCATTTTTGGCTACCAGCAATGCAGATATCTACATGCCAGTCATCAACAGGTAAATTATCTCCAGCAAGAACTGATATAGCATCTACTATTAATAATAAATCGTGCTCATTGCAGAATTCGCCTATCTCCCTCAAGCAATTTATCTTTGTTCCTGTCGAAGTTTCATTATAAACCAATGCTATAGCTTTTACATCTTTCTCTCTCTTTACAGCATCCTCTATCATATCCATAGTAACTGCTTTTCCCCACTCAACAGGAATCTCTACAGGCTTTCCACCCATTGCTATTATATTGTCTCTTAATCTCTCGCCAAAGAAACCACAAGTCGGTACGAGTATCTTGTTCGCACCCTGTACAATATTGCTTACAGCACACTCTACTCCTCCAGTACCAGAAGCTGTTAGGATTGTTACATCTCCCTTTGTCTGAAATACATATTTTACATTCTCCAAAATATTTACATACAACTCTTTGAATTCAGGACCTCTATGATTTATTATGGGCTTAAGCATAGCCCTCATAACTCTTGTAGGGACATTAGTAGGACCTGGTACCATTATCAGTTGCCTTGGTTCCATCTATCTTACCATCCTTGGACTTGAACGGGATGGTTAATCATGTTTATTTAAGTTTTGATCATCCAAAGAATTATATCTTCTACATTTTAGATGTAAAAGGGGAGAATTGGTTAAGAGAGGTCTATTCATAGGAAGATTCCAGCCTTTTCATAAAGGCCATCTAAAAGTAGTAAAGGATTTACTGGATAAAGTTGATGAATTAGTGATCATAGTAGGAAGCTCACAGCATAGCCACACTAAAGATAATCCCTTTACCACTGGGGAGAGAATAACTATGATAAGATTGGCTCTTAATGAAGGGGGCATAAATCCTTCTCGTTATCTTATAATACCAGTCCCAGATGTTGAGATGCACTCTACATGGGTATCTCATGTAATATCTTATTCCCCAAAATTTGATTTAGTCTTCTCAAATGAGTCTTTAACCCAAAGACTTTTCATAGAAGCAGGCTTTAAAGTTGAATCTATACCATTCTATAACAGGGAAAAATTATCGGCTACAGAGATAAGGAAGAGGATTTTATCTAATGAGAATTGGGAGGAATTGGTTCCAAAAAGTGTAGCCAAATTCATAAAGCAGATAGATGGGGTTAATAGAATCATCGATCTATTAAAAAATGATAACCCTACATTGCATAGCGATAAGGCTAATTAATTTATTTTAATTCTATTATTAGCATCATGAAATTTATTGGTATAGACCTTGCTGGGGTTGAAACGAGGGATAGTGGTATTTGTATCCTTGATGAAGATTTAAAGGCTAAAGTCTTCACTTTAAAAAGTGATGATGAGATAATTGATTGCATCATCAAATTAAGACCAGATATAATAGCGATAGATGCACCTTTGAGTCTTCCTTTTGGTAGATGCTGTTTAAAGGATACATGCTCATGCAGAAATAAAGGTCATCTTAGGGAGTGTGATAGAGAGCTTTTGAGGATGAAGATAAAATTCTTCCCAATCACGTTAGGACCTATGAGAAAATTGACTGAGAGGGGCATAAGCCTTAAAGAGATAATCGAGAGAAAAGGCATCAAGGTTATTGAAGTATATCCAGGAGGGGCTCAAGATATGCTTGGGATACCGAGAAAGCAGAAAGGCATAAATGAGTTGAGGAAGGGTTTAATGAAGATTGGCATAAAAGGAATATCAAAAGTGATAAGTGATCATGAATTGGATGCAATAACATCAGCATTAGTTGGGAAGATGTATATTGAAGGAGATTATTTAGCTTTAGGCAACTCTAAAGAAGGGTTGATAATAATGCCAAGAAAGAGATAATTTTAACAAGGGTTTAGCCTTACTTAAGTGCATAATCTATAAAATTGGATTCGGGGAAAATTATCTTGAATGAAAGCAAAGAACCAATCATAATAGATGGTAGCTACGGAGAGGGAGGAGGTCAAATTCTAAGGACTAGCATTGCTTTATCTGCAATCATGGGAATACCTATAGAAATAGTGAAAATAAGAGCTAAGAGAGATAACCCTGGGTTAAGGCCTCAGCATATGGGAGCGATAAAGGCTGTAGCCTCTTTATGTAATGCCAATGTAGATAACTTGAGGGTTGGCTCTGATAGAATAATCTTCACTCCTGGCAAAATGCGCTCAGCCTTTATAAGATTAGATGTTGGCTCTGCTGGTAGCATTGCTTTATTGCTTCAAGCAGTCATACCATCTGTCGGCCTTAGCAAAGTTGATGCAGAGCTTGAAATATTTGGTGGAACAGATGTTAGATGGAGTCCTACTACGAATTATCTTACTAAAGTAGTTTTGCCAGCCTATAGACTATTGGGTATAGATGCTGAGCTTCAAGTAAAGAGAAGAGGTTACTATCCTTTAGGGGGCGGGATAGTAAGAGTTAGGATAAAGCCAACAAAGGAGTTGAAATCATTGAACCTTATTTCATCAGAGAATCCTTTACCATCGATTATAAGTTTATGCTCCAAATTGCCTAGAAGTGTTGCTGAGAGGCAGTTAAAAGCTGCCAAAGATTACCTCTTAAATCAAGGAATAGATTTAAAAAATTCCGAAATAAGAGTTGAAGATTCTATATCTCCAGGATCGTCCATTCTTATCTATTCTGTAGGAGAGCAAGGTCCATTTATAGGTGGGGATGCTATAGGTGAAAAGGGTAAGCCATCAGAGGAAGTTGGGAGAGAAGCAGCTAGGCTCTTCTCTGAAGAATACCTTTCTAATGCACCTATAGATAGGCACATAGGGGATATGCTTGTAACATTCCTACCTTTTGCAAAAAGCGAATCAAAGTTCAAGGTCTCAAAAGTTACTCAGCATCTCAGCACAAACCTATACATAGCAAGCATCTTCACTAAATGCAAATATAACATCGATGAGATGCAAGATGGTAAAGCCATAATAAGCATTAAACCTATAAATACAAATATATAAGTCAAATTATTAGAGAAGTGATCACTTTGATACCTGAGCAATTTATACCTGGTGCTACAGCAGTAGGAATGACCTTTAAAGATGGCATAATATTAGGAGCTGAAAAGAGAATCTCTTACGGCACTTACGTGGTGAGTAGGTCTGGAAGAAAGGTCTTCAAGATAAGTGATAAAGTAGGGGCTGCTTGTGCAGGAATGGTAGCAGACATGCAAATCCTAATTCGAGAGATGCAATCCCTTATAAAGATAAGAGAATTGGAACTAAGAAGACCAATGCCTCCAAATTCAGTAGCAAAGCTCATGTCAGTCATTCTTTTCGAGAGAAGGTTCTTCCCTTTGATCACTCAAGTGATAATGGGTGGGGTTGATGATAAGCCATCCATTTATGTGCTCGACCCATTGGGCTCAGTTATCCCTGACGAATACTCGTGTGTAGGCTCTGGCACAGAGATAGCCATAGGTGTAATTGAAGCAGGTTACTCTCGTAATATGGATGAAAAATCAGCAAAGGAGCTATTGATAAAGTCCATAAGATCGGCTGTACAGAGAGATGCAGCAAGTGGAGATGGCGTAGATATTTTGATAATAACAAAGGATGGCTCGAAAGAAGAATCTATAACATTTTAGCTCTAATTCATCTGTAAGGCATCCAACTATATCTTCTTATCTTAGAATTCTCACCATACCCACAATAAGAGCATCTTTTCTTTCTTATATGATATGAGTGCCTTCCACATCTTCTGCACCTTATGTGAGTCTTTCCCTTGCTACGTTTACCAAAAGAAGTAGTTCCTTTGACCATTTAGCCTCTTTATCTTATCTAATTTGCTATGAATTTATACATATCGATGAACTATAATTTTGACAAGAGAATAAAATGAAAGATAAAACCATTGAAGTTCAGTTTGGTAGAGTGAAGAAAGTCTACAAAATTATAGAAGACCCTATTCCACACATTCTCATACCTTGCTCGAAGAAGATAGTTCATGGCTGGTCTACTGGATACTTTTCTAATTTAGGTCGTAGAGAATGTTCTTCTGAAAGAATCCTTCTCAATCCATATAATGGTTGCTCAATCAATTGCCCTATGTGCTATTCTAGAGCCCTTAGAGGCTACTTTAAAATATGGGATGATAAAGGAATAATTACTGTATTCAAAGACTTTGACTTAAAGGTTAAAGAGGAGCTTAATGAACTATACGTGGCATCATGTGGCTACCTAAGCCCTACTATCGATCCGTTTCAGAAACCTATTGAAGATAAATACCATCTATCTGAGAAGACAGCCTATGAATTCCTTAGATACAATCTACCCATAGTCTTCATAACGAAGCAAGGTGATAATGTCCCAATAAAGCTCTTAGATGAAATGGCAAAGCATCCACACTGCTTCTGTGAATTTACTATATTGAGCTGTGATGACGAAATTCGCAAAATCTTCTCTCCTAAAGGTGCAAAAGTTGAGAAACAATTTAACGCTTTAAGGAAGGCAGTAGATAGGGGCTTATACACTGTAGTTCGCATGGACCCTCTATTCCCTAGCATAACAGATGATGAAAATTCAATAAGAGAGTTAGTTGTGAGAGCAAAGCAAGAGGGTGCAAATCATGTCATATTCAGCATTTGTGATATAGACTCAGAGCACTTATTGAAAATCTTCAATATTATAAGAGAACTCTTCCCAGATGCATATCCAATATGGAAGAAAATTTATGTTGAGAAGATTGGTAGAGATTATAATACATCGATAGATTATAGAAGAAAAATCTTCAAAATTTGCCGTAATATCTGTGATGAGATAGGAATTACCATGGCTCTATGCATGGAGTTTGAAAGAATAGTTGGCAATAAAATAATGTATAAAGGTCTTAACGATGAATTTATGACTAGCAAGGTTTGTGAAGGCAAGATAGTGCCATTATACCATAGATGGAAGCTTGATGAGCAATTTAAGCCTATAATGAACTGTGATGGCAATTGTTTAGCCTATGCAAAAGGAATGGGATCATGTAATCTGGCTTGCAATTTTCCTAAGATGGGTAGGGCTCAAGCCCTTAAACTTGAGGACTATAAATCGTTAAGACCTTCTCAGATGACTTTAACCAATATGTGAGCTAAAATTGATGCTTTATTAGCTTAAAGCCATGGCTGCTTGAGTCCCAGCAAACGTATCCCCAAGACCTGTTAATATTCTTGGTTCATCGTTCACGAAGGTAGGAATCAAGCACAAATTATACCCATTCACGGTTCTCTTAACCGGCTTTATATCAGACCTTGGTAAAGATTTTACCTTATCCAAATTATCTTTAATGCTCCCAAGAGTTAAAGCTGTAGCAACTGTGCATCCCATCTCTAATGCATCTAACTCTTTTTTTATATCATACTTGGATACTGAAAAGGCAAAATCTGCAGAATGAACACAGATTCTCTTCAATCCATAAATTTTAACTCCTTCTATAGCAGCATCTATTAAATCTCTTAAATCTAAAGACTCAGCCTCTAGATAGGTGAAGCATTCATCCTCATTCATCCCCCATGATTCAGAGCAATTTTTATCTGAGAACTTCTTCATGGCGTATCTTACAGACTCTTCACTACCTCTACCTAACTCAAAGTGAATCTTTGGTCTTCTAGGATTGTCAAGATATTCTATAATCTCATCAGTCTTGCCCTTATGATCTGGCAGTAGTAAGTGAGCATAACCTATTATCAATACATCTGTAAAATTAGAATCTGAAGCCCTTTCCAAGAAATCATAGTCAAAAATCCCCATTGATGACATCAAATCCCAAGAGAATATTTGCCTTCCAGTATTCATAATCCCTTTCTTTAAATCTCTCTTGAACTCAAAGATTATATGATCGTACTCTGGATCGCTCTCTCTTATGGCTTCCTTTGGAGTTTTAACCTCTCCTTTAAAGGCTATCTTGAAGTTAGGTGATTCCATCATAAGATTACTTGGTCTGCAAGGATAAGATACCAATGGATCAAGACCTAATTCGTATAATGCTCTACCCATATGAAAGCCATTGCCACCTAGAGCTCTTCTCCTGCTTTTAAAGATGGAATCTAGCTTTGAATAAAGACCCTCTGAAATAAGAAATTCTTTTCCTCCTTCTAT
>JACGUK010000115.1 GCA_024256265.1 archaeon
GTGGCTCTTTTGACCATATCTTCTGTCAAACCGTTGAAGACAAGTTCGTATATGCTGTTAACATTTGGAGGGACTTTTGATTCAGGAACTACTCCCTTTAATGCAGGGCAGAAGGGATGATTCGTTGATGCGAGTAGCTTGTACTTCGTGGAGCCTACCTTTGACCCTGAGCGACAAATTCCTCCTGGAAAAGTTAGTACAACTCCCTCAACCTTGCCCATTGCCTCAACAGCATCCTCTGATGCTTTTAGAGCAGCCTTTTGATTCTCAGCCATTATTAGAAGGTTTCCACCAGCCACTGCCTTTTTTAACCCAAATCTATCCTCTATTATGAATTCTCCTTCCATGACAGGGATTCTCCATATCTTTTTGCCCCAAGCCTTATCCATCTTTTCGTAACCATCAGCAAACATTCGAATAGATTTGCCCAATCTTGTGTATTTCTTGGCATCGGGTATACCATTAAAGATGGCTGTTGTCGGACAGGTTAAGATACATTGACCTATTCTTGCTAGCATCTGAAACTTTAGCATAGGCAAAGTCCTATGGTAAATCTGAACCATAACTCCAGGCCTTCCATCTGGAGTCTTTTCTGGAGGCACCATTGTTCCCTCTACGCCAGCCTCTGCTGGGGACATTATGATAGATGAAGCAAAGCCTGTGGCAGTCCTACCTGCAGTCCAAGCCCACTTTTCGTTTTCAGCAGTCACTAGCATTCTACCTGCGAGCATAGGAAAAGCTTCAGCAAAAGTATCTTCAACTTCTACTTCAGGCATACTATTTGACCTCGCCTTTAAGTGCTAATAATGATATTTAAAATATTTTGCTAATAGAATACGGGTAAAGCGCTTAAGATATAGAGGAGAAAAATAGTTATAAACACCCATAAGAATGCTTAAGTTGGGGAAAAATTTGATAGATTTTGATAATATTGTGAAGAAAATCCCTCAAAACTCTCTTGAAAAAGTTTCAGAAGAATTGGTCAAGATTCTTCTCGGCTCTCCAAACACCGACAAGATGCCTGAAGGATTTGCAAAGGCTATACTCCGCCATTGGCAGTGTGACGAACTATCATTGCCTATGGGAATCAGAGTGCTTTTAGAAGCCTCTACAACTTTGGAGGAAGATAAGACGAAGGCTTTACTTCAAAGCCTAGGAATTCAAGTTTAAGGAGGTTTGATCATGCCAAAATTTGGTATAGAGTTTGTCCCAACAGATGCATACTGGAAAGTAGTCTACCATGCAGTGCAAGCTGAAAAGGCTGGCTATGATTATGTCTGGATAACAGATCATTTCAACAACCGTAACGTTTACGTTCTACTCACAAATATAGCCATATACACAAACAGAATCAAATTCGGACCTGGTGTTACCAACCCGTATATGATTCACCCTATAATGACTGCTCAATCGATGACTTCATTGAACGAAATGGCACCAGGGAGGGTAGCATGTGGTCTAGGAACTGGTGATAAGACAACACTGGATATGGTGGGCATAGAAAGAACCAAACCATTAGCAGCTGTGAAAGAGGCTGTCCAAATAATTCGAGAGATAACAGCAGGGAAGACTGTAAAGCTAGAGGGAGAAGTCTTTAAAGTGGCTGGAGCAAGGATGAACTTCAAATCCATAAGCCCCATTCCCATATTCATAGGTGCCCAGGGACCGAAGATGCTATCTCTTGCTGCTGAAATCGGGGATGGAGTTCTTATCAATGCATCAAACAAAAAGGACTTTGAGGATGCCATGAAATACATAAAGGAAGGAGTTGAAAAGGCTGGCAAGAGGTTAGAAGATGTAGAGGTTGTAGCTGCAACTTCCTTCTCAGCGCACGAGGATATAATGAAGGCTCAAAAGGCTGCCACTCCAGTAGCTGCATTTATAGTTGCAGGAAGTCCTGAATCTGTCTTGCAGAGGCATGGCATACCGATAGAATCAGCGAACAAGATAAGAGAAGCAATCTCAAAGGGAATGTTCAAGGATGCCTTTGGAAGTGTTACCCCTGAGATGATAGAAGCCTTCTCCATATCTGGTACTCCTTCTATGTGCATAGAGAAGATAGCTGAATTGGCTAAAATAGGTGTAACTTTGTTCATAACAGGCTCGCCCATAGGTCCTAACGTCAGAAATTCGATAAACCTCATCAGCAAAGAGATATTGCCACGTTTCAAGTAATAAACTACTCTCCTAAAAGGACTAGGCATCATCTGTCCATAGGGATGCGCATATTACTCTCCAGATAGTATATCTCATGCGCTAGGCATATATTCCAGATATTGCGCAAAACTAGCCAAGCGACTTTTATGCAAGTGGAAAGAGAACGAATAGAATTAGCCAAGGAAAGACTACTCAAGGAGTTCTATGATAGGTACAATAGACCCTTAAAGACACCAAAGACAGTAACCCAGTTAGAAACTAAGCTTGAGAATGAGTTCTTTTATTGGCATGTTGATAGGGCACTAGCCCAAATGGCTCAATCTCACAATGTTAATAGGACTGACTATAA
>JACGUK010000116.1 GCA_024256265.1 archaeon
AGAGCTACATCCTACAAATACCTTCCCACTCTTTCTTGATCTTATAATTCTTAGCTCGCCTTTACATTTCTGGCATATGCCAAGCCTTCTTTCTTCTTCTCTAGCCTCCATCAAGCCCTTTAACAATGCTTCACCCATCTTTCTCTCATTTCTTTTTATTTCATTGATAATATCCATTAAGAAATCTATCGCTTCTTCGATGACTTCATCCCTCTTTTTCTTCTCTTGCATTACAAGCTCTGTCTCTTTCTCAAAATTTCTTGTCAATTCCTCGCTTATTATCCTTGGACAGAAATCTTTTAGCACGTTTGTGACCATCTCACCCAATTTTGTGGCCTTTATACTCTTTCCTGAAATGTAATTTCTCTCATAAAGAGTCTGAAGTATCTCAGCCCTTGTGGCTCTAGTGCCAAGATTCCTCTTCTCCATTTCTTTTATGATAGACCCTTGACTATATCTATCTGGAGGCTCTGTACACTTCTCAATCATGTCTATCTTCAAATTCTCCAACCTTTGACCTATTCTAACCTCTGGCAAAATTTGCTCTTCAAGAGTAATGTAAGGAGAGTAAAATCTTGCCCAGCCTAATGAGACATTCCTTCTTCCTATTGCTATGAAATTATTATCCTCTATGACCAAAGTTAAGTTTGTGCTCTCTCTTATAGCAGGATCGGCAAAAGTAGCCATGAACCTTCTCACAACTAAATCATAGACTTTTCTCTGCTGAACAGTGAGCCTTCTTAATTCTGGAACTTCAGAAGTTGGGTATATGGCAGGATGGGCAGGGTCTTCCTTAGGCCCTTCATGAGGGATCAGTTTGCTCCTTTTTAGAAGATCATTACATAGATCGTTATAATGCTCTATAGAGGATAGAGCCTTCAATATCTTTTCATAGCCTATTCCTACAGGTAACTTCTGACTCGATGTTCTTGGATAAGATATGGCACCCATCTGATAAAGGCTTTCTGCAAAATCAAGGGTCTGAGAAGGAGAGAATTTGAAATGAGAGTAAGCCTCAGACTGTAAATCTGTTGTATTGAATGGGTAAGGAGGCATCTGCCTATACTGTCTCTTAGTGATATCCTTTACTATCACGTCCTTTCCTTTACACTTTCTTAATGTTCGATCAGCTTCATCCCTATCCCAAAATTGACCCTTCTCATGCATAGCTACTATTTCATTACCATCAACTCTACAATGTAACTCTAACTGCCAGTATGGCTTTGAAACGAATCTTCTTATCTCCAACTCTCTTTCTAAAAGTAAAGCTAAGGTCGGACCTTGCACCCTTCCTGTTGAGAGAATCTTGAAGCCTTTCTCTGATTGGTTCTTCATAGCCAAAGTCAAGGCACGAGTTAGGTTCAAACCCCAAAGCCAATCCAGCCAATGCCTAGTCAAACCAGCCTCTATTTGACCAAAGTCTAAATGATTCGACATATTCTTATAAGAATCGATAAGCTCTTCTTTCGTCAACGTACTGAACTTCATTCTCTTTGCATCTTTAGCGTTGCATAGAAACTTCAGAATATTTGAGCCTATAACGCTTCCTTCTGTATCATAATCACAGCATACAATGAAATCTGATGCATCTTTAGCCACATCTTTTATAGCTTCAAAGTATCTCTTAGAGAAGATCGATTGCTTTCTTACTTCAAAGCTGGGTCTCCATTCAGCATCAAAAATAGGATAAACCCATCCTCCTCTTCCAGTAGGGCTTAAGTTGAAGAGATGTCCTACCGCTGCTACGATTAAATGCCTCTTATTATTCCTTATAAATTCGTAATGGTCTACACCTTGATCAGTTGTGGTTCTCTTTAAAGTCCCATCCTCTGCCAAAGACTCTGCTATCTTTCTCATAGCGTCTGGCTTTTCTGCTATCAACAAAGTGTAGCCCATAAAATCACCTGCTAAAACATTAGCATGATTTCAATCTACTTTTTATTTTTCTATCGGTTCTATCTCTAATATAAAGTCTCGAAGAGACAGGAGCTCGCCACATTTTTTGCACATACCATTGTAGAGCTTCAAAATGCTATTTGCATACTTTAGATCCATCCCAGAGTATAAGGATGCACCACAATTATCACAAACTATTTCGAAAGGCAACCCATTTTTTGACCAAAAACAAGGTAGAATAAAAATAATTTGGTTATGTTGCTTTAACCTTACGTATAATTTTGTTTGCCATTTTCTTATTAAAGAACTAGCCAGATTTGCCGTCGAAGATAGATCGATTTTTGTATGCTAACCCTCTTACATAAATGCACTCATTATGGTCAACAGTCATCTGCTCATAATCTATGGGCTTATCATGTAATTTTATACCAGTATCTCTGACTATGACTATAGGGATGCTTTCATCAGCCTCTCCCATCATCAACTGAGCCCCTGCGCTTATATCGTCAGCTAAAGCCCGTAAAGTAACTCTTAATGTGTTGTTGAAAAGGTCTTTTCTTCCCCTCTCATCCTT
>JACGUK010000117.1 GCA_024256265.1 archaeon
TATCTATCAGAGCTTTAATGTTGACTTTAATCCTTTATAGCGATTACGAATAGTAACTTCTGTTACTCCTGCTGCTTCAGCTATATCCTTTTGAGTCTTGTTCTCTCCTTCTAACACACAAGCAACATATAATGCTGCTGCGGCAAGACCCATGGGATCCTTGCCTGCTGATATCTTTGACTCTTCAGCCTTCTTCAGTATTTCTAATGCTCTTCTCTTCGTCTTCTCTGAAAGTTTTGCCCTGCTTGCAATCCTGGATACACATTTGACTGGGTCCAATACAGGCATCTTCATCTCCATCTCTCTAAGAAGTAAGCGATAGCATCTAGCTATATCCTTCTTTCTAATGTTGCTTACAGCGCTTACATCTTTAAGAGTTCTAGGAGTTTCTGTGTCACGACACGCTGCATACAAAGCTGCAGCAATCAATGCAGATATGGATCTTCCTCTAACTAGCCCTCTTTCTAATGCCTTGCGATAGATATAAGCAGACCTCTCTATCACTGCATCACCTACGTTGAGCTTATCGGCAAGCCTATCCAATTCACTGAACGCCTGCCTTAAGTTCCTATCTACGGGTTCATGAACTTGACTTCTGCTATCCCAAGTACGAAGGCGTTCGATCGTAGCTCTCATAGAGGCAGGAAGAGATTTTCCTGAGGCGTCTATATCTTTAGTCCCTATAACCGTTGCTAAACCCATGTCATGCATAGCAAGAGAAGATGGTATTCCTGTGCGGCTTCTATCCTCCTTTTCCTCTTTAGAAAAGGCACGCCACTCAGGGCCAACTTCTTCTATCTTCTCTTTTACTACAAACCCACAGTTGCTACAGAACAATTCTCCGCTCGAAGTATCCACTATCATAGGCCCTTTTCCACATTTAGGGCATCTGTCTACTAATTTTTGTAGCTTATGGATATCTGGAGATTTTTTTTCAGGAACCAAATTATGCACCAAAAGGTATTTATTTAAGTGTATAAACCAAAATATAAACCTTACGCTTTAAAGCACAAGATGCTATCATTTCTATCAGGGTAATGTCTATAAACTGGGTTTATGAACTTAAAGAAAACGTTAAATCTGATCTTTCCTCTTATCTTTAGAATCAAATTGGAATTAAAGATAGTCAAGATAGAGCCTCCTGAGGGCACGAATATAATAATTGGGCAGAGCCACTTCATAAAGACCGTCGAAGATTTATATGAAGTTCTGATAAACTCCGTTCCAAATATAAAGTTTGGCTTAGCTTTTTGTGAATCTTCTGGCAAATGTCTCGTTAGGCATGAGGGTAACGATGATGAATTGAGAAGGCTTGCCTCAGAAACAGCTTTTAGATTGAGTTCAGGACACGTCTTCATAATCTTCATGAAAAATGCATACCCTATCAATGTATTGAACAGGATCAGGGAAGTGCCTGAAGTATGTAACATTTATTGTGCAACAGCGAATCCAGTCGAAGTGATTCTTGCTGAGACAGACCAAGGCAGAGGGATTCTAGGAGTCATAGATGGCTTCAAATCCAAGGGAATAGAAAGAGAAGAGGATATTAAGTGGAGAAAGGACTTTCTTAGGAAGATAGGCTATAAACTCTAAAAACAAAATTTTATCAATTCCATAAACAATATTATATTGATGAATTTGCCTATCAAAAAGAACTACACCTTCCTTGAACATATGGTAGATGCATTCATAGAGGCTTATGGCAAGAATTTGGAGGAGGCTTTCGAGAGCGCTGGCATGGCTTTAGTAGATACAATGATTCATATAGAGAAAGTCGATGAAAAGATCAAGGAGCAAATAAGAGTTAATGGCTGGGATTTGAAGAGTCTTTTATATAATTGGTTAGAAGATTTACTTATAAAGGTTACATCCGAAGGAAAGGTCTATTCATCTTTTAAGGTGAAGATAAGTGAGAAGGAAGGGATTTATGAATTAGAAGCCATGGCAAAAGGAGAGAATTTAGATATTGGCAAGCATGAGCCTAAGACTGAAGTCAAAGCCGTTACGTATCATATGATGGAGATAAAGCAAAATCGAAAAGGGGTTACCCTTCGTTTCCTCTTAGACCTATAATCCTTAAATAAGAATTTTTCGTCATTACTATTATGAGTGATCCAGAGCTTGAAAGGATTTTAGAAGATAAAGCTAAATCTATCAAGGAAAGAGGCAAGAAGATAGAAATGGAGATCAAAGAACCTTTGAACCTTACATCGAACAACTTTGAGAAGATTATAAACTCGAACATACCTGTAATCGTAGACTTTTGGGCTGAATGGTGTGCTCCATGCAGGTTCATGCTACCTGTGTTTGAGAGGTTGGCAGCAAAATATGGTGACAAGATGGTCTTTGGTAGGTTGAATGTTGACGATAATGCTGATATAGCGAATAAATACCAAGTATTCTCCATACCTACTTTCATGATATTCGTGAAGGGCAAACCTGTAGA
>JACGUK010000025.1 GCA_024256265.1 archaeon
AAGTATGTTAGATTAGAGATGGTATAAATGAGTGAAATTAGAACAACATCGAAGTCAAGAATTGTGGGTTGTGTTTATAATCAACAGGGTAGCGTCTTGGGTGGGGCTAAGGTGATCTGTAAGGGGAAAGGTACAATCACACTTTTCGATGGCACTTACAGATTTGAGAACCTCAGTCCTGGTACATATGATATCACTGTAAGCCTCAAGGGCTTTCAAAGTCAGAGCAGAACAATCGTAATAAGAGAGGGTGAAACGGTGACGCTAGACTTTTATTTATCCGAAGCCAAAGGAACCGCAAGAATATGTGGCAATGTTTATGATGCTGAAACAAAAAAGCCTGTAACATCAGGTGGCACAATAATCCTTATTTTGCCTATTGCAAATAGATATGCACACCTCAACAAAAATGGTTACTACGAGTTCACTAATCTTGTAGCAGATACCTATGATATATGGACATCGATATCGGGATACGAGGACATGAAAGCCTTTATCACTGTGGCAGAAGGCGAGGCAAAGATTCAAGACTTCTACTGCAAGCCTATATTATTCACAGAACCTCCTTGGGGATGAATTTAGACTCTAATCAGTCCTGCACTTTTTGCCATAAAATCTAGATTTAACGTCATTATGTCTTCTAAGCCTCTTGGGATAGGGCTCCTCAACCTATCATCATCTATAACCTTCAGGTAGTGCCTGCACTTCTCACAGAAGTCGACTCGAACGTTTGCGTTTTCTTAGCCTAGCTGTCATAGGTCTTCTCCCACAGATAGGGCATAGAGCTTGCCACCACTTCTCAAGGAAGGAGGGATCGATCTTTTTTGCTATCTCTTCGAGGCATGGTTGAATTAAGGCGCTAACAGTGAAGAGGATTAAAGCTGGATTAATTCCAAGCCTTTCACCATATTTTTCAAAATATTCTGCATCGCCCTTTAAGGCTGCACTTACGGAATCAATTATACTTATCTTTTCACTAATCAACTCATCCAAGAATTTCTTTGACAAATCCTCTTTCATACCCTTCTCAACGAGTGCTTTTACTACTTGTTCACATGAATAGAGTAGAGCTTTAGAATCGAATATAGATGGATTAAGAAATTTAGCCACGGGCTGATTAAATTCACGAGCATTCTTCTGTAAATCTTCGATGATAGATTTGTCATCCCAGTTTACACTTGTTCCCTTTTTTGGATCATCTCTAATTTGCCTCTGAGCCTGTAGAATCATTTTATGAAATTCTAAAGGGTTGCGCAAATCTAGATGTTCTATGATGATTCTATCAATGACTCTTATCTGATCTTCTACCGATAAATTTCCCATTTATCTCAACCTGAGCTTGTCTTAAAGCTTTCTTAATAATAAATAAGCTTAATGGTTCGTTTTCCAAACATTAAACCCTCCAACCCTATGAGAGCAGGGTTCAGTGCTCTCTCACCATATTTTTTATCGAGACTACTCTTCGTGGTCAATTAAGTTTTTCCATTGCCTCTTCAACCGACTCCATCGCTCTAATCCAATTTTCTTTGATTTTTGCGCTAGGAATAGCTCTTAGACATTCAATATCGATGTATGCCCTAAGAATTATCTCCCATGTTGTTGCATCCACTTTCCTGACCAAGTCTTGACGAGTGTACATGAAATAGTCTCGGAAAAATGCTTTGACAATAAATGAATCTTTGTCGATATGTTTCTTCATTTCGTCTCTTACTTTTTCGAGTTCTTGCCTAAGTCTAGTTCGTAATTCTTTCTTTTCCACCCTTTCTCGCCATATGTAGAAACCAATGGAAGAAAAGAAGCCTAAGAGCGCACCAACACCCACCGATATGAGCGTCTCTATGAAACTTTCGACCACTGGATATCGTAACCTAGGCTAAACATTTAAACATAATATTCCATGCTTGCCTACTCCTTATCATTGTAAGGGTCAAATCCTTAAATAATAATGGACGAACTAAAACTAAAGGAAGGGAAAAGTCTGGAAACAGTGTTCAATAAGATAGAAGCGCACGACAAAACGGACAGATTAATTCTTGACAAAACAAAATATACGATTGATATTTTTTCAGAGAGAATATAGATGGCGTAGAGAACAAGTTGAGCAGTTACTGATAGATTTAACGAGCAGATTCTTCTCCAACTATCAAGAAACCCAATAAAGACTTTGAATCAGTCCTACCTCTGTCTCAAAAATCACGCGCGTATACACAGGTGAATATGGGTGAATCGATGAGTCTACAAGTTCTGTTATTAAGAAGTTGTCAAAGTTCCTCTTCAAACTCTAAGGGAGCGTCACAATTATCACAGAAAATAACATCATCAGAATTCTCAGTGCCACACTTAGAACATTCTAGTTTTATCCTGTAGTCTGGTAGGAAATCGATGCAGAAGGCCACATACTCTCCGTTCTCCTCGATTCCAAATGTCGCATACATTCCGTCGCCATAGCCGGACTGTGATACCACACCTAGGTTGTCAACAATGCCGCCCTGGTTACTGGACAGCGTCAGGTCGCAAACCTTTCCATAGAACGACTGTTTGTCGTTGAACTCCTCTCGAGTTGGGCGTCTTTTCTCTTTCGGGTATAGTGCATCGTCGAATATACCAGCCTGGGCAGTATCTACAAAAAGCGGGCCTATCGCCTGCCACCTTATGTTCCTACCGAGCTGGGAATTAAGATAATCAGTGTTTATTGCCACGAGCCTAGCCACGCAGCCTTCGTTCTCCTCTTTTATTAGGAATGCGCGCCACTTCCCATTCTTAGCAGTTAGGTTCCAAGTGACGGATATTTTCTCCAATGTCTTGCGGTCATAAGCAGGGTCGGTCAAGTGGACTTTTCCACTCTTTACGAAGAATGTCATTCCGTTCGTTTGTCTTGTTTCCTTTAAAGATTTTATGGAAAACTTGTTCAACGGTCTAAAAAGTGGACACCTCTTAATCTCTGAAACCCCTTTTTCCTTCACTTCTTCGATTTCTTCTTGATTTTCCCTCTTTTTCTTCCCAAAAACGCTTTTGAAGAATTTCATTGTTATTCGCCCTCCTCTACTTATCTAAGGTTGGAGACTATGCGCCCACTCTTCAAAAAGTTCTGGTTTTTCTTCTAACAGCTTATTTGACATTCTGAGGAAATTCAGGAAACAATCAGCAACATAATCGACAAAATCTGGATCGTGTTTAACAGTTGATACGCCATTACCGAAATCTGCAAACGGAAACCAAAATTTATGACGCCAGAAAGGTCTGATCCTATTATCGAGTTTTGCCAAATCAAAACTAAAGCGTTTGGACCATTCTCTATATTGCTTTTCATCATATGGTTTAAAAGCAGTCCATTCCTCAAGTGCACTTTCTAATGACAAGAAACTTATTGATATGGGTTCGTCAGAGAATACACCGCCCCAAACCTCATCTCCGGATCCATTGGAAAACTTGTAGAAGTCTTTGAAGTCGTCATCAAATCCTATTCCAACAATTCTTTCGATTCTTTCGATATCTTCATCGCTGGCTCCCTTGTTCACCACAAAATCCTGCTTATACTTGAGCAAAATCGCCTTCATTCTCTCGATTTCTCTAAATAACTCATCTTTCATGGCGATACCTCTTTTCTCTCTCCAATTGATTTGTAGCTTTTGCCATTAATTAAACTTATATTCCAACTTATTCGATGTGTCACGCTGAGAATTTCAGAGCGCGCACACTAGTCAATCACTATAGAAAGTAAGGGAAGGATTAGATGGCTGAAAGCTTGTTCAGTGGTCTAAAAAATTTGAGAGGATATTTTGATGCATATACGGGTAAGAATAAGTTTGGGTTTGGGATTAAAATTTAGGTTTTCAATATTCTTGGTTCAGCTACGAATAATCAAATAGTACCAAGATAAACAAGAATTATCCCTATTGAGTTGAATATTCCATGTATTACGGCTGTAGCAGTAGTTTTTTGATTCGTCTTCTGCCATGCATAGCCTAAAACCAGACCACACGCAGAGGCAGTAGCAGCATTATACGGGTAATTAGCAAGGTGTGGCAGTCCAAACAAGGCAGAAGCAATCAACAAACCCTTCATCTTTCCAAACGAGTTTTCAAAACCCTGCTGCACAAAACCCCTAAAAGCTAACTCCTCCACTGGTCCAACTAGACCTAGATATATAATAAAATAAGCAACCAGTTGAAAAGAATCTCTGGGCATTGCCGCCTTAGTGAAGGCTTCTGCCATGGGGTCAGGACCAAAAACACTTGTTAATACAACCGTAACGACTGCAGTTAACAGGAAAAGAGGGACTAAAGCAACTGAAACACTGGCCAAGATACATCCGCATTGGCAGGGGTTCTTTATGGGTCATCGTGGGAATATAGAATCAGTTTACACTACAAGAAAGCACCTGTCTGAAACTCTCTTACAGAATATGAGAGAAGCATTCATGCCATCCGTAGAATATCTATCAACCCAACCTGTA
Organism: archaeon; assembly: GCA_024256265.1. The sequence goes on from JACGUK010000025.1 coordinate 4,457, forward strand.
CCAAGCTCGATAGAAGAGCAAAGAAAGAGAGACTTTCTAAAGAATGCAGAACTATCAGGCTGGTTCGATGAAAGGGGATTGGAGCTGATCCGCCAGATTCTTAAGGCGAGAGATTAGCCCTGATTCCAAGCCTAGATCAACTCAACACTCAAGAACTAAGGCAAGAGATGTTACTACAAAGAAGCAAGATGATAAGGCCTGCAGGGATCTACTGATTTAGTGGTCGGCTTTCATTATACTAAATAAGCTTAATGGTCGAAATTGGCTTTTGATAGTTATCATCTTAGCGTAGGAGGATATACTCTCTTATGCATAGATTTATTGCAACGCCTTTGAACCTCTTGAACGATCTCTAAAGGAACACTCAATTCAGATGCTATCTCCTTGTCTCTCATCTTCAAATCAAAAATAGCGTAAAGGATCAGGTCTAAAGTATCGTAATCTACTGGAATCTCATCAGTAGCCCTTTGCCCTTTCCACAGTTGAGGCGAAGAAGGTTTACTGACTATTTTTTCTGGCAATCCTAAGTACTTGCCCAACTGCCTAACTTGAGTCTTATATAAATGGACTATAGGCAAAAAGTCAACCCCACCATCCCCGTACTTTGTGAAGTACCCTACCAATACTTCACTTCTATCCCCTGTGCCAACTACTAGGTAATTTAAAGAATTAGCGAAGAAGTAATCAATGACCATTCTCACCCTTGCTCTCAAGTTAGCTATAGGTATTCTATCTTTCTTTTCTAAAGGAATAGAATCAAGAAAAGTCTTTACTACAGCATCTATAGGTATGGTATATGTCTTTATGCCTAACTTTGAAGCAAGGTCCTTTGCATCCTTTACATCAGATATTGGGGTGATTTCAGGATCGGGCATCAATAAGCCTATAACCTTCTTAGGGCCTAAAGCCCTTACACATAGTGCAGCCGTTAAAGAGCTATCTATGCCACCACTTAAGCCTACTATGACTCCTTTAGCATTAGCCTCTCTCACTATCCTCTTTATGAACTCAAGAATCTCATGTTCAGCCTTTTGGCAATCAATCCTTAAGGCTTCGATAGATAATCTATTCCTCTTTCTCATATGCAAACCTCTCCTGATCATCGAACCATAATTATCTATTAAAGAAGCATTATTAAAATATCACCTAGCACTCACTCTAAAGATGAGCTTTATATTTTGGTGCTACTAAAACGAAATTAATTGACCATAAAGATAACGCCTATAGCTTCAGAGACACTAGGAGTTAGATCTATGGCTACATTTGTAGAGACTCCTGATGTAAAGCTTCTAATAGATGCTGGGGCATCTCTTGGTCCTAGATTTAGCCTTGTGCCTCACCCTATAGAGTATAAAGCTCTTAAAGAAGCCCGTAACTCTCTTGAAAGATTTGCCATTAAAGCAGATGCTATAACTATCTCTCATTACCATTTTGACCATTACACAGCTACTTGGAGTAGTATAGAAACGAAGTGGACTTGGAGTAGCTATGATGTAGCCAAGAAGATATATGGTGGGAAGGTTATTCTTGCAAAAGATTATCGAGAATCAATAAATGCTAGCCAAAGGAAAAGAGGCTGGATCTTCAGTAAGATTGCCAATGAATTTGTGAAAGAGATAAGGTATGTTGATTCATCCATACTCAAATTTGGTGATACCCTCATCAATTTTAGTCAGCCACTCCCTCATGGAGAGGACAACACAGGCCTAGGATTCGTACTCTCTCTTCATATAAAGCATGATGATGAAGACTTGCTTTACTGCCCAGACTTTCAAGGTCCTATGTCTGATAAAGCCCTTAATTACATTTTAGATATCAACCCAACTAGATTGATCATAGGAGGTCCTCCTTTCTATCTATCAGAGTATAAAGTCCCAGCTCGGTCTATAGAAAAAGGGTTCGAAAATCTGATCAAAATAATTTCGAAAGTGCCTTTGACAATGGTTGATCATCACATGATGAGAGATGAGAAAGCTCTTGAGAGGCTACAAGATTTAAGGGAAAGGGCATCTGAGCATGGTAATATTGCCCTAACATTTGCAGAGTATCTTGGCAAACAAAACAGGCTTTTAGAGGCTATACGTCCTCAGCTATATGATGAATCTCCTCCCGATCCCGATTTTCAAAATTGGATGAAGTTAAGTCCGATTCGTCAACGCTCTGTTCTTCCTCCTCTATAGCCTTCTGAACTTTTTCTTTCGTTTCTGTAAGATTCTTTATCATACTTTCAGCGTACTCCTTTGTCAACACATTGGACATCATCAAATTCACTAAAGAGTTGGCTGAAGCTTCCCCTGTGACTCTTCCTATCTGCCCCCTTATCTGCCTCCACTTAAGCCTTGTATTGCCACTCTTTGAAACATAGATTATGCCTAGGATGCCCTTTGCATTGATAAATGTAATATCGCGAATCTTCTTCAGGGTAACTTTATCGGCTGCTTCTACATATATCGATCCAAGATTTCCTTCCTTCTCAGGGAAGACCTCAGGGTCTTTGAGATAGCTCTCAGGGATAAAAGACTTACATGTGCTGTTGATCAAAAACCTACGAAACTTCTCAAGAGTAGTATTTGTGTCGATCTGCACCAAATGCTTCTTTCCCTACCTTTATTTTGATCTATCGAATTATTGATATAAATATTGCTTCAATCAAAAGATCGTCAAGAATTGGATAAATCGAAAGCGCCTTTAGATGTATCGATGAGTTCTTTTATACTCGAGAGATTACTAGCTGATATATAATCACACATAGAAGGCAAGCATAGATTAGTATGCGTAGAAGAAAGAAAATAAAGCAAGACATCATAGAGCGATACTAGGAGTAACCTTTAGAAACTTTCTAGAACAGTATGTATTATAAGCTTTATAAGATAATAGAAGTTAGACATCATGATGATCAGGAGTAAGATCGTAACAGCAATTACCATAGTTATGCTGACATCCCTGATCACTTTGCCCATGAGCTATGGCCAGACTATTGATGAAGGGAGGTACAGAATAAAAGAGGAAGACGGATGGAGGATCGTAAGAACTGATGTTTTCACTGTAGCCGTTCCATCTACTGAGACCATTCCTATGTTCATATGGTGGCACAACGATGATGATAGCACTTTATACGTAGCCAAATATGAAGGGCTAGCCGAAGCTTGGTTATTTACATCAGAACAATTCAGCCATTCTGATCTGTTCGATGATATGAAGGGCTTTAAAAATGAGTTTATGGTGCGTGCACACTCGCATGGCTGGATTGAAAATCCAGAGATAGTTCCAAAAATTAACGAAGTATCAAGGAGTCTACACCCCTTCTTCTTCCCATTCTCTCAAGGAAAATGGGAATTAACACCAATTCAAGAAATCAAAGCTAAGGATGGTACATTAGTGGGTCTTGCCTTCGCCTTCATTCTCACTGAATCAACGGATCCAAGTTTTGAGTTCGCTGAGGAAAATATCATGATAAGGAATAAGATATTCTTTGATCCAGTGAAAATGCAAGTTGAAGAAAACGAGATAATTCTATCAAAGGCAGAGCTGAAATCTGATATAATCATCTCTAACTGGGAATGGAACTACGATGCCTTCATTGGCGCTCTCGAAGAACCTACGGACAGTCTTCCAGAAATAACGCCTAAGTTGGTTTTGAGCGCTAAGTTCAATGTTCGCAGTGTTAGCGAGGGGAACTTGATTGACATAATGAATGAAGAGAGAGACGATATTTCAGGTATCGGTGACCAAGACAGTCTTGAAGTTATGGTGAGAGTTAGAGAGAGAATTATGGTAGTGGGCAAAATAGATAAAGAAGACGAGATATCTTCAACGAACGGTCTTCCAAAGTTAGAGATACTGGCAGAGGGAAGAACCGTGGTAGGCTTCTTTAGGTTTGACCCTAGAGCTACCATCATTTATGAAGATCAAGACACTACAGGGTCTGTTGAGGTGAAAGGAGTCTCTTGGGTTGCCAATGACTTGAAGACATTCCTTGTCTATCCTTACTTTGGTGGTAACACGTTGTTGCACGATCCTTCTATAGGTATATCCTCCCCAGAACTAGAATCCGAGGTTCCTAAATACATATTCAATTTGCCTATAGGGAGCAGAGAAATCGTACCTCCATCACAATCGATTATTCCAATAGAAATGGTGCCATTCTTTGAATTGGTAATGGAGGCAGTGATATTCGTTATGATCGTTGTTACAGTAATTGCTTTTACAAAGAAGATGAAGATAGAAGTGCTGAACGGTGTATAGTTGATAATAACGGAGTTAACCAATATACGTCATGCTTGACCTATCGAAATCTTTGACTATTTCAAAGTCGAAGGTCTTGCTACTTTTCTCAGCAGCTTCCAAGATATGTGGTAAGATGGTTGAAAGTCCTCTCCTTGAAAGCTTAGTTATTTTATGATCTGACCCGAAAGAATCTGTTGCAATTCCATAAGCAATTGCTCTTACATTTGCTTCCTCAGAATAACCTAATGCGTGCAGATACTCGTGGAGCAGTATAAGATAGATGAAAACATTAGTGTCTTCTCTTAACTCAACCGAGGTCTTTAAAGCTTCGAGCACAAATCGATTCATTGTTATGGCGTTTGAGCCTATCTGATGCATTGCCCCAATATATGGTGAAAGTTTACTTATGTATAGAGTCAAGCCTGCCCTTCTCTGACCTATCGATCTCTCTGTCGTCTCCTTTACAAGCTCGAATACGTCGCCGATATTTTCGCAGAGTTCAAATTTTTCGGAGAGTGATAAGACCTTAGTCTTCTCCTTCATCATAGGTGCATTAATAATTGTATCCGACTTTCCTCTTTGATAGCTCATTAATTCTTCTCTTTTATCCATATTATTTTTATCAATAACACCGTTATAAATTTAACTAGTTAATCGCTTAAGGAATATTCACAACATTCTTTTTACCGTTGAATTCCTTAGCTGTGCTCCTTAACCTTTTAACAACTCTTACACAACTATTTTCTATTAAGGAAGTGATGAACTCTTTAAGCTTCTTAGGTGTTAAGTGCCTTCGATCTATTTATATGCCTAAGCCTGAGCCAAAGACAGACATGTAAACATGTTGGATCAATAAAAAGTCCCTATGACTTCTTCTTCATCACTTTGCCCCTTGGTTCCAATTCCTCAAATACGATGGCCTGAAATTTATAGATATTGACATTTGGAGAAAGCCAAGCATCAGGGGGAGCCCCAGCCTTCATGCAAGTATGTGAGAGAAACTCTTCAGCATCCCAATTATACTCTACTGGGACTTGAGGTAGAAGTAAACCACTACCCCAAACCCATCTGAAAATCAGACCATCTTCACCTATCTTCACTTTGGATGGATACTCTCTTGGTGATTTTACAACTATGAGCTCTGGAGGGGTTAGAACGCTAACCTCGATTAATACTTCATCCAATTCATCCGCTGAGAGAGGTTCAAACCTAGGGTCTTCAACAGCTGCTGCAATTCCTGAGTCGATAATGGCCTCTATCAAGGGATTGTCTGGGTATGGGTATCCTATACATCCTCTAAGATTCTTTTCACCGTATTCACATTTTTTTATGGTAACGAATACACCACATTTTTCATAGAATTTCTCTGGCAAATCTTTAGATGGTTCAATCCTCTCACAATCTCTGACATAATTCTCTACGGCATCTCTAGCTATTTTCACTAGAAGCTTCCCTTCTTCGTCGCTTATATCCAATGTTCATCACTGAATTTCAGAAAAATACGCTTTGATTTAAACTTGTTATAATCTCTGCCTGACCCTTTCTGAAAATCTCTTTAGTCTTAACCAATGGCTACCTGTCCAATAGATTTTACCACATTTTATACAGGAATAAAAATGATCATGCCTTTTTACTACACTCTCTGGAATATTCTTCAGCTTATTCTTATCAACTTCTTCTATATCACTGTTGCATAAAGGGCACCTTGAATTTTCTGGATTAAGCTCAGGCTTTAACCTAAAGCTCTTGAATACAGTTACAATTCTATCCTCATCCTCATCTTCTGATAACAATACGGACTTTAACTCATTTAATACGGCTTTATTGTGAAGACCTTTGTCAGAAGTTAAGATAATTCTATCCTCATCCTTAGCAATGGCTAAGATACTCTCATCCGAAATCTCAGCGTTGTAAAGAACATCGAATCCATAAATTCTTAGCTTTCTCGCTAGGCTCCCAAGCATACCGTCAACTACGAATTTTACCATGTATGACCCTACCAACCCCTGCTGGTGAGACTATCTCTCCATTCAAAAAGACTTCTTTACCTCTGACGAATGTAGCATGAACACCAGCTTTCACAACCATGCCGTTGAAAGGAGAGAATTTAGCCTTTGAAAGGAAATCATACTGATTAATCTTCCTCTCCCTCTTTAGATCGATTATTGTAAAGTTTGCCATTCCTCCCACATCTAGCTCGCCAGTATAAGTCAAGGAAAACCTCTCCGCTGGCTTTATGGTAAAAGCATCAACAACTCTATTCAAAGGGAGCAAACCATCTCTTACTAGAGTGAAAAAGACTGGCAAAGCTATCTCAAGACCAGGGAAGCCAGGATGAGCTTTTTCTTTTTCTTCCAAAGTATGGGGAGCATGGTCTGTAGCAAGGATGTCTACATCTCCGTTTGATATTCCTCTCAAAATTGCTTCTATATGCTTTTTTGAGCGTAAGGGTGGTTCTACTATAGCTATCCTTCCAAACTCTTCAAATACTTTATTTGTGAGAATTGCATGATGGGGTGTTACTTCACAGGTCACATCTATACCTTCTCTCTTGGCTCTTTTAATCTTACTTAACCCTCCAAGAGTAGAAACATGGCATACATTTAGCCTCCCGTGAGATTTTCTTGTAGCATTTATAGCCATATCTATCGCACTTTCTTCAGCTTTTATAGAATGAGCCTTTGCATGCAAATTAGGCGATGGAGCGTCTCTGACCTTTCTTATCATTTTAGGGTCTTCTGCATGGGCAGAGAGCATGATTCCCAGAGATGAGGTTTCTTTCATCAAATCATAGATTTCTTTCTCTGTAGAATATTTCTCACCATTTAAAGACCTTGTCATGTATATCTTCATGGCTATGCAACCAGAATTTACCAAATCATTAACTTGATAGGGGCTCTTTGGGGTTGCGTAAAAGCCTACATCACAGTATAGCTTTCCTTCAGCTTTTTGAATTCTAGATTTAACCATCTCAGGGGTTGTGGTGGGTGGCTTGTTGTTAGGCATATCCAAAACTAAGGTAAAGCCTCCTGCTACAGCTGCTGCTGTACCAGATGAGAAGTCCTCTTTGTAAGATAAATCGAAATCTCTAAGATGAGTATGAACATCTATAAACCCAGGGAGAACAAGCCTTCCTCCTGCATCAAACACTTTTTCAGCCTTTAAGAGAGTGCTATCATTCCCTATCTTAGCGATTCTATCTCCTACTATAGAGATGCCAGCCTCTATGATCTTTCTTCTTAGCCAGACCTTTGCATTGACTATGTTTACAATTTCTTCCATCCTTCTCTCTCTTCTAGCTCAAGGAATTTCAAGAATATAACATCTCTTGTTAATAATCCTATGAACTCGTTATCAGCCATAACGGGTAACGTGTTCAACTCTTTATTGAGGAGAATATCTATCGCTTTCTCAATATAGCTATCAGGCTCCACATACTCATCAGCCCTCTTCATAACATCCATAACTAAGAGCTTCTTGAAAGCAGAATCAGCGTGATGTATTGAGTCTCTGGAGAGAAGATCGAATAGTGTGAGGGCTATCTCTTTTTCGCTTATTATGCCTACAGGTTTATCATCAACCACTACAACAATCTCCCTTATTGGAGATTTTCTTATCTTTTCCAAAGCTTGAGGAAGTTTTGCATCAGAGTTTATAGTGATTATTGATGGTGTGACAATATCTTTGACTTTTATCTGCCCTTTGTTTTTCAAAAGACCAACGATCATCTTTCTGGTAACAAGACCTATAGGTTGGCGATCAGAGATTATCGGAAGTGCACTTATATCTTCATCTCTCATCCTTCTCGAAACAGTGAGAAGATCTTCATCAAGTTTGCCTGAGACAAACTTATCACTCATAAATCCTGATACACTCATCGAAGAAGGTGATAGCCCTATGAGGCGTCTTGTGCTAAGCTTTATGAATACATCTTTTATAGTCGCTACTCCTACTGGAATGCCTTCTGATGTTACGATAGCTCTATCTGCTCCTTTTTTACTCATAAGATAGATAAGTTGAGCTAACTTGTCGCTTTTACTTATTGTAAAAACCTTATCCAAAGGAATGTTTGAGACTTTGATCTTATCTAATGAATCAAGATGCAATTACCTTTAGCACCTCTCTTTTAGAGAAGATTCCTGTGAGACGATGATTTTTATCTAGAACAGGCAACGCTCCTATATCGTTATGCACCATACTCCTTGCTGCTTCAGCAACGCTATCTTCTTCATGGATTATAAAAACGGGCGAGCTCATGACATCTCCTGCAATAGCTATCCCAAAGTATGCCACTTTTCTATGGGTGGGTTCATAAAATCCGCCTAAGGAGCGCCTAAATACTACCTTTCTCTTGGTATCAAATTTTGTGAAGGCTATATTAGATGGAGAAATGAGCCCTATAGGCCTCCCTTCACTATCAACTATCACAACACGTCTAGTTGGAGTGGATGCCATCAATTCAACTATACGATGGATGCTGTGAAAAGGCGAAGCTGTGACAACCTTCTTATCCATCACATCCATTACTTTTAAATCACTACCATGATCTGCTAAGTACTTCGTCATATCATGAGTGGTTATTATTCCTACTAGACGACCTTTATCTATTACAGGGAGCCCACTAAGATCCTTTTCTAACATGATCTTGGCTACTTCATTTAAGGGCGTTGAAGGATTCGCTGTTATCACTTTTGTTACCATCAAATCCTTTACCAGCATCTGATCAAGAGGTCTTTTTCTCCATCTTGGAGAGCCTCTACCTAGGGCAAAAGCCATATCACTTCTTGATAAAACGCCAAGAATTCTTTCCTTCTCATCCACTATTACCAACTTTCCTATCTTTTTGGCAAGCATTAGATTTCTTGCCTTTGCTAAAGAATCATTAGGGTTCAGGATGAAGACCTCTCGAGTCATGTATCTTTCAACTTTTTCCATATTCATTAACCCCAAAATAAGATCTAAACGTAATACGGTTAAAATTTACCTTCTAATCTATCAATTTAAGGCTTAATATTGATTATTGAGGCTCTTCAGAGGGTCGCTCTCCTTCACGGCAATCTTCACATAGGAATCTTGCATCTACTTCCAGCAAGTAATCAGACCATTGGTTACAAAGGTCACAATAGCCCGCTAAGTAACCCCCCTTCTTCCTAGGCTCAAAAGCCATGATTCGAGCTTTCTCTGATATTACATCCATGACCTCAGGCGTTACAGATATTATATCTGACATTGTTATCATGCCAACCAGCTTATTCTTATATGTCACGCCGAGCCTCTTTATCCCTTGATCTCTCATAACTCTTGCTGCTTCTCTTATGTCCTTCTCACCATCAATAGTATGTAGGGGTGAGGACATTATATCCCGCGCCAGAACCTTACTTGGCTTAAGGTCTTTTGCTACAGCTTTGAGAGTTATATCTCCATCTGTAACTATGCCCACTGGTTCATCGCTCTCAGTAATAACTATGCTCCCAACCTTGTATTGGATCATTTTAAGAGCTAAGTCCTTGATTGTATCATTAGGAGATGCAGTAATGACAGGGCTATTCATAACCTCTCTTACTGATACTCTTGTGCGCACTGAAGGCTCCACAGTCAATACCTTCTCCCATCTTTTAATTAATTATTGCTATACATTAATACTTTGCTCACCGAAACCTGCAAAAACGATCTTCCCGCCACTTGGTGGAAGGGCTTTTGCTATATCATCGAGAGTTATTGTCTTGAATAGTTTTAGCTTTTCGCCAGCCATCTTAATAAGATTGACTTTAACCTTTTTTGCAGTCTCACCAATCGTATTCTTATCAGGCTCTATGACCACATACACTAGAGAATTCTTCTTTACAGCGCTCGGCGGTCCTCCCATAACTACTATGCCATCTTCTATCTGGCGCGCACCTATAGCAATTTTAATCTCTAAATCTTTAATGTAATTCTTCTTTCCATCTATCAAGAAACTACCTTTTGGCAGATACATGCCGCTAGGTGCTTGCATTTTAACTTGTCTCGGTTCCACCCAATAAGCATCCATAGATGCAAAACCTTCCTTCCATGCTCTGCTGTAACTAGCAACGGCTTGAGCTGTCTCATTTATGCTCATTTCCATTTTAAGATCAGCATTTTTCAAGACGAAGAAAGGAGATCCTGGAATATCTGCATGAAA
>JACGUK010000026.1 GCA_024256265.1 archaeon
CGGATTACGCTGGCTTCTTTGGAAAGGATCCAATGTTCCTCAACTGGGTTAAAGACCTGTTTCTCTATTACTGGGACAAAGGAAAGCGAGCCTAGCGCACCTGCAGGTTCCGTACCTTGAACGATGCTGTTCTCTAGGGAGCCCATACCCAAAAAGGGTGGGGCCCAAACTATGCCCCGGATTTTTCTATGACAAAACCCTCCGGCTCCCTCCGGGCAGAGGTCCGACTTCGCTTTCAGCTAAAGTTGGCAGCCCTTGAGAATCGGAGAATCAAAGGTCTTTATCCCACGCATGACCTTCTCTCTGACCTTCCGTTCATGTCCTCCATGTTGTTGTTCAAGTCACCGGCTCATCGAAGATGCCTGATGTGAATCGGTCTGTTTCTGGATATCATACGCAAATCCACTTACAACACTTAACAGAAGTAGTCCAAAAATAAAGGGAGCAAGAATTGTTGAAAAGTTCGAAATGTTCACACTGAAGAAATTCCCAAAGATTGCATTTTGAGGGTTGATTAAAGACGGTAAGAAGAAGACGATGAAAGGATAAGGTCATAACTTTGCCAAGAAGCGACCTACGTTACCAGAGAGATGCGCACGTCCTAAATCTGTCATATCACTCTAAGTTAGTAAAGTTGAATCATTTGAGGGCAAAAAGTGCGGGAGATGGGATTTGAACCCATGAACCCCTAAGGGACAAGGTTCTGAACCTTGCGCCTTTGACCAGACTTGGCTACCCCCGCAAGAATTGTATGAATTATCTCCTATATCAAATTAAACTTAATTAATATGAGAAGATTAAAAATGATAGCCGGGGTAGCCAAGCCAGGTTAAGGCGACCGCCTCGAGTCTATTAGTAAAGTAAGCGGTTGTCCCTTGTGGACTCATGGGTTCAAATCCCATCCCCGGCGCTTATAATAGTATTAATTTGATATTTTTCATATAAGAATGATTGAATTTTTATTTTCACTTCATCAATGATTTCCAATATGAAAAATTTTTTTCATCTTCTAGGGGTGCTCTCGCCTATAACTATGTAGACTACTTTATCACCTATAGAGTTGGCATGGTCTGCTATTCTTTCAAGATACCTTAAGATCAAAGTTGCAGATATGGAGCATCTCAAATTGCCTCCTTTATTTTCGATGATTCTTTTTACATACTCTTTGTACATATTATCGATTTCATCATCCATCTTTGAGAGTGTTCTCGCCATCTCTACATCTCTTTTTATGAAGGCTTCTATACTCTTATATATCATGACCTTTACCTTATCCGCCATATTTATGATCGTTGAATGATCACATTTTGATAAATCTCCAAACATGTATAACACAGTGGTTATATCATAGGCATAGCGACCAAAGCGAGACAATCCATAAGTTATCTCCATAGAAGATTTGATGAACCTAAGGTCCGATGCTACAGGTTGGTACCTTGCTATCAATTCGATAGCTAGCTCGCTTACTTCATCTTGAAGAAATCTGAGCGCTTCAGACCACTTGAAGACTTCATCCCTAACATCTCTTCCTTCGGTGTATGCCTGGATCGCTGTGGCAACGGCTTTCTCCGATAACCCTGCCATGTCTAGAATCATGTTGGTAAGTTTATCCATTCCTAGATCTAATAGTCTTGCCATAATAAATTAACCAAACCTTCCTGTTATATATTTTTAAAAAGCCAAACTGTCTATTTAAGTTTAGCCAGATGAATTAAACGCATTAATGGAGATTGCGAAAAGGAAGACGATAGGGATTGGCTGAACATTTTATGCCAGAAATTATAAATGAGACTGAAAGATTAGACGAAGAAATGAAAACAAAGTTATCATAGAATTGGGAAAAACTTGCTGATTGGTGGCAAGCTGAAGGAACTTTAGGTATTTGGGCGAGGGAAGACGGCTATGATAGAGAGTTTTCCATTACACAAACAAATGAACCAGAATTTCTAAGGTCGATATGTGATTTTCTTAAGAAGCAAGGCATATCTTGTATTGAAACTAAGAATTCAGCGGTAGTAAATGCAAGAGATGATATAAGAAAGATCATTGATAATATCAAGCCTTATGTTATACTTGAAAAGAGAAAAAGGAACATAGAGGATTATGAGCGAAAGGACGAAGTTGTAAGGAAATACCGATATAGAAGAGGAATAACAGAACCAGCTTTACTATGATTTTAAAAGAATTAACCGAATCTCCCCGTAATGTATCTCTCGGTCAGCTCTTTCTCTGGGTATTTGAATATTCTAGCAGTTTCTCCGTACTCTATTATCTCTCCTAGATACATGAACGCTGTAAAGTCTGAGACTCTGGCAGCTTGTTGCATGTTATGAGTTACTACTACTATGGTGTAATTTTCTTTAAGATTAACGATCAATTCTTCTATCTTTGAAGTTGCATTTGGATCAAGGGCTGAGCATGGTTCGTCCAGTAAAATGACTTCTGGTTCTACTGCTAATGCTCTTGCTATACATAATCTCTGCTGCTGTCCACCAGATAGACTTGCCCCTGATTCGTTCAATCTATCCTTGACTTCATCCAAAAGTGTAACCATCATTAAGCTTCTCTCAACCATTTCACGTATCTTCTTCTTATCTTTAACACCGTTTAGTGTTAAACCAGTTGCTACGTTATCAAAGATAGACATAGTAGGGAATGGGTTAGGCTTCTGGAAGACCATCCCTACCCTTCTCCTAATATCAACAGGATCGACGAAGTCTGCATAGATATCTTCTCCATCTAAGAGTACCTTACCAGATAATCTTGCTCCAGGGACAAGCTCATGCATCCTGTTAAAGCATCTAATGAGAGTTGATTTACCACAACCTGATGGTCCTATCACAGCCGTTACTTGATTGCTCTTTATTCTTAGTGATACGTTTTTGACTACATGCTTCTCATCATACCAAGCGTCCAAACCTTTCGATTCGATCTTATCTATCAAAATACCCACCTGTCAAAAAGTCAGTGATAAGGGCATGCCCCCTATTAGAAGTAGTTTGATCAATTGCATATATAATTTTGCCAACCGAAAAAGTAGCCCATTAAGCATAAGGAAATACATGATAAAAACCAAAATTCATCCTTCTTTTTCATAAATTCTCTTACCAAATTCTTGATACCATTTACAATAACTTCTGAGTCTGCATGCATTACATCTTGGTATAATAGGTCTACAGATTTTTTGACCGAATCTCACAAATAGCTCATTTATATCTATCCAATACTTCTTATCAACTTTCTTCATCAACTCGAATTCGGTTTCTTCAGGTGTTTTTGTATTAACCAATCCTAACCTATTTACAATTCTATGAACGTGAGTATCAACAGGAATTGCTTCTTTACCAAAACCATACACTAATACACAGTTCGCTGTTTTTCTACCAACAGATGGTAATGATAGCAATTTTTCAAGATCATCAGGCACCTTTCCATTATATCGATCTATTATTATCTTCGAAACTTCTTTTATCCTTCCCGCCTTTACACGATGGAAACCTGCTGGTTTGATTAATTCTTGTATTGTATTCTCATCGCCTTCTGCAATTTCTTTTACATCTTTATAGGTTGAGAATAATTGCTGGAAAGCTCTGCTCGTATTCTCATCCCTTGTCCTATGGGATAATATAGTTGCTATCAAGACTTTAAAGGGATCGCTTCTTCTGCTCTTGCTTATCTCCCCTAAAGCAGTTTCGCTCCCTAGCATATCTTGAAGCATCTTTCTTATTTCCTTGATCAAAAAGCCTATTTCCATCATCTGATCATTATCAGTAGAGATTAATTTCTCTTTATCTTGGATTTACGTATCGAGAAACTTTTAAAATAGTTTTAAATGAAAAAATTATATTAATAAAATAGGTAGACTAGATTTGAAAAAATTCACTTTAGGAGTATTGGCGTCTGGCAGGGGTTCGAACTTTCAGTCTATAATCGACCATATAAGATTAGGAGTTTTAGAAAATGTAAGGATTGGCATCCTAGTTTGTAACAATAAAGATGCATATGCATTGGAGATTGCAGAGCAAAATGGAATAGAGAGTAAGTTCATAGACCATAGGAACAAGGAGAGAGAAGTTTTCGATAAGGAAGTCGCAAATACGCTAAGAGATTATGGTGTAGATTTGGTAGTATTATCAGGTTTCATGAGAGTACTCAGCCCTTACTTCATAGACGAGTATAAGCATAAGATAATGAATATTCATCCAGCCTTATTACCTTCATTCCTAGGCTTACATGCTCAAAGACAAGCCATAGACTATGGTGTTAAAGTATCTGGATGCACTATACATTATGTGGATAAAGGTGTGGATATAGGACCAATAATTCTACAACATGCAGTTCCAGTTAGAGAAGATGACACAGAAGAAACCCTCTCGGATAGAATATTGGTCTTTGAGCATAGGCTTTACCCAAAGGCAATGCAATTGCACGCGGATGGCAGACTGAAGATAGAAGGGAGAAGGGTGAGAATAGATTATAGAGACGATTGGGAGGATGCATGGGAGAAGAGGCAGAGAGTATATATCGAGTATCAGAAGGATGAATGGGAGAAAGAAGGCAAGCCTTTGGATAAGGTGTTGGGATGACAGCAGTAATAATGGATGGGAGAAAACTTTCTGAGGAGATCAAGAGCAACATAAGAGATGAAGTAGATTTATTCAAAAAGGATGGCATAGAACCTTGCTTGGCAACAATTTTAGTGGGCGAGGATCCAGCATCTAAGATCTATCTAAATATAAAGCATAAGAATTGTGAAGAAGTTGGGATAAAATCGAAGAACTATCAACTTTCTGAGGATATAGAAGAAGATAGATTGATAGAGTTCATCAAAGAATTGAATAAAGATGAGAGCATTCATGGAATTCTGTTGCAATTGCCTCTTCCACAGCGAATAGATGAGCATAAAGTCATATCTGCTACATCTCCAGAGAAGGATGTTGACGGTCTTCATCCAGTAAATATGGGCAAATTGCTAAGGGGAGAATCTTGTATAATACCCTGTACTCCTTATGGTATTCAAAAATTGTTAATGAAAAGTGGCTATGATCCTGAAGGCAAACATGTAGTGATATGTGGCAGAAGTAATCTGGTAGGAAAACCATTGGCAGCTTTATTGATGCAGAAAAAAGAAGGAGCTAACGCCACAGTAACCATATGCCATACTGGAACCAAAAATATGAGTTCTTTTACTAAACAGGCAGACATTTTAGTAGTAGCAATGGGCAGCCCTAAGGTGATCACAGTTGATATGATAAAAAAAGGAGCTATAGTAATCGATGTTGGTATCAATAAGATACCAGATGCTACCACAAAGAGTGGCTATCGTTTAGTCGGCGACACCGATTTTGAAAAAATAAAGGAGAAAGCAGAAGCAATAACCCCAGTTCCAGGTGGGGTTGGCCCAATGACTGTTGCAATGCTTCTATACAACACTTTAATAGCTACCAGCAAGCAAACAAAACATGAGCTTAAGTACATATAAAGAGGCTATCTGAGCATGAATAGAATTCAATACTCTTAAGAACATCATAATACATTATAAATACGAAAATAAACCGATAATCTAATAAGTTGAGAAATCAAAATTATTCAGAATAGTTATGATCAGGGCTATTCATTGTGCAGGCGTGACTCAAGATGGATCGAAGATAAGACTTTCAACTCAAAATTTGAATGAAGCTTTATCATGTACTGATAAGTGTAAATTGACTTGGCTAGATTTCGTTGTAAGCGATGTATCTTTAGGTGCTGAAGAAGTTGTAAAAGGACTTAAACTTAGTTTAGAGCCATCAGCGATCTTCTCAGGCTATCTGTCTAATTATGAGGATAAAGGAGATACTATAGGTCTTATGATGCCAGTGGTAAGATTTGAAGAGAGAAAGGTAACTACGATTCCTTTCTTAATTTACGTTAAGCAAAATCTATTGGTAACTATTCATGATGAGTATGCAGAGCATCTACTGAAGCTCTCTCAATATGCAGATTCCTTTCTTAAGAAGCTTCCAATGATGAATGAGGAATGGGCTGAAAGGCAGACCCTTCTATTGGCAAGGATTATAGATGAGGTTAATGAACATAACTTCAAGGTACTAGGCTCTATGGTAGAAAGGTCTGAGTTGATGGAAATGACGTTAAGGACTTCACCCCCGCGTGAAATTAGCACTGAAATGTTCGAGATAAGAAGATCGATAGTTACATTCCTGAATATTGCATGGGCTACTCATGATGTAGTGCATTCCTTAAGATATGGTGATGCGGAAATGGTTTCAGATAGGGAAGAGATTTTGGCAAAATTCAACCTAGTCCTTGCAGATTTAGAAAGGCAGATATCACTTGCAGGGAATATACTTGAGGTACTATCAGCCAACGTTAGCGTCCTTCAAACAGATATAACGAATAAGATGACTACATTACTGCTCTGGTTAACGATCATAGGAACAGCTATTCTTGTACCTAACACTCTAGCAACGATTTATGGTATTCCTTTTCTTATGGAGGAACATTGGAGGTGGATAGTAACTTCACTTCTCTTAGTTACCGTCATATCTACGTTTGCAGTCTATTTGTATGTAAAGCAATGGTGGAAAAAGCCTACGAGTAAGACTAGTTAAGTTAGCTAAACGAAGATTGCAGTCAAAATCAAAAATAAAATGGAGAGAGCAGTTATGATAAGACCGCCTTTCTTAAACAATGAGAAAGATCTATCAAGAACTTTTGAGAAATCATCAATAAGTTTCATGCCTATAACCTTCACCGATGAATCAATATAATTAACTTGAAAATTAGCCTGGGCCATTCTTTCTAACGATTTATCGATAAGAATCCTTATGACTTCTGATAACTCTTTCAAACCCGTTCTCTCCCCCAGAGCTATGTAGCCTTTTAAGCCTGATGCCTTGCCAGCAGTAACATGGGTGTCAGAAGTGCATAACTCTAAAACAGGTGCACTTGAGTCTTTAAAATTTCTTAATAATTCTTCCCTTAAACCCATGATAGCGTTGTTCGAATCTGCAACCGCTATGCTATACTTTTTACCATTGATCTCAAATACTAGAACACCTAGCCCAGCCGGTCCTATATCATTTCCTAATCGAGGATTAAGCTCTGAAGAATGGGCGAATCCGACCGTAAAATTATGTTGATCTAAAGACCTTAAATCCGTCAAGGCTTTCTCAGTGGCTTTGATCAACTCGTCACAATCCTCTTTTTTTATTAAATCTCCCTGTGAGTTATGAGTGTCTACTATTGTAGTATGGTTGTAACCAAACCTCAAGGCTAGACCTTCTATCTCTTGCTTTAAATCCAATGGTAAATCTTCCATGCCAAAAGGGGATAGAGTCAGCATAACCAAAATAGTATCTCCAAAGGCAATACATGTGGCTGTTGCTTTTCCAAATTTGGCTATGATGGGGATGCTACAAGTCTTCCCTGATGCTATAGTTTTTAAGCTTTTAAAGGATGAAATGAATTTATCTACCTCTCTCTTAGACGGAAGATTGAGCTCATGTCCTGAGACTCCATGGAGAATCATAGGTGACAAACCATTACTTAAGAACCAATTTTGAAGATAGAAGGGTAAGTTGCTACTCCCTATAGGATAGAAAGGACCTGGGTGCACTTCTGGTATTACAAGAGCTATTTTCATATTCTTTGAATCTAAAACTATCACATTTGCCCTGACTTTTTGTTGAGAACTCATCTTATCCATAAACTCCTCTATAAATTCAGGATAATTGGCAGCCCAAGCTGAAAGAAAAGAACGGAGAAGCATTAAAGAACCTACCCCCATCAATTTTGCACCCGGTCTATTGACAAAGATTAGGTAAAGTGCAACCAAAGTTATGGTGATAGCCCCGCCCAGAGTAGGAATTGTGTATATTGTGATTATCTCAATGAATGATGGTATAGGGAACAACATAGGTGCTAATATCATTGGCTGAAAGAAGGTGATGAAGGCTTTTTTTAATAAATTCCCATAAAATATAGAGCCTACGACCAATAACCTGAACGCTATAACGTAAAAAAAGCCTAGAAGCAAAAGAGAGATATAATTCCTATAATAAATCGAGAAAGGGATGGAGAAGAGAAGACCGAAGATAAGCACTGACAACCAAACTAAGTAAGAGAAAAAAGAGATAAAGACGAGCCTTCTGAAAGTGGCTAAAGGATTATCCTCTAAGAGAAACCGCTCTATCATTATTGAGACAAAAATTGAAACCTCGAAGATAAGAAGAGTTATGAGTGTTGATAAGTTGAGTTCGTAAAGCAAGAAATAAGAGCTGATAAACAAAAAGGTAGATGTGATCATAGTTAAAATCATTGCTACTTTAATAGATGGCAAAGTGAAGAGATTCTGATACTTTCTAGCTATGCTCGACTTAGAGTCCTTCTGCAGTTGTCTAACACCCAAATTATGCTGGCAATAAGATGCGCAAGAGGATAGATATAATAGCTATGCCAATAGCTAATGCCATGACCATCTCTGGACGGACTTTTACTCCTTTTGTTTCATCCTCAAAAAATCTAAGAAGCCCAGCACTAGAAGCTGGCATAGGAGCTTGCTTCTTTTTCTTACTACTACTCAAAGGGATCAGCCCAAGTTAGATTCGTACAAGTTGTTAAAATGTGTTACTTTTTAGTCTTAAGAACATGCCCTATTGATCTAATAATCAATAAATTTTTAGCGACGCTTGGTTAAAACTTAGACTTTATTAGATTGAAATATAACGTCATTAACTTAAATAAGTGACCAATACAAATAAGTAAGTAAAATTGGCAGAATTCGATAGGCTATTCGATGAGTTGCAAAAACGATCAAGCATGGATAAGAGCGCCCTATCAAATCTGATAGAGGAGAAGAAGAGAAAGGTAGGAGCAGGTTACTTAACAGATATGGGCGCCCTCTTCCTTGTAGCCTCAGACTTGGGCATAACTTTGGAATATATGACAACCTCAGACTTGACTCTTAAGGATCTTTATATTGGTGCCAGTGAGATAACGATAATATCTCGTGTTTTAAGTGTATATCCGATTCAAAATTATACAAAGAAGGACGGCTCTCAGGGCTATTATAGGAAAATCATCCTGTTCGATAAGGACAATTTTACAAAGGTTACTTTATGGGATGAGAAAGCCACTTTGATCGATTCTTTAAACATAAATCCAAACACTGTTTTGAGGATAATAAAAGGCTACGTTAGATCAGGTTTAGATGGACGCTCTGAACTACATGTAGGATCAAGAGGAAGCATAGAAGTTATAGATGATCAAGAATTGATTAAAAAATTCCCAACTATAGAGGAAGTAACAAAAGACGTCTCAGCCATAAAATCTCCAGTCTCTTACCTTTCTATCCGTGGTTCAGTAAAGACAGAGCCAAAATTATCTCAATTTACAAGAAAAGATGGTAGCCAAGGTTCTGTTATTCAGTTTTACATAAATGATATAGACAGCGACCAATCTGTTCGTGTTGCCA
This sequence comes from archaeon, assembly GCA_024256265.1. Next base: position 9,476 of record JACGUK010000026.1, read on the forward strand.
TATGGGATAGCGAATCAAAAGCCATAGAAAGTTTACAAATAGGTTTTATCGTGCGCTTGGTTAACGTAAGAGCGAAGATGCTATCTTATGGTGAGATAGAGTTTCATGGAGATACAGGGACTCTCTTAGAAGTCATCTCTAAGAAAATAATCCATAGAGCCTCCCCTATGTCGTTTAGATTATTATCTATAGGTCCTACTCAAGAAGGGAAGAGCACATCGGCTTTATTGATAGATTCTATAAAGAGGTTTTATACTCTAGTAGCAAAGGATGATGCTCACGATAAGCTGTTATCTATTAAGCCTGATAGCTTGATAACTTGCTACCCAAAAGAAATTATTAATTCAAAGATTGTTTGTGATGATGAAAAATCGATAGTAACTAAAACTTTGGATGACCCGATATACCCTAAAGTACAATCATTCTTATTGAAGATCAAAAATACACAAAATTTAGATCATCCAGTCTTTCTTGAGGTTATAGCATTATCTCATGCTAGCATAAAAGATGTGACAACAAAGGATGGTTCCATCATAAAGAAAGCAGAAATTATGGTAGGAGATGAGACTGGGGAGAGAAAGGTAGTTGCTTGGAGAGATTTAACTAGCCTTTTAGAAGGAATTTCACCAGGAGAAAGATTAAGAATTAGTGCTATAATACCACAAATATCAGGAAAAAATGAACATATCTTTATAATAAGACCCTATTCATCTATTGAAAGAGTCACTAGTTAATTTACTAAATAGATATCATCATAAAAAAATTTTTCATATTGGAAATTGTCGATGAAGTGAAAAGTAAAATTCAATGAATTCATATATGAAAATTTCGTGATGAGGTTATCTTTATGCATATAGGATTATAACCTAATATTTGGTAAATTGTTGTTTAGCATTTTAAATAAGGCTTGTTAATTTTCGTAACATGAATATATCGAATAATAATTAAGTAAACTGAATGTCAAAATATACTTCTGAGCGTGACTTTGTAGCCAATTATATTCTCCCTAAGTTGAGAGAGACAATCGAGAACGAGAGAAGAGTGCAAAAAGACCTTGATGAAACAATCTATGACAATCTTGGTCTAAAGCCAAATGAAAGAAAGCAAATCGAACATGGCTTATTAGAATTACAAGAAATTAGAAGGCTTAGAACGCAAGTATAAAAGGTTCTTTGAAGATAAACTTCCCTCATTTGTTACATTAAAGAGTGTAAGCTTATTAATATGTATATTTACTTATTGCACATAAGTGATAAACTTGGTAAACGTAACCTTAGCAGTGCCAGAGGAGCTTTATAGGATAATGAAGAGGCATCCTGAGATAAAGTGGAGTGAAGTAGCTAGACAGGCGATGTGGGAGTATGCAAGAAAGCTTGAGCTCCTCGATAAGATCGTGAGTAAGAGCAAGCTATCAGAGAAAGAGGCTCTTGAAATCAGCGAATTAGTCAAAAGAGGAATAGCGGAGAGATACAGTAAAGCTGAAGGAAGAAATGCTTGAAGCTCATCATAGATACGAACATTATCCTTAAAGCCCTTATCAAGGGTTCGAAGGTTAGAGTCATTCTTCTAAGCCCTAATCACCAGTTCTATGTTCCTGAGTATGCTGTAGAGGAGGTTGAGAAGCATCTACCCCTCCTTGTGGAGAAGACAGGTCTCTCTGAAGAAGAGATCAAGCTTACGTTGAGCATCCTTCTGACTAACATACAAATCGTTCCTTCGGAGAATATCTTGGCTAAGCGGAATGAAGCTGAAAAGATTATGGGGTCGATTGATAAAGATGATATTCCTTTCATAGCTGCCTCTTTGAGCATAGCGTGTGACGGCATTTGAAGCGATGATAAGGACTTCAAAAGGCAGAAGAGGGTAAAGGTTTGGAGTACTAGAGAGATGATACGCTATGCCCCTTAATTTAACAGAATCTCATTTATCATCTAATCCCAGAAACCTCTCGTCCTCACAAAGGTCTTCTCAACCATATAGATTTCTTTTATCAATTGATCAAAATTAGCAACCTTTCTCAATATTCTACCAGCAGTATCTGGACCAACTCCATAACCTGAAAGCACAAGGAGAGCTTTATTCCCAAAGTTCTGTATGAAAGAAGATATCTTCCAAGCCTTTTTGAATTTTATTTCTTCATCAATTTTTAGCTTCTTTCCTCTTATCTTCCTCATTATTATTTTATGCAATTCATCATCAGAAAGATATGTAGCAGTGACTAAACGAGATTTGCATAAAGGACAGATAATAACATCTTCAGCATCCTTTGTCCTTAAAATTCTCTCCCAAGCACAATTCATGCAAATTAGCCTATGCTTTGTATTCTTTAATCTCTCTTCAACAAGATCGATGATTGCTTTCTCAGAACTTGCAGAAAGGGTTACAAAGCTCGAAGAATATTCCAATATAGGCTTAGCTATGGGCGAGAATTCATCGACCTCTTTTTGAATCACTTTTATCTTGCCATTTCTAATCTTTGATAAAATCTCTTTTGTTGCTGGTATGCTATACTTTTCCAAGAATAACTCTCTTAGAACTTCTTTGTATAAGGCTGTTTTTGCATATATGTCTTGTATTAAGCGAGATGACCTTCTATCATATTGAGCATCTTTGCTGATTACGCCAAACTTCTTTGCTACATGCCATGTCTTCCAATTTAAAGGATGAGTCCCTATAGTAGAAGCAGAGAGTACATCTTCTATATCGAATTCATCATTTAAAGCATCTATTACATTTTTAATCTCTAATCTTCCGAAGGATGATAGCAAGATTCTATAGGGATCAGATTTAGCCTCGACAGGATAGCCTTTAGAAGAGATTAAAGTAGATAATATCGAAGCTAAAGTCTGATTTACTTTTGAGCCAAAGCAGGCATGAATCACAATAAAATTAGATGCCTTTTTCTTCTCTATCACTATCGTATTCTCATCAGGAATGACTCCTAATCTCTCTTTAGAAATCAATAATCTCTTCTTTTGCTTCTCATTAACCTTTAACTTATCACTAATTACCTGCCTTCTCAGCCTTCCAACCTCTTTTGCTGTACTCAAATCCACAGGGATCAATTCGCCAGTCCAGTAAGGTATAGTTGTCAAATCCTTAGATATAGGCTCCACATGAACCTCCATCTTCTCATCATCTATCGATAATATCCTCCATGAAGAGCCCTTTAACACAAACGTTTTTCCTGGCTCACCATACTCACCTACAAAAAGATGATCAAGCCTTCCTATAGTCTTCTTTGACGGTAAATCTATAACATCGAACTGTTGCACATCTGGTATTGTCGATAGATTTTCATAGTAATAATCGTAGGTTCTCTTGCTTCTTCTCACAATTTCTCCATTATAGTTTATTATCCCTTGACTTTTTAGGATTTTAAGGCAAGAATCTAAATCTTCTAAATCAACATTCCTAAATGGGTATGCTCTCTTGAATATTTGAAGAGAATCTTTTAATGAGAAGGAATTATCTAAAGAAAATCCAGAAAGGTGATGGGATAAAACATCTAAGGCTCTCTCATGTAATTCACTGTTCTCAAGCCATCTCTTCTTGACTCGATCTATTAGAGCGATTCCCTCTAGCTCATCATCAAACCTATTTGTAACAATCATTCCTAAAGCAGTCTCGCCTAGTTTATGCCTACTTCTACCTACTCTCTGCATCAATTTCACAGCCTGCCTAGGAGAGCCGATTTGAACTACAAGGTCTACAGTTCCTATATCCAGACCTAATTCTAAAGACGATGTGCAAACGACTATCCCAGCCTCTCCGCTTCTAAGCTTAATCTCCGTAGATTCACGAACTTCTTTTGATAGAGAGCCATGGTGCACTTCAATAGGAATATCAGGAGAATTTGCCTTTAATATGGCACCGATAAACTCAGCCTCATCTCTTGTGTTAGTGAAGAGAAGGATAGTCTTATTCTCCCCACTCATCTTTTTGAAATGGTTTAGGATAAAGTCAGCAATATCTAGAAAAGAGCCATCGATATAATTGCATTCTATGTTATAATTTCTTATGGAATTATCCACTAACACGGCGCACTTTCTGCCAATTCCTGATAGAAATTTTGCAGCTATGCTCAGATCTCCTAAAGTTGCAGACAGTCCAACTCTTTTTACCTTCTCATTTGATAAAGCTTCAACTCTCTCTAAGCTTATGGTTAGATGTGAACCTCTCTCATTTCCTATAAGCTCATGAAGTTCGTCTATTACAATCCATTCAACGCTCTTTAGATGATGCTTAAGCCTCTTTCCAACCAACAATACGCTCAAGGTCTCAGGAGTAGTTATGAGAACATCGGGAGGCTCTTCAACCATCTTCCTTCTTATCGATAAGGGTGTATCGCCATGCCTTATCTCAGCCTTTAAACCCTCCCTATCAGCATATTTGATGATCCTTCTAAGGATGTCTCTGTTCAAAGCTCTTAAAGGGGTTATGTAGAGCATTCTGATGCCTTTTCTCACTGGCTTTTTATGAGATAATAATATGAATATGGGTATGACTACAGCCTCTGTTTTGCCAGAACCTGTTGGAGCTATGACTAAAGCGCTTCTTTCTCTCAATATGACTGGGATAGGCGTCAACTCTCCTATCTCATGAATCCTATCCTTTACTACTTTCTCTAGGGTATGTATTTCTAGCATACTCAGCTGGTAAACCTCTTTTTTAAACACTATCTACTAGGTTGTCGGAAAATGTATAGGCATTAAGGATATTAAAAGGTAAGCTCTAATCCGTCATAGGTCTTATTGTCTAAGGTTATACGTTACAATATATTGAAAGATGGTGACAACACTCTTAAAGGAAAGATCGCTGAAGAGGTGTTCAAAAGGGTAGCAAATAAACTGCTCCTTCAAGATATCCTTTTCTGCGGAACATCTGACCTTGCATGGCTACTAAACTATGATAGCAACTTGCTTAAAGAAGTCAACCTTCAGTTTGAAGACATCTTAACTAAGCTAAAAGATGGGGGATGTCTGGTCTCCTTGGCGTATGATAAAATTAAGGCGGAAATCGAAAACTCCATAAACCAGCTAGGTCTAGAAAAGGTTGTTCTTGCCCTAAAATATAAAAAATGTTTTATAGGTGGAGAAGAAGGAGAAGAAGTTCTTACTGAAGTATTAACAGATTACGGGTATCCTTATTATCGTGTTTGGCTTTGTGAGCGGTGCTTTAATGGATGTTTAAAGTTAGGTCTTATTATATATAAAACAGTAGTGTATTTTGATCATTCATCCTTAAGCAGAATAGAACGTAAAGAGCCATACTTAGCTGGGGATTTTTCAAAACTTATACGCCGCTATTATGTCATTAATAAACTATTAGGCTACAGAGATGTATTCATGGTGCTTTCAAAGCTAGGCTATGAAGAGCGAAATTTTTTAGATCGTGTATATGCAAGAGAGAGAAGCTCTCATGGTCAAATTCCGTTCGACTATATCGGCGTTGATTCGAAGAATGGGAAGTATCTTATCGATGTAACATCGACAACAAGTAAATCTTGGGGCAGATTATCAAAAAGAGAATTAGAGGTTGCTCAAGAAGCAAAGAAAAGAGGGTTTAAAATCTTAATGCCTTTAGTTCGTTACAATACTAATTGGGATGTGATAATTGAGTTTATCCCTTACTAAGGAATTTTCCGACAGCCTTACTATCTACTTCAATCTAATACTAAACCACTCCTTAAACTGCTTGAAAAGATTATCAGCGATGTCTTCATGGACGATCAGATAGGGTCTCGTGTAATGGAGTATTGACATGGTTTTTACTCCATAGATGGAAAACCTATAAGCCGTTTTTAAGGGTGGTGGTCGCTCCTCTATCGAATATTCTTCATCAGTAAGCCTTCTGAACTTTTCAACAATTCCTTCATTCGTATGAGCAAAACTAATGTAAGGATGTAGGTATTCATATCGGTACAGTTCATCAACTCTATCATAGCCTCTATGAGCTTTTATTACTGTCCCTTCAGCATCGAGCATAGCGCCTAACCAAAGTCTATTATCACGATTATATTCAAGCTCAGGTAAGATAGGTATGGGATACTTTAACTCTGGAACTCTTTTCCACTCATATTTCTCTACAATACTTTTTAAAGGGGGAGGCATTGGTCTTTTTGATACTTGATAATGCTTCTTGAAAAACTCAAACGCTTCCTCTTTTGGTATCACTTCCTCTTTTAACATTAGTTGGTTTTGATTAGGGTCTAGTACAATCTCTCTTAGTCTATCTACTTCAGCCTCTAATTCCTCTACAGTAGCAAAACCTTTCTCCTTCATCTTATCTAAAGCCCATTTTTGCATCCTTTGTGCACCTTCTAGTATTAATTCAAGCCCAGTTAGTGGTGTTAGATGCCTCTCCTTTTCAGCAATATCTTCCCTCATCCTCAATATATCAATAATCGGTGCTCCTACTCTTTTTCCAGCTAAGGCTCTCTCTAATCGCTTTATCTCCATCTCTAAATCCTCTGTAGTGTAGCCATGAGCATCAAACCAAGTCATAACTAAAGGATCACGAGCATAAGCCCTCTCTAAAAGATAGTCAGCAAGCATAAGCTCTTCCAATTCAGGACTGGGTGACTCTGAGCCATGAGATGATTTAGAGCCATGTATAGAATATACCTTGTTCACATCCTCTCTCCACTTCTTTTCCATTTCTTTGAAATACTTATCCACATCTTCTCTCCATTTTTTCCATATGTCTTCTTCTGGTAATCTCACTTTCCCTCTTCACCCTTCTTCTCATCTAAAGATTGCTCCCTCTGTGCTCCTCTGATAAGGGCTGAAGAGCCTCAGTAACGCTAGCCGTAAAAAGAGACCTTCGAGAAGAGCTTATCCATCTTTGTTCAATTATTCGAAAGGGTTTGCCTTTGAAGATTAAGTCTAATAGCCTTTGCGGATAGTTTTCTTCGTTACTTGAGATACATACTAAGAACGATGAACAAATGGGAATAAGAGCAATGTCTGCACGAAGCAAAATATCTTGCTCACGGTCGAACTTATGTAGCAGTATTCGATATTTGAAAAAAGGTTCATAATTACTCCCCTTGATTTTCTGCACATACGACAACTGGAGCTTATCGGTTTTCCTATCCCACTTAAACTCTCTGACTAATCCCTCAAGATCCAAATCAAGTACGCTATCAAAAGAGTAAGCCACTATAGAATAGACCTGAAGGTCTAGCTTTCGTTTATCCCATTCCTTATTATACTCAGAAAGTGGAACCTTCATTCTTCCCACCTTCCCTTCTTAATAATTTCTCTAGGGCATACTTGCCTAGGTTATAGAGTAGCATCGTGACCTCTGCATTCCTTTCTACTACTCTTCTCTTTTGCTCTTGTGCATGACACCATGCTATGTAACGGTGGCGAATCAATTCTCGCCTTAATTCGATTAACTGGAAAAGCACAATCGCATAGTCATTACCCAAGATTTGGGCAAGTATCAACTCCGCTTTCCTACTCCCTACTTGAATACGCTTATTTCCTATCCGTATGACAAATTCAGGATAGAATCCCCATTTGATCCTTGCAGAATAGTACCCTCTCACAACAGTTAACGCCTGCCTCACTCTGCCTTCTATTAACTTAATCAACCTGTTTGAGGAATTAACATCAAGTTCTCCGCTTCTTAGTGCATTCAGAACCTCATCATAGGTCACATGCAGTGCTAGCAGTCTCTCATCTTGTGGATTGATACTTGAAGGTACAGGAAGCCCATGCTCCTGCTCATTATAATCCACATAATTTGTTTTCACCATATTAATTCTCCTCTCAAAGCCTTAAGAAGTCTAATAATCCCCTCTCTAAAGCCATGAGTGAATCAAGCCAATTAAAGAGCGATCTTATTTAAACCCATTGAGAAAAGTGCTACTAATCTGCACATATGTCCCACACTTAAGTCACTGAGAGATAAAGGTATAGTAGATACAGAAAAAGGCAAAAGTGATTGAAATTACACTAAAGAACGTGATAGAAGACTACCTGAACTTATTAAGCAACGCTTTGAAGAAGCCATTGAAGTAGCAAGGAAAGAGAAAACCATTAGGAAACAGGGAAGAAGGAATGCCCAAATAAAATCTTTCAATTCTACACTAATCCTGTTAAGACCTTTCTCACATAAAGTTCTTCGTCCTCACTAATTGCGCTCTTTTTGGCTCAAACAAATCGGAAACTTTTCTCATGATTATCACTCACATTGTTTAACTCTGAACTGTTAACATTCGTCATCATTGTTTTATTTTAATGAATTTTGAGTTTGCCAGCATCTCATCGAAGTTCGAGATCATTTTCTCCATCATTTTAATTACGATTTGCCGAAGTTTCTCGTATTTTTCTTTATCAATAGGTTCAAATCCATGAGCCAATATGGAGTTATTTCTGAAACCCAGGTATTTCTTTAAATCATCTTTTAGGTCTAAATATAGTTGCGAGGTCTGGTTTGTAGGGTCAAGTTTTACTATTAGCTCAAAGATTTCTTTTAAGCCGAGCCTAATCTTACCCTCTTCATCCCTCTTTCTATCATAAGTCTCGATTTGATCGGTTGAGAGCTTTTCTTTCAGCTTCTCTACATCTACATCTCCTGGGTTGATATTATACTTTGTGAGCAAGATGAATTGCCCTATCATCTCAATTGTTCTGTAAAGTCTAGCTACAGCGTCATCATAATTGCCTTCTTCAGCCCTTCTTTCTGCGTTCGAGAATAAGTCAACGATTAGATGGGTAGTAGGTATTTTTCCTTTCAATTCAGGGAACCTTTTTGATAGGCTTATTCTTTCTGCAATAAGGTTATCTAGGAATTCAATTTGCTTCTTTAGGTTAAACCTCTTTACTTCGAATAATCTTTCCCTAGCTAGCTTATGGTTAAATCGATCCCATTCTTGGAATCCTACAATTATGTTCTCTAATTCATTTATCTGTTTACGTTTTTCTGAAGTAAAGACTCTTTCAAAAGTCTTAAATTTTTGAAGAACTCCTAAACATGTGTTAAATTGGTATATGTTAAAGTAAGTTGGGATCTCTTTCCTTTCTTTAATATCTAAGGCAATCTTTAATGGCTCTAGGGTCATTATTCTCTCTGTTCCAGAAATTACTCGTCCATTCTCATCTCTCTGTCCAGATACGTATGTTAAAGAACTTAGATCATATATCACAGCTACTGCAGCTAATGCTGCTGACATAACTTTGGTGCCTGTGGTGAAGTCAACGGCTATATCGTTTGGAGAGTATCCTTCTTGCAAGAGATTCTCCACAACCTTTTCCATAAGTTCATATGAAGCCTCTATATCTTCTTCATTCTCTAGAATTACGCATTTATTTTTGGTGATGTCCCTAATTTTCTTGCCATATATCATTCTGTCTAGAGTCGCTTCACTTGCTTTAGTGGTTATGAACACGACATGATCTGGATTATGAAGTTTTATCGATCCATATAATGCGCTTTCAATACCCCTGCCCATTCCAACACTCATTATTAGAATTTTCTTCATCTTTCATAACTTAATGTATTGATATATAAGAGGTTTTTTATGTGCAGTATTTAGCAACCTCACAGTAGTTACATCTTTTACTATTTGACCTAACTGGAAGTCTCTCACTAAGGATCAACTTTCTTATCTTTTCTAAATCTTTTATCAGATGCTTTTTCTCCTCATAACCGATCGGTAAGGTTATCTGCTTATTCTGAGTGGGAAAGTATAAAATACCTTCATCAACGATCCGATTGAACTTCCTTTCTAACAAAATTGCATAAGCAATAAGTTGCTTTTTCCTACCCCTAAAAGCATCCATATATTCTGAATACTTAATCTCAACTGGCAAGATTTTGCTATTCTTTAACTCGATAACCACATCTATCTGCCCAGCCAGTCCTAGATCATCATCTTCTAATGACAATTTGTGATAGATCGCCTTAACTTCATCTTTATCATAATTAAATAGAGTCTTCCTCTCCTTAATTCTCTTGATTTCCTTTAAATGCTCCTCTTGCCCTTCTATCATCTTCCTTTTCTTCAGAATTGGAATGCTTAATGTGCGTAAGAAGTAAACTTTTCTCGGGCAATAGTAATACTGAACGATCTCCCATACATCGATGATTATCTTACCATCGTAGCCAGAAGCCTTCATATTTCGGCATCTCTCCCCTTAAGAATTTACCAATATTTCTAGCCTGATTGAGCATCAAGTCACACCATCTCATCTTCTCTTCACCAATTGCGATGTAATCCTCGAACCTCTCCAAAATCTCCTTCAATAAAGTCCTTCTTGCTTTATCTCCTAAGAAGCATAGATTCTCCCTCATTGAAAAGTCCTCTAGCTTAACTTCCTTCCTAGATATGAGTTTTATTATGCTCTTATCGATGAGTTGCTGTCTAAACTCTTCCATTAAGTCAAGAACCAAGCTCGGCTTACCTGGTTTATCTACATGTAAAAACCCTCCATAAGGGTCTAGACCTGCAAAGTGAATAGCCCTCCAAACCTCTCCCTCTAAAACACCATAACCATAGTTCAGCATAGCATTTGTTGGATCAGGAGCATACCTTCCTGATCTTCCCTTAAATCCAAATTCTTCAGGTATTATGGGCATAATAGCAGACCAATAATTCGCTGATGCTACACCTTCGATGCCCATTATAGAATCTCTCACAGACTCTATATTCTCAGCGTCTATCTGCTCCATCTCACGTATCTTTAAGCTGATCTCCTCCCTCTTTCCATACATCTTGTCTGCTGAATTAGCATCAGAGTCCTTTCTCCTCTTGGCTAAGGTGCCCAAAGTTGAATATTGGTTCTTTAGCTTCGTTAATGCAAACTCCTTGCCCAAAATTACCCCTCTTTTATCCTTGTAAGCATAGTATTGCTCTCTTCTTGTTAATACAGTCCTCAGCTCAGGGGGTGCTAAACGAGCAGTTAATTCGCCTTGCTGATCAACTAAGATCACGTCTACTCCGTTCTTAGAAAGTAAGTTCAAAGCATCAAAGCCAATAGCACCATGCCCAGTTATCAGAACCTGCCTTAACTCTTTGGGCAAGGCTTGAGCAACTATCTTTCCTTCTTCCTTCACAACAATCCTATCGCCTTTCCTCCCTACATACTTTCCATAACCATCAATGACTAATCTTTCCAATTTATTCACTTCTACAGCTTTTGTAGTATATACAATTTTCATTACAAATATTTGGTATGCCTGGGTCTTTCTTTAATGCAACAATCTCTAGCTTGTGGTCTCTTTCTTCAATCCACCAACTCCTTAACTCATTATTAGAGAAGAAGACATCTTTCTTTATGACAAGTTTTTCATTAATGAAACTCAAGTATAAAACACAGCATACATCAACAGGAACTTCATGAACACTCTCAAAGACTATTGCATATCCTACAGGAAATAATCTATGCCAATCCTCTTGCTTATCGTCGACTTTAAGATCAAACATAATGCATCTTAGATAATCGTAGCAATCTAAGCTCAATAGACCACTCAACCCTAAAAGCTCACCAGAGATTTTATGCTCAATAAGAAATGGCATAGATGATTTCATCAGATCGTGATCTGAAGCGTAAGGCTGAGTGGCTGATAGGTTAGCATACTGAGCTTCATAATTCTTTTCTACAAAGTCCCATACTTGCTTCGCTCTCCTCTTTAAAAGCTCTCTATCTCCAACTAATCCTTCCCATCTTATCTTCTTCCACCATTCTTCAAAGCTGATATTTCCGCCTCTCATAAAGCCTTGGAGAGCATCGCTAACTACGCCGTGAAGAATTTTACCAAGGGTAACTCTGAAATTTAGAATTGGCTTTACCTTCTTTACTTGAGCTAGGTAGACATCTCTATCATTAGGGCAGTATTTTGAACAAACAGAATACATAGGAATCTTAACATCATAATAGGGCTTAAGAGGAGGTTGATACCAGTTCCACCCTCTCAATTCAGGACTAACTCCTACTTGCCTAGCCAAAGGTAGTAGCCTATGAAGAAGCATCTTATGCTCTAATTCAGTAAGGAAATACAATTCTCATCACTAAACTATTCTAACTTGTGATTTATCTATTAGAGTTACCTCTTTGTTGGATATGATTTGGCATAGACTAGCACACTCCTTACATAATCTGATCACATAAACGCTATCTCTATCTCCTGTAACAAATCTTCTGACCTCTTTGGTTAGTATAAGCCTATCATGAGTGTTCAAAATACCCTTAAAACCACTATACTGGATTCTTTCCAAGCCATAATTCATCAAAAGCTCAGCGAGTTTAGATCTATCTTTATCATTTGAAATGTCATAAATTACTAGAGTTATCATAGGCTTTCAAATATAGAGTGAGTTTGTATTAAAAATTATCTAAACGCATGGAATAGGCAAGCGATTAGGAAGTTTCTGTATTCTCTTCTATTAAAGAGTCATTGAATCAGCTCAAAAGACCATCCTGTATCTGTATCTCTCGCTGGTTTCTGTATTCTCATCTTTTATAGAGTCATTGAATCAAAACTTTCAAGTCGAAATCCACAATTCATCATAATGTTTCTGTATTCTCATCTTTTATAGAGTCATTGAATCGACAATGTAATGAGTGTGGTAAATATGCAATATTTTGTTTCTGTATTCTCATCTTTTATAGAGTCATTGAATCATAAGCATGGTTTTCTACACTGCAGATGCTGAGGATGAGTTTCTGTATTCTCATCTTTTATAGAGTCATTGAATCTGGTTGCAGTAGGTGGTTTCTTAGGTAGAGGTAAGGTTTCTGTATTCTCATCTTTTATAGAGTCATTGAATCATGGAAGAAAGCGATGGAGGAGATAAAGCCACTTGAGTTTCTGTATTCTCATCTTTTATAGAGTCATTGAATCAGAATACTAGCCT
>JACGUK010000027.1 GCA_024256265.1 archaeon
TCCTAGGAGTCATAGATAGAAACGGTACGGTTTGCTTCGACGTTGAATCTTGGATGCTCGACTACTATGATGATCAGAAAGTCCAAATAATAGCAGGTGAAGGAGAGGATTTATACATCCTTGGCGTAGAACTCTACATCTTCACAGGTAGCTACGAATGGATAACAGCAGGAAGAGACTCACATCCAGTTGATAGCCTTGGAGCATCAATGGTAACAGAAGCCTTCGACTCAATAAAGAACATACCAGTCATGATGCCTAGCCTAGACGTGAAAGAGCCACTCACACCAACAGTACCATTCTTATTAAGAAAGTTTGGAACTGGTGATACAAGAGCAGATTACTACTATTCAACAACAGACAAAAGATTGGCATTGAAGGATGATTGGAGTAGCACCGTGCCTATAGCAAGCTCTAACATAATAACTGTAGGTGGACCATTGTCAAACGCAGTTACTGAGTACTTCAACGAATTCGAGGAAGCAGTCTATAGAGGACTCTACGGTTATAACGACTTCTTACTCGTACCAGACTGGGGTTCAACATTCCTTGGTCCTGATAGAGAGTGGGCATTAGATACAACTATACCAGGAGTTGTAGAAGATGATCTAGGTAAAGCAGGGATAGGAATAATATCAACATACAAGGACATAAACGGAACAGTAGGATTTGTAGTCTATGGTTACAGTGGTGAGGATACTTTGTGGACATCTACTCTACTCTTCCAGTGGAACATACCTATATTCCTAGATGATGGAAACGGTGTACTAGACTGGACTGATGATAATGAAAATGGTATAATGGATCCAGAAGACTTTACATATGATATAAAGTGGATACCAAAGCTAGGATGGTGTGAAGGAATGTGGGCAGAAGATGACTTGATGCTAGGCTGGATATACTATGACAGTTGGGGCAACCCGAAGTGGATGTTCTACCCATTGATATACTGGCTACAGGAAGAGAACCCAGGTGTCGTTGAACTGGTGATAAAGATATACTACGAGATTCCAAACACAGATAATCCATACGCAATAGACGAAGAAGAATTATTCAGTACAGATACTCATCCAGTAGCATTGATAGTAGAAGAACTAGGAACGATAAGTGAAAAACCACAGCATCCAGACCCGTAAGTCTGGATAACCCTTTTTCTTTTTTTATTATGTGATTTGCAGTTTCTTAATAGGCAAAGGATTTACTTAATTGGATGGGATTCACAATAATTATGAGTGCTCTTTTCTTTGAAGTCACATCGGTCTTAGGTAAAAAGATACGCACTACTAAAAACTACTGGAACTATGTAGCGACAATTAAGCATCCATCAGTAAGAGGTTTAGAAGATGAAGTTAAAAGGACTTTACAAGAGCCAAAGGAAGTAAGAAGAAGCCGTGAAGATCCGAATGTGCACCTTTACTATGGAAAACATATGGACAAGTTTATCTGCGTAGTTGTAAAGCATTTAAATAGCGAGGGTTACCTTATGACTGCATATTTAACTAGGAGAATGGTGGGTGAAACTCTTTGGAAGAGAAGCTTGTAAGGCTATATTACACTCCAGTAACAGACTCCCTCGACTTATGGATAGGTAACCCGGAACATGAAAAGTACTCGAATCCGTTAACAGATAACATAGTGATAAAATACTCAGAGAAAGGAGAAGTTATAGGGTTAGAAATTTTAGAATTTTCAAAACTTACACGAAAAGATCTTGGCAAGCTATCCTCGGACGTGAGAAAAGTGCTTATAGAAACGATAGCTAAACTTACAAAAACACTGGCGGAGAAGAGTTAAAACATTTACTTCCTTCTCTTCACTGGTATTTTCTTTTTTATAATTTCAAACATCCTTTTAGAGGCTAAGGTAAATTATTTGTAGATTGCTTTTCTGTAACCTATTTTTTCGACATATATAGTCTTTGCAGGCTTATCTATCTTGAATATGATCCTAATATTACAAACCCTTAGCCTATAGTAATTTTTCTCCACCCTTCAACTTAGCCAAATCATGAGGCATAGATAGGAACGGGAAATTCTTCAGATCGGAAACCTCTCTTATGATTCTGAAACTGAGCTCTCTGTCAACTTTGCCCAAAAAATTGTAGGCTTTCTTTGAGAGTAGAATACGGTATCTGACCATTTCATTTAGCCTTCAACTTTTTCTCAGCTTCCTCAAGTGTTACATACTCTCCTTTCCTGATCTCTTCTTCAGCCTCTCTTAGCTCCCTCCACTCTTCCTCGCCAATTTCTTCCTCAGAAAGTACGTTGATAACCGTCTTCTCTGCGAGTTCCTCGAGCATCTCCCTAATGTTTCTAACTTCTTTGTAGATCGTCTTTAACGTAATAGACTTACTCATCCAAACACCTAATAGATGTTTTGCTCCAACTCTAACTTAAACCTTTTCAGAGATGAAGCCATTGATAATACCGATAAAGGCTTAAGGTAATCTAAGAGCTCACTATGCCTAAGGATAAAATATGTGATTAGCATGCTTTAAAGTTAAGCTGATTCAGAACTGTATAGCTCCTTTTCATCTTTAGCACAGATACTCATCCAGTAGCATTGATAGTAGAAGAACTAGGAACGATAAGTGAGAAACCACAGCATCCAGACCCGTAAGTCTGGAAACCCTTTTTATTTTTTATTTCATCTTAACACTTATATTCTACTATTCATGCTCAATAAATAGGATTCAAATGTCCAGTAGCGATCTAAAGGAAGTCTTAAAAGAAGTCAAGCTTGTTCGTGAAAAAGTCGAAAGATTAGAGGAACTTGTTGAAGAAAGGCTCATTGGATTGGAAGAGCCTTTAGAAGATGAAATTGAGGCTATTAAAGAGTACATGAAGGCAAAGGAAAAAGGAAGTATAAAGCTAATACCTATCGAGGAATTAGAAGGGACATGACTGTTTGCAACGATACAGCGTTCTTCTCGAAAAGAGAGCTTCTAAACAGCTTGAAAAAATAAGCGAAGACTTGCGAAAAAGGATAATTGAAGCCTTACATACATTACGGGACGAGGGCTTCTCCATAAGGCTTGACATCAAAAAGCTACGAGGATATGGAAATCAGTATAGGCTTCGGATAGGCAAATACAGAATATTATTCGAACTCAGACCAGAAAGAACAATAGTTGTATACGCAGTACTGCCACGTGAGGAAGCGTACTAATTTGAATCCAGTAGCATTGATAGTAGAAGAACTAGGAACGATAAGTGAGAAACCACAGCATCCAGACGCTTAAAAGTTCTTAAACCCCCTTCTCTCCTTTTTTTATATGCAAAAGGATTATGATAAAAAAATTATTGCTTGCTTACCTGCTTTTAATGAAGAAAAAACGATTGCCAATGTAATAAAAAGGCTAAAAAATTATGTTAACGAGGCAATAGTCTGTGATAATGAATCATACGATATGACTTTACTAATCATTCATGTGAATCGCATCATCGTAAGGTGATGGAGTTTGAAGACATACCTAAGAGTTCTTAGCTACAGAATCTTTACGTTCCTTAAGTCCATATCGAAGAATATACCCAAGACATTACTCATCAGTATGATCATTTACATTTTTGTATTCTCAAGCCTCCTATCATTCACTCATTACAATTTCTCTACTTACGCTTGGGATACTGGAATATTCAATCAAGTTCTGTGGAGCACGCTTAACGGAAAACCCTTCTATTACACAGTAGAGCCTTTCTTGAGTCCGAACAATAACTTCCTAGCAACTCATTTCTCTCCAATACTGCTTCTAGTTCTCCCCTTTTACATGATTTACCCAGAGGTTGAAACTCTTTTTGTAATACATGCAACAGTAATAGCATTCGGTGCGTTGGCTGTGTACAAGCTTTCCAGACTAATACTGCAAAACGATAAGTACTCACTTGTGCTAGCTCTTGCATACCTCCTTAACCCATTAGTCATAGGAGTAACCGCGGAGTGGTTCCATCTAGAAGACTTCTTTATGGCGCTGGCTTTATTCTCTATCTACTTCTTTTTCAAAAAAAGCTGGAAAATATACTTTGCCTTTACAATACTCACGTTAATGAGCATAGAATATGCAGCTATACCTGTTCTTTTCTTCGGGATTTTTGGAATATTGTTTTGGCGACGCAGTTCGAGTCGTGAAACCAAGGTCCTTTATATTGCATTAATGACGATAGCTTTGGCTACTACATGGTTTGTAATAGCTCAGAATGTAAGAATCACACTAGGATATAGCGCAGAAGGTATCATTAGCGGGTGGAAGATCCTAGGTGCGGATAGTTTGGAGCAAGTGCCTATGAGAGCATTAATGGACCCTACTGCGGCATGGCATGCTCTTACATATGATTGGACTGCTAAGTCATTATATCTCTTACTGACATTTGCCCCACTTTCCTTCATTGCGTTCCTAAAGCCCCTACACTTTTTGCCAGCATTACCTTGGCTCGTAGCTGCACTTCTATCCAACTACTACCAACATTATGCAATTTGGACACACTACTCAAGCTTTATTATTCCCTATTTATTCCTGGCAACGATTTTTGGCCTCAAGGAGTTTCTTGATAGTAGCATGGCACCATATGCCAAAAAATTGATGAAACTTTTTCAAACCTCCGTTTTAGTGGTATCAATTATGATCATAGTATGGGGAGCGCTGAGCTACTCTTACATACAGACTTCTGATAATCAACGCACTACGTCGATACATGAAATTCTAGGCTTAGTTCCAGGTAATGCATCCATATTCACTCAAAACAATATCTTTCCTCATGTATCAGACAGATTTGAGGCTTATACGATACCATCGCCAATTTGGACTTCTAAAGCTACGGAGATGCTAAACATTACACTAGCAAAGAAGCCAGAATACATATTCATAGATCTAAAAGCAAACGATCAAGGAAGCCAGGCTACAGCCGAGTTAATTCATAAGACACTATATAAAGCAAGACTTCCATACGGCCTCTTGGTGGCTAATGATGGGATATACTTATTTAAGCTTGGTTATAGCGGTCGCCCTATCATGTTGATGGACACTTACGATTACAGGAGTTTGTACCTGGAAGATGGGAGGATTGTTGCCTATCAAGACTCGAAGTCAGGATGCGTGCTTTACCGTGATGTGAACTATGCCAATGGCACTACGTTCTGGTTTGGTCCATGCGCACCGTTGCCGCCTGGTAATTATACCGTGACGTTTCATATAATGATTGGCGAGCCTACTAACGAATACATAATGACCATCGATGTATTTGCTTTTGACATCAAAGAGCAACTGGCTTATGCATCAATTTACGGTTCAAACTTCACAGAACCAATGGCCTGGCATAACTTAACACTCCGCTTTGAGATAGATGAGTCTTCAAGAATGGAGTTCCGAGGGTTTGACTTTTTTTCTGTAGTAGATGTTTACCTAGATTACATTGAAGTTAAATTAGTTGAGATGATCTCTCAAGGTGATTCAGAATGAGGATTGCTCTATGCCTCCACATTAGTTTAACTTACGGAGGAGGAGGCGAGAAATGGGCTTGGAACGTTGCGAAGTACCTTAGCAGAAAGGGGCATCAGGTAGAAATTTGCGCCCTACCATATACACCCCACGGCAAAAGAGCAGTCAGTCTGAACGAATTAGCCGAAATTCTAGATGGCATACCTTACCACGAAGGGTGGAATCACACCGTCCGTTCAGACATTTCATATATGTTTTATAATCCTTTAGGATATGTCTTTTTTCATTGTGAATCCAAGAAAATTGCTGGCATCCATTCGAACGTATACTTCATGCCTAGGACCCCGCCTTTAACATACGGCCTCCCGGCTATATTTTCGCGCCTACTGTATAAGGTAATGGGCGTAGCTGACTTATCTATGTACGAAGCAATCCACGTAATGAACAAGGCCCTTAAGGTGAGGCATAGAAAGATCTACTACATACCAAACTTCGTGGATACAGATGTGTATAAGCCCATGACAAGCAAGAGTGATAAGTTCACCGTGCTATACGTAGGTAGACCTTTATGGCAGAAAGGTTGGGATGTATTCCTTACAGTAGCTAATGTGCTGAGAAGCAAATACAATGATACGGAATTCATTTGGGTTGGTGGAACCAACGACAAGATGAGCAGCGTAAGGGGGCTAGGCTATGTAACGAATGAGCAAGAGCTGGCTAGTTTATACTCCTCAGCCCATGTTACCGTCTATCCTTCGAGAGCCGATAACTTCCCCTTAGTTATAGTCGAGAGTTTAGCCTGTGGCACGCCAGTCCTGACAACAAGAATTCCAGCTCACTTATCTCTAGATTTGCCACTACTTTATGCTAATGATGTAAACGAGTTTTCACAGAAAGTAGTAAACCTTTATAAAGAGTGGAAGAAAGATCCGAACCACGTCTTATCACCTAGCATTAGGCTTCGAGAGGCTGCGATGGAATACGATTCGAAGAATGTGCTACCCATATTTGAAAGAATGCTCATTGAGAATTGTTAAAATACAAGAACGATTTATCTTCTCATCGGTATCTTGCTGCCAGGAAGCAGAGCAGAAAGGAAATGAAGGACAGGCCGAAGCTCTCCGTGATCATGCCAGCATATAACGAGGAAAAGCACATAGAAGGAGCAATAGAAGCGGCAGTGAAAGTTCTAGAGGAGATCGGATTGAATTATGAAATCATTGCAGTCAATGATGGGAGCTCGGATAGGACGGCAAAGAAAGTTCTGGAGTGCGCTAAGAAACATAATGCCGTAAACCTTGTAAGCTACAATGAAAATAGAGGGAAAGGATACGCAATAAAGGAAGGCTTTAAGCATACAAGTGGGGAAGTCCTATTTCTCTTGGATACTGGTGGAGAAATTTCACCTGTGAATCTTCAAGAATATTTGAGTGCGTTAAAGTATGTGGACGTAGCAATAGGGTCGAAGTGGCATCGACAGTCAAGCATTCAAGCACCTTTTCTTAGGAAGTTTCTGAGCAAATGTTTCTATGTGCTAGCTAAACTGCTTGTTGGCATAAAGGTGAGTGATACACAGGCAGGTTTTAAGGCATTCAAGAGGGAAGCTTTGGAGAAATTGGTGAAAATGCAATCTGCGAAGCGATACGTGTTTGATGTGGAGTTCCTAGCTCTCGCAAACCTCTTAAAGCTAAAATTAGTCGAGTTACCCATCCATATTCGGTTAGATGCTGGGTTTAGCTTACGGAAGATTTGGCAAATGTTTTGGGAACTGTTAGGTGTAGCGTACAGACTCAGGATAAAGAAATGGTACCAGAAGACCTTCTTCAAGTGTACGAATTAGGGATTTTTACGGTGACAATCCAGAACTTAGTAAGCCAAACATACGACTTGGCGATGAATTACTTTAGGGTGTAATATATTTACTCGATATTAAAGGCAAGCCTGTGTAGTTGAACTTAAATAGATAAATTCCATCACGCTCTGCAAAGATACCATAGGACAATTCTTCTGATTTCGATAAGGTCTCAAGTATTAATTCCCCCATAGCTCGTGAATACGGGTTATCCGTTCCAAGGTCTATGAGTACATATTCCGGCTTCTTTGCTAGCGTAATGTTTAACATCTCCGTAGCTTTAGAAGCAAAACCTTCCCAATTGGGTGACGGTATCGTATAAGCTTCAAACCTGCCCGATACGTGAGGAAATATGTTATCTTGTGCGAGTATGGACGCGTTATTTGGTAGTAGACCTAATATTTCGTGAAGTTTTGTGACATGTTGGAAATCCACTCTTGAAAGGCGAGACATCGGCTCAATACTTGGAACAGATATAAACAAAAATAGCATCGTAGTCATAAGCATGGCTGGAGATACTAACCTCTTCAAGTTGGCTATCTTTACATTTTTACTTTTAGTAATCTTTCTGAAACCATAAATCGTTGCTAAGAAAATGAAAGGGACTATAAAGGCTGGGTAATACGTAAAGACAACGTAATAGGCTGGATAATTAGAGAAGAGAGCAATTATGAGCCATGGTGAAATTGGTAGCAAGTATATTGGTTCCAGTAGAGGTAGAAAGAGTACTGGCGCAAATATCATCAATAAATACAATATCTTGTATAAAGAATCATAAGAAAGGGCGTTTAATGCAGCAACAGGATTCTCAATTATTTTCAATGGTACTTCCACGATACTGTTTGCCCCAAGAATCTTCCACTCTTGGTGAATATTGACTTTAATGAGACCTAAAGCGAGTTGCGTATTTTGAGCTAGAACGAAATATAGCAAAGATGAAACAATTGTTACAAATGGTATCAAAAATTTGACGCCCCAACTTGGACTCCCCCATTTATTAATCATCAATAGCATAGTAATTCCGAAGAAAATCAAAGGTATTGCTGCATACTCTATAGTCATCAAAGTCAAAGCAAAGCAGAAAAAGTACTTCCACCAATTCCTCTTAATGAAGAAGTATACGGTGAACATCATTGAAGTCATAAAAAAGCCTTCTAGATGGAAAGATGAAAAGGCTTGACCAAGTACTAAAGGGTTGAGAAGATATAACATAGAAAATATAAGTGCATATTTTTCATTTTTCAGCACTAAGTAAGAGAGCTTATACACAACTATTACACCTAGAGCTATAATTGCTGAGTGTACTACGAAAAGAGTCTCTGGCTTAGGGTAGAGAGCATAGAACGGGAGAACTAAAACAAGTATTGGTGAAAAATGTGTTGCAAGAAAGTTGTTATACTGTGACCAGAAGGGTTCCAATGTATAATAGAAGGGTCTACCATGAAGCGTTGACCATAAAACCTGGTCAAATATCCCTAGATCCCATGCATATGTGTTAAATATATTATGATTCTGCGCTAAAAAGATAGAGAAGAACGCTACGAATAAGAAAGTAGTGATGATTAACTTAGTGGGAAGAATTTTTAATAAAGAGATAAGACTCTTATCAGCTTTCTTAAAGCGAACCACTCGCTGATGGATACCTTGGCTATTTTTAAATTTTTCATCTAATGACTTTAATGAAACCCATGTTTTTCCCTCAGAGCTTCGATTATACAAGTACCCTTAACTCTATTATGCAAAAGAGTCTTAGATAAGGCGATACATAAATCAATGGTCTATTGCTTAAGCTTTGAACAACTCCCATAATATGATCCTAGTAAATTACATCAAAGAAATTGAGAAGACGGTCGATCATACATTTATCCAGTTCTGCCCAGGCTTTCTTTTCAATGAAAATCTCTTTACGAACTTCCTTCTATTACCCATTTTAGGTATAGGAGCAGTCTTAGGTCTAGCGACTAGCTTTGGAGTTGCACTTCTAACTTTTCCCGCCTTTGTGAGTGACCCATGGGTTGGCATTTAGACTGTTATCACCCCTTCCTCACTATATCTTTTTCTAACTGGTATCTTATAACCGTTAGGTAGTCTTAATTTCAACAGTTATGACATAGAAATTTGAACTGTTAAAGTCTCTTTCTATTACCTATTTGAGTCTTTGATTCCATATTTCTAGTCTTTAGAATCAAGAGAATTTCTTTGCCTCAATAAAAACTTGCTATTGTAACCTAACTCTTTTCCCAGAATGATCCATTTTGAATAAGCCAAATTCATCCTTAACTTCTTTTAGCTTTGAAGAATCGAATATAGGTCCATCTTTACATACACGATACTTGCCTATAAAGCAACTACCACAAATCCCTATTCCGCATTTCATCACTCTCTCTAAACTTGCCTGAACTGGAAGATTAAATTCTTGAGCAATTTCAAAGACTTTTTTCATCATCAACTCTGGACCACATGTGTAAATCATATCTATGCTCTTCTCCTTTAATATAGGCAATATTACATCTGTTGCTAATCCTTTTATACCATAGCTACCATCTTCAGTAGTTATTATCATATTACTTCTAGTCCTTGATAGAAGCTCTTTCGCTCTATTCACAAATATAAATTCGTCTATAGTCTTTCCGCCTATTATCATATCTATTGAAGCTGATTGATTTGCAAGAATCTCTGATAATAGCATTAAAGGTGCAAGTCCTGTCCCAGCTCCTATTATCATAACTTTGCCTATTATAGGAGTGAAACTATTGCCATAAGGTCCCCTTATACCTATCATGCTACTAACCTTCATGTTGAACAAAGCATTGGATGCTTCCCCGACCTTTCTTACTGTCAATCCAATTAGATCATCTCTCATCATGGATATGCTCATAGGAATCTCATCCACTCCTGGTATCCATACCATCATGAACTGACCAGGCTTAGCTTTCGAGCATAGATCGTCTTTGAATGTTAAAGAGCGGACTGTCGAGGACTCATTTATAAAATCCAAAACTCTTACAATTCTTGGTCTGTTAAAAACCATGGGAAAGACCAACTATCTCTCTCACGCTCTCTTTTTCCTTCATGATAAGATAATCCCTTATCCCTTTTTTTATCTTCTCAAATACATCTAACCCTTCATAAGCAATGGCTGTGCCTATCTGTATGGCTTTAGCTCCTGCCAAGAAGAATTCTATGGCATCCTGCCAATTCACTATTCCTCCACAGCCTATAACAGGGATTCTTACTTCTTTTGATACTTCATAGACACATCTAACAGCTATAGGCTTTATGGCAGGTCCCGATAACCCTCCTATCTTATTTGCTAAAATAGGTCTAAAAGTTTCTATGTCTATGCTCATGGCTCTGATGGTGTTTGCAATTGTTAGAGCATCTGCATCAGAATTCTCAGCAACCCTTGCCATTTTCACTATGTCTGTAACGTTAGGAGATAGCTTCACGAATAGTGGCTTTTTCGTTTCTTCTTTTATAGCCTTTATTACCTCTCTAATTGCTTTATGGTCTTGACCAACTTCTATTCCGAAGCCCTTCACATGAGGACATGATAGATTCAATTCATAAGCCTTTATCTTCAATTCTTCAAGAATAGATACCATTTCTTTAAATTCAGATGGCTTGGCTCCAAATAAGCTCACTACCAAAGGTAAATCTTCAATCTTAGATTTTGATAATTCATTGTAAAACTCCTTTACCCCTGGGTTCGATAGACCTATAGCATTCAAGTATCCTCCATGAACTTCAACCAAAGTTGGATTTTCATAACCTATTCTCGGTTCATAGCCAATGGATTTTGTTATAACAGCTCCTGCACCAGCTTCGAATACTCGCCTTAAAGATGCTATAGATGTGCCAAGTATACCTGATGCCAGCATCAATGGATTATTCATCTTGAAACCTGCTATCTCTGTTGATAGGTCCGGCTCTTTCATCCGATTTCCCTCGATAGGATATATTAGGGCTCTTAATAGGTTTGCTAATATTGTAAAGATTTTAAGGTAGATCATAACATATGAAGTTGCCGGGATGGCAGAGTGGACCACGGAAGTACACAATAATGCGCGGGCCTTGAGAGCCCGTGACCCTTTTGGGTCTCGTGGGTTCGAATCCCACTCCCGGCGTACCCATTTTGTTGACAATCCCTTCAAGCCTGTTAACAATCCCCTCTAGCCTTGTTAACACTTCTGGTGAGAGTTTACCCTTAAGAACCGCTCTTAGAAGGTCTGATAGGTTCTTTGTTTCATACCTAGACATTAAAGCGTTAAGGGATGCTATCTCATCTTCGCTAAGTCTTGCTCCTAGAACACGGCCATAATTGCTTTGGTTCATATCTCATCAGTCCTCTATAGGCGGAAAGACCTCATTAAACCCTTCAGGCTCTATCCCATGTGTGAATAGCTTATGCATCTTCAGGTTCGTGGTTCTATAACCGCATATATCACATTCAACTATTTTCGGCATTTTGCTCACGTATAGCCTTAGGATAGCCTTATATTTAAATGTATATCTAAAAGATAACCTTAAATATACCTTAAAATTACTTTAAACTTAAGGTAATGATAATATGCCCGTTGAATTTAAGATGAAGTTAATTAAGATCGGGAACAGCTTGAGAGTAACCATCCCAAAGGAAATTATAGAGGCTGTGAATTTAAAAAAGGGAGATGTGTTAAGCGTTTCTTTATCAAACGATTCTAAGATTCTCATAAAGAAGGCTGAAGGATCATGAGTGAAGAATGGTTGCCAGGAGACCTTTTAGAGGCAGCTTATGAGTTAAGGTTAGAAGAAAACATCGAACGAGAAATAAAAGAATTAAAAGGTAAAATATTAAAAGAAATAAGAGGCCTCAGACTTCCAACACTTCAAAGAATAGGAGCTGTTCTTTACAACCATCCTAACGGGGCTACAATTACTACATTTCAAAAGGAGTTAGGTCTTAAAGGTAAAAACCATATTTATAAAGCGTTAAATGCTCTTCAAGAACTTGGCTGGGTAGATAAAAAGGGCCTTTGTTATCTATTAACAAAAAAAGGGAAAGATGGAGTTAATACTCTCTATCCTTAATTATTATATAAAAAGCCTTCTCATATAAGTATCTTTGAGAATACTATAAGAATTTTCTTATCTCGTTATGAAACTTCATAACTCTTACACATAAGCATTTTCTTATAAGATGTAGTGGTATATGATGGGAAGAATAACAATTTCAATTCCAAAAGAGTTGATTGAAAAACTCGATGAGAAGCGAGGAGACATCCCCAGATCAAGGTATGTAACGGGGCTGATAAAAAAGGCTTTGGAGGTAGCTTAAACATGGATTTAAATTCATATGTAAAAATTCAGAGAATCGAATCGGGAAGCCTTCAAATCCCTGCCCCAGAAAAATTCTCTTTCCCATGCCCCACATGTCAAAATTCTATAAATATTGAGAAAAAACTAAAATTCCTTCTAAGGGATGATCTTGAAGCTGTTGAGAACACACTTTCCCATGCCAAAGAGAAGCGGGAATTTTGTGAGGCTGTAAAAGCTAAGAGGTTCGACCTCATAACCTACTTCAGACGACTAAGGGAGATAACGGCGAAATATTCGGCGATGGTTCTCATAGCTTATATAAAAGACAACCATGATTTTCTAAATGAACGCTGTAATAAGTGCGGACTTGGCGTGACCATTCACTATAAGTTCTCTTTTACGCCGCCCTCGATTCCAAGCCCTACTGTACCAGAATTGGCAGCCTTAGAACTAGATGATGAACTTACCCGCCATCATGTGAGAAGGGAGCTAGGATTTAAATCGTGGGAACAAGTCAAGACGTGGTTATCCGGTGAAGACACAAGGCCCCTAATTGAAAAACTGAAAGAGGTTTCAGCCATTCTCGAAACCATTGATTATTTTAGACACCCACGCAGCGATCTAAATACACTTGAACTTTCTTTAGGTTCTCTTCAAGCCTTCGCTAATTCAATTATGGATATTATCCGCGAGCTTGAGCAAGAAGTTCAGAACAGACCGAAAATCTATCTCAATTTGGTGGAGGAGTACTCGCACACAGTAGCACCAAAAGGCCCTATGCAGACATCAGGCTGAGGAGGGAGTGAACTTGAGTAAACACCGCCTCGAGGCAGCCCCTCTCTCCTTTGCCTTCATCAAAGTAGAAATTCCCTTAAAAATTTATAAAAAGCTGAAAAAATTACAAAGGCGATTGAAAGAAGAAGGGATTAACCCTTTACCTTCAGTTAATACTCTGGCCAATTTGCTACTAGAAGACTTCTTATCATGGCCCGAAGAGAAACGAGAAGAATTTCTAAAAGGGATGAAAGATGCCTCTCATGGAGATTGACGCTGAACTATATAATGAAATATTCAATAAACTATGGCGTAGATTAAAGAGAATCCAAAAGAAA
>JACGUK010000118.1 GCA_024256265.1 archaeon
GGTGACGCTATGCCCATGCTTTAATAGAGTTTGAGCGATTCGGTCGCCGGAGGGGTCCTCAACCCGCTTCTCTGATTTGAGCTCTCGGTAACGGGAGGAACTGCAAACAATAACCGCAAAGTTAAGGCTCTTCGGAGCTTCAGCCTTGTGCTTCAACGTGGTTTCACTCATTCGCTTGATCCCTTCACCTTGCACACTAGTTTTAACAATATTGATATAAATAACTCTATCATTTTTCTAAGGTACTGATTTAGAAAGGTAAGAATTGAAAATAGAGGATTTAAGGATTAGGGTTATTGACTGGTTAAGTTAATGTCGCCCCGGGTGATGTGGCTAACTTACTTTTTCTTCTTTCGAGTAATTCTTTTAGTCTTCCAATAGGGAGATGATGGGGGCTTTCTTAGGTGATGAAACTCTCCTTGGTTCATCTTTAGAGGCATTCCATAACACTCACATCTCTTATTAGCACGCTCGTGGACTTCTCTCTTAGTTTTCATTGGAATTGAAACCCTACTTTCCTCTTCATCCCATATTGACTTAATCTGAGGAAGCTTAATCTGAAAAGGTTTCAAAGACAAAGCTTTTCACTTCTTTAACATTTAAATCATTAATGGATTCCTCTCTTAAAATTTTACTATGAGTAAGAACAATGCATTTAATGAAATTGTTGAAATGACTAAACATCTTAGAATGAAGTGTTCTGAATGTGGTCATTGGAATAGGGTTTTGGCAAACAAGATTTTCATTGAACAGAACACTCCAGAGCCTAAAGTCAAGGCTTTTATTCCGATGTATGAGCCGTTAGAAGTTACCAAATACAAGAAATGTAGTAAGACAATAGCAGAGCCAAAGGAATTGATAAGAATATAAAAGAGAGAGCAAATTCTTATGTGAATTTCAAGATTATCTTAATTAAACCAAAATGTCATTGATCTGTAGTGTATAAAATGAGGGTTTAATTTGTCAAGACTAAGATGGGTCCTTGAGAAACTTTCCGATATTGTTGTTGATTTGATAGCTGGCATTGTACTCTATCTGATTCTTGGAGGCTATATATCTCAACCTCTGAAAGAGGTATCTCCTTATCTACCCAATCTCTTAGTTGTCTCCTTGGTTCTTACTATTGTAATCGGATTTCTCTATAGATTTTTCAAATCGGTAAAATTTCATAGATTTATAGAACGAACATATAGTGACTTAGTCGACTTTCTCAAAAACTGGGACAAATTGTATCATACGTTTATTAAAGTCGTAGACTCCCGTGGTCAAACTTCAACAAAAGAATTTGAGGATACGAGGGCAGGGCTTCTATATGGCTATCCTAAGATTTCCACAGTAAAGGTTACGAAATATGCTTATGTAGATCGTATCCTAGGAATTTACGAGAGAGATTACGATGTTATTGGAAATCTTCTCATGAAATCACCATTTACAAGAATGGAATGGTTCAACATTGACTATATACGTAAGGATTTCAAAGAACAATGGGATGTTGGAAGAACCATTCTTATTCGTACTATTGGCTACTTCGACAAATGCAGACTCGGTCTAATTCATCAGCTGTATTGGATGTTGCACCTTGTTCCATTTCCTAAAGAAAAAGGAAAATAACAAACTTCTTTAGGGTTGAAGTGGCTTCGAGGATGGGTTATTGTTTTATGAATCTGATTATGGCATGGTCTTTTTTTCCTTCGGGCTTGAAAGTCTTCCTCCTCCTTCCGGATTTTGATACGCATTTCTTTAATCCCTACAAAATACTGTTGAGTTCTAACATATAAGATAAAATATCAAAGAATTGGTTTCAATGAACACAGAGGCTGGATTTGCTAACAGAAACCTTCTTAATAAAATTGGATATGGGTTTTGCTAAGTCCTACGGTTGCAGTCATCTTCCTTGGTTTATGAAAAGTAGCTTTAACAACCATTCTCAGTGGTGCATTTTTCCTTCCATCTTTTCATATTTAAGGTCTCTCGCGTTACTTTTCCACAAGTTTTTTAATGTTTTGTGTCCACTCTTCAATCAACTTTTCGTATCTTTTGTAGAAACTTAGTCTTAGCTTTTCCATGCCAGGAGGCAACTCAAAGTCTACAGAGTACGTGAACATGGTTCCCGCTTCGGTTGGTTTCATTATCCAAGACCCCTTCCACAACCAGCCAGAAGTGCTGCGAAAGGTAATCTTCTCCTTTTCCACCCACTCTATTACTTTAAAGGTCTTACTATACCCTTTACCAAATGAAACACCGATTTCACTGGTAGTTGTGCCTACACCCCT
>JACGUK010000028.1 GCA_024256265.1 archaeon
GTCCTTGATCATATTGAGCAAGCTAAGGCTTTAAAAGTCTTGGAAGCCTTGAATATAGATGGTAAGGATGGTAATGTAGTAACAGTAGCCATGAACGTCTCAAGCAAAAAGCTTGGCAAGAAGGATATCATAAAAATCGAAAATAGGTTTCTGAAGCCTGAAGAGACGAATAGAATTGCTTTGATAGCTCCTAGAGCAACAGTAAATCTGATAAGAAATTATCAAGTTGTAGAGAAGAGAAAGGTGGAGATTCCGGATACCTTTGTAGATGTGTTCAAATGCCCGAATCCAACATGTATATCTAACTCTAATGAACCTATATCTCATATAATAGATGCTGTAAGAAAGGGTCCACCTTTGCTCAAATGTAGATACTGTGGCAGATTACTCTCACCAAACGAATTGATTTAGAATTTCTGTTTTATTCCAGTACAACCATCATAGAATAAATGATATCAAAAATAATTGTAAGCTAAGTTTATAAAGTGTAAAATTTGACTGAACTTAGAAGGAATATGGCAATAAAGAGTGCGGTACGTTTTTCTTTCATAGCCGCTATTATTTCTACCTTAAAGTCCTATATGTTAAAACCTGAAGATTACGAAATGTTGTTCAAATCTGCTTCCATAGACGATGCCTACGAAGTCCTACAAAGAACATATTATCGAACGTGCTTTAGTGGGGCACGTGAAAAGATGGAGATCGAAACTTTTGAGAGAAGAATGTATGAGGATTATTTTAACACTTTTAACAAGATTTACAGAGCATGCCCAAAAGCAAGTCTTGAAGTAATAGATG
The DNA here is from genome assembly GCA_024256265.1 of archaeon. Next base: position 799 of record JACGUK010000028.1, read on the forward strand.
CTATGTATCTTAAGCATGAGTTATACTCTCTGAAGATGATTTTAAGAGCTTTGTTGAGTGGATTAGATACAGAATCCGCCCTTCAAACCGTGAATCCCATAGGTAGATACAGCCCAGATGTATGTAGATCGATATTGGAATCAAGATCTATCCAGACGGCTATTGACAGCGTTAAAGAAATTATTGCTCTGCACCGAACCTTGACCGATGTGCTTAAGCAACAAAAAGAGTTGCTTCTCCCTTATCTTTTGGAAGCAACTATTGACAGATATTCGCTTATGAATCTCTGGAAATCTTTGTCCATAAAGATTTTAATGTTTAAATTAAAAAATTATCAACCTTTCAATATCTGGAATTCTTTATCTCCTCACTCAGATAGCTTCGCTCGTCGTATCGTGGGTAAGATGGCAGACCTCTTAAATATTATGTTCATACTGCGTTCCAAATATCTGGGCTTAGAAGCAGATGTTATCCCATCTTTTATTATTCATATCCATCAATACTTACCATCTTCAGAGTTGGAAAGAGTTATTCAAGCCCCAGCTCTTCGGGATGCTATGCAACTTTTAAGTTTGGGACATTACGGTAAGCTGATAACTCGAGCATCCCTCGGGTTAGAGATTGATCAAGCTCTATCTGAGATCGAAATAAATTTTGATCGTTATATAGCGGGAGAATGCTTGTACTCATTTCAAGGTATTCGATTTCATGTTGGAATCATAATTGCCTATCTGATGCTAAAGTTCAATGAAATGTCAGATATTAGAGCCATACTATTCGGTAAAGTTAATAAATTACCAATTGACGACATACGTCGTAAGCTAATACTTCATCATGCTTTTGCATCTCGATAGTGTTGGGGTAGTTGATAAGAATGGGGACAAAAACCACTCGGATTGAAAGACGTGCAGGACCCCGGGTACAGCACACCGTTTCAATGGTAAAGATAGCAGCTTTTGTGCACAAGGACTACATCAACACAGTCATGCATACAATTGGACGACTTGAGAGCATTCAGCTGATAGACGCCCACCAGTCTTTTAAGGAGTTTAAAGAACCAGAAATTCCTGGGTCGACTGATTTCTCCGTAAAGATTGCAACTCTGCTCTCAAAAGCAGATTACTTAAGAACTCTCTTGAAGGTAAAATTTAGGAGGAGGAAGGTAGGCGCCCCTGTTGAAAGCGTAGATACTTTGTTGAAATGGGCTGAGGAGAAAATCGACCTAATGGAGAAAGAAGTCAATTATATCCAGAATGAAATGGCAAGATTGAAGAAGGAGGAACTTAATGATTCAGAAAGGGATGTGATAATGCAGGCAAGGCTGATAGAGGTATCCAATAGAGTAGGAACAGATTTGGAGACCGTTTCAGAAGCTCTTGAAGCTCAACAAAGAATAGAGGATGCAAAGGCTTTGATGGTGCACACGAAGAATGTATATGCCTTTGAAGGATGGGTTCCTGAGGAGCGATTGAATAGGGTTCTTAATACGATCAAGGATTCTGCTGCAGGGTATGGAGATATAATTTCCGTCGAGAGGGCTCCTGCAAGTGCAGAGGAGGTTCGTAAGGATTACGAGAGACCTCCAAGCTTGCTAAGATACCCCTCAGTAACAGGAGTTTTTGCAGTCTTTTCTGGCTTGACCAAAGCCTTTGGCATGCCAAGCTACTATGAGATAGATCCTACTCTACCCTTTCTGATCACTTTTCCAATAGTCTTTGGTTTGATGTTCGGTGATGTTGGGCATGGTGCCTTGCTCCTTGCTTCGGGCATAATATTTTACTTGATGAAGGATAGGTTGAAATTGAGATTCAAGCCTGGGAGCATTATCTATTTTGTTATAGCAGGTGCTCCCCTTATCGCCATAAACGGTGCTGCAGCCATAGTTATAGGATTCTTATATGGGGAGTTCTTTGGAAGCGAGGAATGGTTTCGGGGGCTTACAGGATTGCCTGGACCCCTTTGGTTCTCACCATCCCACCATCCTATGACGCTATTGAAGTATTCTATAATGTTTGGAGTCTTTCAAATATCCTTGGGCTTATTACTGGATTTGATCAATAAGTTATCATCAAGGCGTTTTAAGGAAGCCACTACAGGCCCGATTCCATGGCTCTGGCTCTACTGGAGTGGTAGCTACCTAGTATTTTCATATGGCTGGGCTGTCTTTAGCGTTATATTCAATCTTACTATCATGGGTCTATACATTCTGCTACCCTTTGGAGTTCTTGTCACATTAAAATTTGTGGGGCATGGCTTTAATGGTGTAAACGAAGCGTTAGAAGCTTTCTTGATGTCTTTCTCACACACTGTATCATATGCACGTATCTTGGCTCTTAAAATGATCCACTCTGCATTCAGTGTTCTAATCCTCCCGACAAGTCTCCTAACAATGCCCCTCTTCGTAATTGGAACTATTCTCCTCATAGGAATATTTGAGGGTCTGCTCGCCTTCTTGCACACTCTCAGGTTACACTGGATCGAATGGTTCACAAAATTCTACACAGGGACAGGAAAGCCCTTCCAACCTTTCAGCACAAGAAGGCATCCTCATCTTGCTTAAACGATAGAAATGTCTAAGAAACGCTCTATCGGCAAAATAGTCAAATTTCTGATCTTTGGTCTTGAGCTACCAGCCTTCGTTCTATTAGGTCTGTATCTAGGCTTCCTGGTAGAAAAAGGGTTAGGCAGATCTTGGAGTGGAGCTTTTGTTTTATCGGGTGCACTCATAGGTCTTGTCTTAGGCTCGATGATCCTCTGGTGGACGGCTTTGAGACTATACAAAAGATCTAAGAGAAGCGTAACATCTCCTTCTCACACCGTCTAAGACGGAGATAACATATTATCATACCGCAAATTTTAATACTTGCATATCCTATCACCTTTAGGCGGTGTAGGGATTTGAAAAAACAGACAACTAGAAATATCCTGTTCATGACTGCTTTTGGTGCCCTGATCTTATTTGCCCTTTCCTCAGTTCCACTCTCATTCGCTGCAGAACCTGAGCAGGCGGACGTGGGTCTCATGATCATTGGGGCAAGCCTTGCTGCTGGTCTCGCTTGCTTCGGGGCTGGCATAGGCTTAGGGATGGCAGGCTCGGCTGCTATAGGCGCTATTAGTGAAAAACCTGAAATATTCAGCATGACCTTCATTTACATAGTCTTCGTTGAGGCAATTGCAATATATGGACTCGTCATTGCATTCATGATCTTGGGAAGGTTATAAAAAGAAGCTAAGATTATCTGTCAAATGATAAAACGGATTTCTGAGTTGTAGATATACCACAATCTGCTATATGAAGACAATTTTTAGGTAGTGCCCTTAACCTATATGCTTGACTTTCGTCTCAAAATGAAGATTGCAAACTCACTTCTTTAAGACTAGGAAAATTTATTTAGTCCACCATTTGACCTTATAGTTGACTTGAGCGAACAGATAAGTTCCAAAACCGAGAATGTTATGGTAACACTATACGATCTAGAGAGGGAGTTAGATGAGGTGAAGACTAGAGTCGAGGGTATGAAGAGAGAACTTCTATCCTTCACACAAGAAGAGGCCAAAAGGGCAAAAAGCGAAGCTCTGGGCGAGGTTAAAAAGAAGGTAGAAGGAGAAGTGGCTGATATAAAAGCTAGGGCTGAGAAAGAAGCAGAGGATACCTTGGCTAAGAGTGAGGAGAAGATTAGAGAGCTAAGGGCTAAGACAAAGGGAGTTTATGATCAAGCAATTGATGTAGTATTGAAGGCCATCCTTGGCGAATGAGAAATTCTAGCAAGTAGATAAAAAATCTACAGCCTAGTAAAGTGCCATCTCTTAAAAAGTGCCACAGTCCAAGATAGGGAGCTTTGCCAATTTTTGATATTATATGAACTTGATAGGTTCATTAAAGTTTTTGATGATTCTGGGAAGGCTTATAAATTATGAACCTAATCAGATTATGGGCAAGAATGCGCGTAATAGCTTTAGGAAAAAAGAGTTTCGTGACAGGCTTCAGATTGGTTGGAATGCCTGGGATAGAAGTAAAAACATCTGATGAAGCCTTGAAGGAGATAATGAAGATCGCGAAGGATAGGGAGACAGGTTTGATACTAGTGAGTGATGATATAGCAAAACCCATTCGCCAAAAGATCATAAATCTGAAGACCAAGCAACCCCTGCCTCTGATATATGAGCTACCAGCCCCTGGTGCCCCTCAAGAGAAGATAGAGTATAGGACTCTATTAAGATCGATACTAAAGATGGCTTGATAACGTTACAAAATTTAATGGAGAATTTTTTAATCCTTTTCGGCTTTTATTACCTTTTATATAAGATGTAAAAGAAGGTGGCAGATACTGTGAGCAAGATAAAGCCTATAAATAAGGGTATACACGTAGTTTTAGGCGTTAATCTTGAGTAAGGCTATGGAGAATGTCATAAGAAAAGTTGTGGGCGAAGCTAGTGAGGAGGTAAAGGCGATTTTTGAAGATGGTTTAAAGGAATCTTTGAAGGTGTTAGAAGTAAGCAAAAGTGCGACAATTATAGAGGCCGAGAAGATGCATGAATCGACGAAGAGACAAGCAGAGACTCTTAGGCTACGTGTGTTAAGTGGCGTGGAACTGACTACTAGGAACAAGCAACTCGAACTCACTGAACAGATGATGAATGAAGTATTTCAAAAAGCCTTTGAGAGGATTGAGAAAATCACGTCTTCTGATAGGTATAAAACATCCATCAAACGACTGTTAGAAGAAGGTGTAGATGCTATAGCCAGCAAAGATTTGGTAGTGTCATGCAATAAAAAAGATGGCAAAATTCTTAAAGCGGTTGCTGAGGAAGTAGCTAATGAGAGAAAAGTGAACATAAGGGTAGCTGAGGAAGCAATTGAATCCGTAGGAGGGGTTCAGGTCAGAAGCTCCGATGGCACTATGTTTTACGACAACACTATAGAAGCAAGAATGGAGCGGCTTAAGCCTTTGCTTAGGAAGGACATCGCACCACTCTTCATAAGCAAGGAGTGATGAATTTGCCAGTAAAGGGAAAGATCATCTGGATCAGCGGCCCAGCAGTAAAGGCTGAAGGCATGTCAGGAGCCAAGATGTACGAAACAGTAGAGGTAGGCGAGGATCGAATAATAGGAGAGATAATTCGACTCACTGGGGATATAGCTTTCATACAGGTCTATGAATCGACGAGTGGGTTAAGTCCTGGAGGGCCTGTCTATGGTACAGGTCAGCCTCTCTCCGTAACCTTAGGTCCTGGGATGATGGGAAAAATCTATGATGGAATACAGCGACCCCTTGATGAGATAGCCATAAGGATAGGCTCATACATAAAGAGAGGGATATCTGTACCACCTATATCATTAGAAAAGAAGTGGCGTTTTAAACCCGTTGTAAAGAGTGGCGATAAGGTCGAGCCTGGGAGCATTTTGGGAGTAGTGGATGAAACCCCGCTCATAGAGCATAGAGTTCTAGTCCCTCCCGATCACAAAGGTGGCTTTGTAAAAGAGATAGTCAATGAGGGAGACTACACAATGGAAGAGACTATAGCTGTTGTGGAGAAGGGAGCCAAACTGGGTGAGTTAAGGATGTACCACAACTGGCCTGTAAGGAAGGCTAGACCTTACCTTGAGAGGCTAGACCCCGATGTGCCTCTATTGACTGGGCAGAGAGTGATAGACGCTTTTTTCCCCATAGCCAAAGGAGGCACAGCAGCGATTCCGGGAGGTTTTGGAACTGGAAAGACCGTCATGCTCCATCAAGTAGCTGCTTGGGCAGACTCAAGAATCGTCTTTCACGTAGGGTGTGGCGAGAGAGGAAACGAGATGACAGAGGTCCTTGTCAAATTCCCAGAGTTGAAAGACCCAGCTTCAGGGAGACCTTTGATGGAAAGGACTATACTAGTTGCAAATACTAGCAATATGCCAGTGGCTGCCAGAGAAGCCAGCATCTATACAGGGGTGACTATGGCAGAGTATTATAGAGATATGGGTTATGATATAGTTCTAGTTGCAGATTCTACGAGTCGTTGGGCTGAAGCATTAAGAGAGATATCTGGCAGATTAGAGGAGATGCCTGCGGAGGAAGGTTACCCATCTTATCTAGCATCACGCTTGGCTGAGTTCTATGAAAGGGCTGGTAGGATGATACTTCTAGGTACGCCAAAGAGGGTTGGTTCCATAACATTGATAGGCGCTGTTTCGCCTCCTGGAGGTGATTTCACAGAGCCGGTAACAACACACACGATAAGGTTCATAAAAACCTTCTGGGGGTTAGATACAAGGTTAGCCTACTCAAGGCACTATCCTGCAATAAACTGGATGACGAGCTACTCTGGATACCTAGATTCGGTGGTGAAATGGTGGTTCGGTATCGATAAAGAATGGACCGATTTCAGGGCTGCAACCTATGAGATACTTCAGAGGGAGGACGAACTTAAAGAGATAGTAAGGCTACTCGGACCAGAGGCTTTGCCGGATGAGCAGAAGTTGATCTTAGATGTAGCAAGGATGATCAAAGAGGGCTTCTTGCAACAGAGTGCCTACGATGTGATAGATAGCTACTGCCGTCCTGAAAAGCAGATGAAGCTCATGAGACTCTTTGTTGACTACCATAGAGAGGCTCAAAATGCGCTCGGTAATGGCATTCCTTTAGAAGTTATAAGAGGTATGCCCATAATACCGAAGCTAATACGAGCAAAATTTACTATAACTAACGAGAAATTGGAGGATTTGGATAAGCTGCGTGAAGAAATGATGTTAGCGTTTAGAAAACTCATGGCTGCCGAGGAGGCGAAGGTTGTTGTCAAGTAAAGTGAAGGGTGGCGTAGAATACACAAGAATTAGGGAATTAAGGGGACCACTACTCATAGTAGAAGGTATCACTAGGGCAGCCTATGATGAACTGGTAGAGGTAGAACTGGAGAGCGGAGAGAAGAGGCTTGGAAAAGTTTTAGAGGTGGGCGGTGGGCGAGCAGTGATACAAATCTTCGAAGGAACATCTGGCATATCCATTCTAGGAACCAAGGCTAGATTTTTGGGCAAGACTATGGAGCTACCTGTCTCATCAGAGCTCTTAGGTCGTGTCTTTGATGGGCTAGGGCGACCCTTGGATGGCTTACCAGATCCTTTAGGCGAAGACTTCAGGGATGTCAACGGCATGCCCATGAATCCTGAAAGAAGGGACTATCCAACAGACTTCATTCAAACAGGAGTATCTGTAATAGATGGTATGAACACTCTAGTAAGAGGTCAAAAGCTCCCCATATTTTCAGGCGCTGGTCTACCTCATAGTATGCTTGCTGCTCAAGTAGCAAGGCAGGCTACAGTCTTGGGCAGAGCGGAAGAGTTCGCTGTAGTATTTGCAGCCATAGGTGTACAGCATAGCGAAGCAAGGTTCTTCAAGAAGACCCTCGAAGAGAGCGGTGCTATAAGGCGTAGCATACTATTCTTGAACTTAGCTGATGACCCAGCTATGGAGAGAATAATAACTCCGAGGGTGGCTTTAACTGCTGCGGAATACCTTGCCTTCGATTTAGGGATGCATGTTCTAGTGATTTTAACAGATATAACCAACTATGCAGAAGCCCTTAGAGAGATAAGTACGGCAAGAGAAGAAGTACCAGGGAGGAAGGGCTACCCTGGATACTTGTACACAGACTTGGCTTCTAATTATGAGAGGGCTGGTAGGATTAAAGGGAAGACTGGTAGCATAACGCAGATGCCCGTCCTATCCATGCCTAGTGATGATATAACTCATCCCATCCCTGACCTCTCTGGCTACATAACAGAAGGGCAGTTGGTGCTAGATAGACCTATCTTTAGAAGAGAAATTTACCCCCCTGTTAATGTGCTAATGAGCCTCAGCCGACTTATGAAAGATGGAATAGGAAAGGGAAAGACCCGTGAAGATCATGCAGATGTGAGCAATCAGCTTTACGCTGCTTATGCAAGGGCTGTAGAGTTAAGGGCTCTAGCTGAGATAGTGGGCAAGGCAAGCCTTACGGGCGTAGACCTAAAGTACTTAAGGTTTGGGGATGTCTTCGAGCAGAGGCTCTTGAAGCAAGGTTACGAGGAGAATAGGAGCTTAGAGGAGACCCTATTCCTTGCATGGGAAATCCTATCCACACTTCCAGAGGGTGAGCTTACGAAGATCAAAGAGGCTTACGTGAAGCAGTACTACAAACCTATAGAAGTGGAGTAGTATGTCTGTTAGCTTTGGTGCAAAGGCCCTTCCTACAAAACTTGAACTGATAAGGGTAAAAAGAAGTTTACGTGTAGCCGAGGCAGTACATAAAATCCTTGAGGATAAGAGGGAGATACTGCTTAGAAGGTTAGAGGAACTGATTGGAGAAGCTGCTAAGGCTAGGGAGGAGATATGGCAACCTTTGAACGATGCCTACCGTGCCCTCTTTAATGCCTACTTGAGATTAGGTCCTGTAAAACTAGAATCTATAGCTATGACTACGCCTACCCAAGTGGAGACTGATATCGATATGAGGATGATTCTGGATGTAAAGGTGCATTCTCTAAGAATAAAGATGGTGGAGAAAGGGCTAACCTATGGCTTCATGGATACTGGCTTTAATCTAGATGAGGCTACAAAGACGATGAAAGATGCTTTGCCTTACATCTTTAAAGCAGCCGAAACCGAGAACGCCGTCTTTAGCTTGGCCAGAGAGCTGGAAGAGACCCAGAGGCTAATCAATGCTTTAGAGTACTTGGTCATTCCCACATACCAAGAAAACGTCAAGTACATTACATCAAGTCTTGATGAGAGGGAGAGAGAGGATTTTGCAAGGTTAAAGCATGTGAAAAGGATTTTAGAGAGGTCAAGGGCAGGTGAGATAATTGGCTGAAATCAAAGATATTGTGGAGAGTAAGTTTGAGGAAGCGAAGAAAAGATTAGTCGCAAAGTATAATGAATTTGTGAGGGATATAGAAGAAGTACTTAAGAGTTATGAAGAAAGAACCAAGGATAGATTCAAAGGAACATAATTATATAGACTAACTTTCTACAATACTTCATCAGCTCACACTCACCACATCTCCCTTTACTACAATAGTCTTTACCGTGCCTCATCATGGAGGCTTCAAAGTCTACTACTAATGATTTATAACCACTTTTACTTTTCTGTCTTCGATTCTATCAAGTTTTTGAAAATTCTAAGGAGCAAAAGGCTCATGCTTAAATACAGAACAAATGCAATAGACTGGTGAGCACGCAAAGTTAGGTGGATGAAGATGGTTCAAGCATTTTGTGTAAAAGACAAGAAAAAGGTAGAGATGAAGGATCCCAAGCCAGTGACATTAAAGAATAAGAGACCTGCCTTAAAAGGCACATGCCCTATATGTGGAACTACGATCTACAGAATCGGCAAGGCATAACCCCCACCTTATTTTTTCTTTTCATTAGGCTAAGCTGGAGCTCTTCCCTCTTAATCAAAAAAGGTAATATCAACTGTTTAATAATCCGATCTGGCATCTATGGATGGACTACCTCCCTATGGTGTAAATAAGTGAATTGAAGATAAAGGAGCTACCGATACCAGAGGAATTGATAGGACTTATGGAGTCCCTTGGTTACTCTGATTTATACCCTCCCCAAGAAGAGGCTGTAAAGGCGGGGGTACTCGAAGGGCAAAACTTGCTCCTCACAACACCGACTGCCAGCGGAAAGACCCTTGTGGCTATGCTAACAGCAGGGAAGACAGTTCTGGAAGGATTAGGAAAGGTAGTGTATCTTACTCCTTTAAGAGCCCTTGCAAATGAGAAGTATAACGATTTCAAGGCTTTCGAGAGATTAACTAAACTTGATGGTAAGAATGTAAGGGTCCTTATCTCCACAGGGGACTATGATTCATCAGGCGAATCCTTAGGAGCAGGTGATATACTAATTCTTACGAATGAGAAGTTCGATTCAATTCTTCGCCATGGAGTATCTTGGATAGATTCTGTAAAGCTCTTCGTTACTGATGAGATTCATATAGTTGGTGATGATGACAGAGGACCAACCCTTGAGATGACTGTGACGAAGATCCTCTCTTATGCTCATGAGGCTCAGGTCCTTGCTTTGAGCGCTACTGTAAAGAACTCAAAAGAATTGGCAAATTGGCTTAGGGCAAAGCTCATAGACACTAGATGGAGGCCTATAAAGCTGGTTGAAGGGATTTATCAGTATGGAGAGATAAGCTTCTCTGACGGCTCTATAAGAAAGATAAAACCAACCAATAGAGGTCATGCTATAGATGTGGCAATAGATACGGTTGCAGAAGGGGGTCAATCTTTGATCTTCACAGAGACAAGAAGGATGGCTGTAAGCCTTGCTTTGAAGGCTTCAGAGGTAACTCAACATCATTTGACGAAGGATGAGGTTAAAGAGGCTAAAGAAGTATCAAAGGATATAATATCAGCAGGAGAAGAGACAGAGTTGAGCAGAACTTTATCTAAAGTCATTGAGAGAGGGACAGCCTTTCATCATGCTGGGCTTGCTGGAAGGCATAGATCAATTGTAGAGGATGGTTTCAAAAAAGGATTGATCAAGATTCTAACAGCAACCCCTACTCTTGCTGCGGGAGTAAACCTTCCAGCTAGAAGAGTGGTGATAAGTAGCTTGATGAGGTATGATTCGAATTATGGAGGAAAGGCGCCTATTAGTGTATTAGAGTACAAGCAGATGTGCGGGAGAGCCGGTAGACCAAAGTATGACGATATAGGAGAGACCGTGGTAATAGCATATCAAAAGGATGCTGATGAAATTCTCTATAACTACATAAAAGGTGAACCAGAACCACTTAGCTCAAAGCTATATGATGAATCTGCTTTAAGGTTTCATCTTTTAGCCACTATAGCCAGCCTTCCTGGTATAACTGATGCTGAGATCATTGATCTGCTTTCCAAATCTCTTTTGGCTACTCAGTATAGACGTGCTACGATTCAATCAAGAGTTAAAAGAGCCATGAATTACCTTGTAGATGAGGGTTTGATTGAGAGAAGGGGAAAGCGCTACATTGCCAGCGAGTTTGGAAAGAGAGTCTCTACCCTTTACATAGATCCAGTCACAGGCGTCATGTTCAGAAGAGCGATAAATTTTGCAGATAAGAATAAGCCTCATCTGCTAGGCTTTCTTCATTTGATAGTCTTATCCCCAGACTTTGCACCAAAGTTCCCCTTGAGAAATAGAGATGTGGATGAGGCTCTAATGCTCATCGATCAAAATAGGGATGAATTTCTATTGCCCATGCCTGAGCGAGATATTTATGAAGACTATCTTGAAGATTTCAGGAGCCTTCTCGTCCTTTATGGCTGGATAAACGAATGGAGTGAGGATAGATTACTCGACAAGTTAGGAGTAGAACCAGGAGACTTACATAGAGCCGTAGAAAACTCTGAATGGCTTATTCACTCATTATTTGAGCTATCTAAGTTGCTAGGAAGGGCTGATCTTTTACTCGAAATTGGAGAATTAAGGCAGAGAATAGAGCAAGGTATAAAGTCTGAACTCATAACTTTAGCCAAGTTAGAAGGTATAGGAAGAGTGAGGGCTCGATCTTTATACAACCATGGCCTTATAGACCTTGAGAAATTAGCATCGGCATCTGAGGATAAAATAGCTTCAGTGCCAAAGATAGGTACAATAATAGCAAAGAGCATAAAGAAGCAACTGTCAAGATTAGGAGAGAAATGAATTTAAGCTAAACCCCAAGACCCTTCTAATCAATGCCTATAGCTACAATATTTAGATACATAAAACCAGAGGTCTCCCCAAAGAAGGATCCTGAAGGATTTGTGAAAGGAGCGAGGGAGTTCATCAGAAAGCATGTAGGATCAAATGACAAAGTCAAGATAATGGTCTCAGGAGGCGTTGACTCCACAGTCACAGCAACTCTCTTTTATTTAGAGATAGGAGATAGACTCTATGTTACTCACATAGATACTGGGTTTATGAGACTCATAAGAGGAAAGGAAGAATCCGAAATAATAACTGAGAGATTTTCTGAGTTTAAGAATTTCAAGCTCATAAATGCCAGACCCTTATTTTATGAGAAAGTGATGGGTATTAACGATGCAGAGCAGAAAAGGCTTGGATTCCGTAGAGCGTATGAGATTGTAACAGATCAGCAGATGAACGAATCTGATTGTAATATAATGACTCAAGGGACTATATTGCCAGACATAATCGAGACAGAGGGAGGGATAAAAAGCCAGCATAACGTCCAGTTAAGATTTAGCAACGTTCAGAAGATAGTAGAACCTCTTGCAGGTCTGTATAAGGATGAGGTTAGAAAGGTTGCAGAATTCTTATGGTCCAATTACAAGATGAAGGTTTTAGAGAATGTGTCTAGGAGGCAACCTTTCCCTGGTCCTGGTCTATCAGTTAGAGTAGTTGGTACCATTACTCCAGAAAAATTAGAAGTTGAAAAGAGAGCAAACGAAATAGTTGAACAGATGATTGATGAATACATAAGGAAAAGGTTTGGTGTTAGTTTATACATAGATGAGAAGTCAGGGGAACAAATCCCATTCCAATCATTTGCTGCAACGTTCGATGGTGCATTCATTGATGCTACAAGGGATTTGATTCCATTGCTAAGAGAGAAGACGAGAAAGAGCATTCAATGTAAAATTCTAAATGCAAATGTTACAGGGGTAAAGGATGGTAAAAGGGTCTATAGCCATCCCCTCTGCATAGAAAGCCATGCTGAGTTAAGCTATGATATTTTAA
>JACGUK010000119.1 GCA_024256265.1 archaeon
GGCTCCGATATAGCTTACGAAGAGCTCGCAAAAGTTATGAATGAGCATGGCACCACTATAAGGAGTGTGGATGAGATTAACGTCAGCCGAGCCAAGGTCATTGCCCCGCCAAAGTAATTTTTTCAATTTATCAGGATTTTTTCTTCTTAGAAGTAGAGACGATGGAGAGAACGTCTCTATCCTTTATAGTGTATTCTGATGGCAATCTTAAACCGCTCCTAGCATCCACAGCGTATAAAAGACCTTTTGCAAGGTCTGTGTGAACCTCCCTCGCAAGATCTAATACAGAAGAACCAGATGGCAATACGTAAACATCAGGAAGCACGTTACCCTGCTTATCAGATAGTTTTTGAGAATCATATACTGGGTAGACGCTGTTCATTCTGAGCAATTTGAATACTGCAACGTTTATGGCGAATTGCACTCCAGTCCTCATGTACTCTCCTAAAACTGCCTTTCTAATGTAATTTAGAGCCCATTTCTGCCTATCTGTAAGAGCTACTCGATTCAAAATCTCAAACCTTCTTGAATTCTCTTAAAATTCTCAGCAGAAGTTGGCAAGTCCATCTTATTGGCAACTATTAGCGTTGGTTTAGATATATCTCTTAATACCCATGCAAAACTCTTGGTATCATTTTCAGACCAATTTTCAAAGTTCTTAGCCTCTAGCTTTGTTTCTTCCAAAGCCATCTTTACATGATTCTCCTTAACACCTATCCCTCTTAGCACATCCACAAATGCTGCGGACAATTCAAACCCAGACTTCATCAGCTTGGAGATTCTGGGTCTATTCCCTTCGATGAGCTTCAAATACCACATCACAAGCTCTTCTTCTATATCTCCTATGTCAGCCAATGGATCGCCAGCTCCTGGCTCAGTTATTCTGCCTTCAGCATCCACGCTACCTGATGCATCTACTATGTGTAGTAAGGCGTCTGACTGGGCTGCTACTGACAAAAATTGATTTCCCAACCCCTTTCCTGCCCAAGCCCCCTTTATCAATCCTGGAAGGTCTATCAACTCTATAGGTATGAAACGCCAACCATCAATACATCTAGAGTTTTTAGGATTATCGTTGATTTTGAACTCTCTGCAAACACATAATGTTACAGCATTTCCTATACCTGCATTGGGAACTTTTGTCGTAAAGGGATAAGTAGATATCTCAGCTGATTGAAGTGTAGCCGAGTTAAAGAAGGTTGTCTTACCAGTATTCGTCTTTCCAATTAAACCAATCTTTATGGTCATGTCATTATCATTGAATCTTTATCAAAGATAGCTTAAAAATATGTCCCTTTGCATTATAATACTAAGGTTTGGCATGAGAATCTCTATAATTAATGAGAACGGTATCTCGATCAAATACGGCAATATGAAGATAGCGTTGGATCCGTATAAGGTATCAGATGCAGATTTTGTTTTTGTGTCTCATGCCCATGTCGATCACGCGCATCCTCAAAGGAATGATACTAAAGTTTTGGCATCGATTGAAACTGCTTTACTTGCAAAGGAGAGGGGCATTGACTTGGGAAAGACAGAGCAAGAATTGAAGGGGTTTGAACTCATAGACTCTGGGCACATTCTAGGCTCACGTGGATTGCTAATAGACGGAAAGATTTTCTATACGGGAGACCTTGCCACGAGACCAAGAGCCTTCTTAAATAAAGGTAAAAGTGTGAAATGTGATATATTGATAATTGAATCCACTTATGGTAAAGATCATTTCCATTTTCCTCCTTTGGCAAAAGTATTGGATGAGGTTAACAAGCTTATCTCAGACCTTTTCTCTCGAGGAATACCTGTTGTGCTTATGGGCTATCCTTTAGGAAAAGCCCAAGTTCTGTCTTACCTTTTCTCAAGCTGGGACCCTATATATGTGCACAAATCTGTGCAAAGGATGAACGATGCTTACGCTCAGATGGGCGTAGATATTCGTGATTTCATTCCTTATCAAGAAGCTGTTGATAAGGATTTGTTAAGGAGAAGACCATGGATTTTGATTTCTCCTTTATGGAGTGGAAGAACGAATTTCGTAAAAGGGTTGAAGAAAAGGTATAATGCAGTCACCATGGCATTTAGTGGTTGGAGCATAGAGTCCAGCTATAAGTATGCCATGTCCTTCGATTACGCTTTCCCTATTAGCGATCACTGTGATTTTGATGAACTGATAAAATTTGTCAAGGACTGTGAGCCAAAAAAGGTCTATACCATCCATGGTTTCTCTTCAGAGCTTGCAAATTATTTGAGAAGGCTAGAGTATGATGCTATTCCTCTTCTAGGTGCCCAAAAATCCTTAGATGAATCTTTATGAACACAGCTGATGTTAAATGCCAGCCACGCCTCTTCATTATTTTCTAGCTTACATTCTTCATAAAATGAGTAGGTTCAATCTGAACTTTCCAGCATTGATTGTTGGTAGCATTGTTCCAGACCTTGAAGTTCCAATACTCTTTCTTATATCAAGGGGTGAAATTGATAGACTTATCCTTCACAGCATTCCAGGGTCTATAACTTTAG
>JACGUK010000120.1 GCA_024256265.1 archaeon
TATTTGCAAAGAAGCCTCTTGTTCTTTCTGATGATAAAGTTCCTGCATGAACTACAATCAATCCTTCAAGCCTCCAAATCCAAGGTCTATGCCTATGACCACATAAAACTAAATCAACATTCGAGTAGATAAGAGTCCTTAAAGCATCTCCTGCATCGAGAACAGTTATTGTATCAGTCCCTGTATCTGGTACAGGTATCACATGATGATGCATGGCTACTATCTTCTTTTTATTCTTATATTTCGAAAGAGTTCTTTGAAGCCAAACAAGTTGCCTATAACCTATTTCACCCTCATCACGATCAGGGCGTGCAGTGCTTACTGTTACTATAATTGAATCATTGAATTCTATGATTCTCTTAGGTTCGAAAAATCTTTTGAAGAGAAGGTAGCCTGTGGATTTATAGTCATGATTCCCGCTACAATAAACCTTATTTTCACATTCAATTCTGTCAAGATTTCTTTTTACATCATCATACTCTGAGATAATCCCGTTCTCTGTAAGGTCTCCTGTTATTATCAAAACATCTGGCTTTATGCTATTTATCTCCTCAACAGCTTTATCGAATATAGATCGCTGGAATTGTGGACCACAATGTATATCAGAAATTTGGACTAGACGCATCTTTAATCATAAAATATTAAAAAATCAGCCTTAATACCTTTTATCGTTAAAAAGTCTTGCAAAAGGACTAACCCTTCGAAATTTCTCATGATTTTAATTTAACGTAGGGGGTGAGCATTAACCCTTTATCACCGAAGACCACTCTTTGGTACTCTTTACTATGGCTCGTTCCCCTCATCTTAAGGATGAGCAAGTGATTCTCAAGAACATTTCGTTCAACCATGCTCTCAAGAAGGATCACACCGTCAACCATAGCCTCCTCAAAGCCTAAACCTATAGATTTAGAACCCCTTGGTATGCTTATTGTCATGAGAGTAGTGAGGTCTTTCCTTTTAAAAAGATCATAGAGAGAGTGAAGCAGGGTACGCGCCTCAATTCTCTTATCTTGAGCGAGTAGTAGTGAAGAGAGGGAGTCGATAACAAGCCTATTTGCATGAATCATATCTGCTCTGTATAAAATGTAATCTATTTGGCTCTTTAGCCCCTCTCCTACCGAAACTTCGGCATCGAGTAACTCTATCATATGTTCTTTTCTGAGCCTCTCAAAATCAAAGCCATACTTCTGCATGTTGCGCACAAGTCTATCAGTCCCCTCCTCAAGGCAAACATAGATAGCCTTCTCACCATAAAGATTAGCACCATTATAGACAAACTGGGCGCAAAAGGTAGTCTTTCCTGATCCTGCTTCGCCACAAATTAGGATTATATCACCTTTGTAAAAACCACCTTCAATTAGCTCATCCATCCCTTTTATTCCTGTAGGTACTCTTAATGGCTTCTTCTCTTCACATGGAATCAATTTTTCAAATTATATGTGAGGCTAAAAGTTTTTAATTTATCGGTAAAAATTAGATCGATAAAATGAATAATCATCATCCAGATTGTAATATTCCTAGTTAATTTTGCCTTAAATTGGTGCGGAGGGTGGGATTTAAACCATAATTTACTGGTAACTAGGCTTTCACTGTCTCAAGAATTTTGACCATTTTAGATAAGCCCATATAAACTTCCTTAGCAGCCTCTAGGTATTCCTCTATTTGAGATGGGCTCATCTTCCCTAGCTCCTTAGACAATTCTGAACGAATCTTTAGTAGCTCTTCCTGTGTAATATTTTCATCCCTAGCCAAGCTTCAAAGACCTCTCTGTATGTATAGGATCGCCTATTTTTAAAGTTATAAGACTGCTCAAAGAATTTACCCTGTTGATCCTCTCCGCTATGCGCTGATTAAAGTGCTTCTTATCCCAAGATACTAGGTGGCTACAGTTTAGTAAGGTTGCTGAAGCATAGTGCAGGAGGTCGATTCGGTATTTTGTTCCTGCAACCTTATAAGCAAAGTACCGATTTACTAGATCCAATAGCTGACCAAGATCTAGTGTAGCTAACTCAATTCTATATCTATCAATAGCTTGAACAATTTTCAAAGCAGATTTAAGGCCTCTCCTTTGCGTAGCTTTTGTAACCTCAAGTAATATAGGAGGCCCAACTACAGAAGCAATTCTTTGCTCTTGAAGCCCTCTTAT
>JACGUK010000029.1 GCA_024256265.1 archaeon
CCTGTCCTCTTTCTTAAACGTACTCCATAAGCCTTCTCTGGAGTTAGCTTTTTTGTCTTTTGAACCTTCCTCTCCGTTTCGGTCTTCTTCGTCTCTAGAACCTGCTCTTCTCTGCTAGCATCTCTATAAACAGTAACACCTTTACATCCCAATTTGTAAGCAAGCATGTAAACTCTTCTTATATCATCCATTTTAGCGCTATTAGGAAAGTTGACAGTCTTAGAAACTGCATTATCTGTATATTTTTGAAAGGCTGCCTGCATTCTTATATGCCCTTCAGGGGCTATATCATGGGCTGTAACAAAGATTCTTTTAACATGCTCAGGTATAACATCAATCCCTCTTAAAGATCCTTTTTCGGCTATCTCTCTCATCAAATCTTCGCTATAGAAACCTTCCTCCTTGGCTACTCTCTCAAATAATGAGTTTATCTCAATAAGCCTCTGACCATCAAGGACGTTACGAATATAGCATATTGCATAGAGAGGTTCTATACCACTAGAACAACCAGCGATTATAGAAATTGTGCCAGTTGGAGCTATAGTAGTCAAAGAAGCATTTCTTAACTTTATTCCTCCTGAAAAATCGTAAACGCTTCCCTTGAAATTCGGGAAGCAACCTCTTGCTTCTGCAAGCTCGGATGATGCCTTCCTTGATTCTTCTTGGATGATTCTCATAACTTTCTCAGCAAGGTTTATAGCTTCCTCAGAATCATAAGGTATACCAAGCTTTATGAGCATATCCGCAAAGCCCATAACCCCTAAACCTATCTTTCTATTCGCCTTTGTCATGCTCTCTATCTGAGACAATGGGTATTTGTTTACGTCTATTACATTGTCAAGAAAATGAATAGCTATTCTAACCGTTCTTATCAACTTATCACAATCCAATTCACCATCCTTGACCATCTTTGATAGATTTATGGAGCCTAGATTACAAGATTCATAAGGCAGTAATGGCTGCTCACCACATGGATTTGTGCTCTCTATCTCTCCAATATGGAGAGTAGGATTGAACTCATTGATTCTATCTATGAATACTATTCCAGGTTCACCGTTCTTCCAAGCCATGCTCACTATCAATTCAAAGACATCTTTGGCTGGCAACTTTTTCACAACTTCATTCGTACGAGGGTTTATCAAATCATAGTCTTCATCTCTCTCTAAGGCTCTCATGAATCCATCTGTGAGAGCCACTGAAATATTGAAGTTATTGAAGGCACTGCTCTCCTCCTTCGCTGTTATAAATTCAAGTATGTCTGGATGATCTATCCTCAGTATGCCCATATTTGCTCCTCTTCTCCTTCCTCCTTGCTTTATTACTTCAGTTGCTATATCGAATACCTTCATGAATGAGACAGGACCTGAGGCTATACCACCTGTAGACCTTACTGCATCGTTCTTTGGTCTTATTTTAGAGAAAGAAAAACCAGTACCACCGCCAGAATTATGTGATACAAAACCGTTCGCAATGTAGCAGTGTGATAGCGGAACTGTGAGATCGTACATTTCTTGAGACCCTAAATTTTCTATCTTAGAAACCTGAGTGTAAAATTGATTATGTGCTATCATATTTGTCAATTCTGGCGTATTAATGTGAGCAAGTATTTCCTTAGCTTGCCTTATGTTAAGTTGTCGCTCTCCTCTAACTATCCTATCATATTTTCTTCTAAGTTTGCCGTGTAAGTATTTTGAAAGAACTTTATGTTGATTTGGTAGGTAATCTTTCCTCCTGAACAGTTTGTTAAAATCAATATTAGCTAATCTTTCAGCTTTTTGTTTAACTGAGAAAGAAATTTTTTTGGCAAAGTTTTCCAATCCTCGTGATGTTGTGATTGTTATCTGCCAACTTTTCACACTTTTAAGCTCGCGCCTAATTGTTGGTATGCCTAATAATAAAAGTAGTGTCTGGATTTCTTTGATACCTCTTTCAGACGATGACGTAAGAGAAATATAACCTTTAGCATTTATACAGCCATCCGTATCAAATAGACCTTGCAGGAATGCTCCGATTCTATCGCCACTCGCCTTGGCTATGGAAGGGGGTATACAAATCTTTCGAGCGCTGGATTTCCTAATACCTAAAAACTCAAACCACTCTCTGATCTGAACGCTTTGAAAACTTATCTCATATGCACCTTTATCTTTTCTTATTTTCGGTGTTATGCTAAAGATGTCCTTTATTATCCTGCTTATTTTTTCTACCAATTCTCTTTTATCTTCGCCAATCGTAAATCTTATTTTTCCATAGTCTTTTTTGTGAAAACTACCGTCTCCCAAAAAAGCACCAAAAAGATAAGCCAAATCTGTCGTTAAGATTTGTGGAAGCTCGTGTATCCTTGCTTTAAAAGAAGTTCGATTGTAAAGCTTAGGATGGTAATCGAACCTAGGTAAGGTATTATCACCATCCTTTCGATCGAATATTTGTATAGCCAACCAGTCGCCTATCTTTAAATCACCTATTTCTTTCCAAACATAATTTCCATTTTCATCTATTACCCTCAATTTATGTTCTCTTGAGCCGGTTATTTCATAGCCATGTAAAGTTTTAACGTGAAGTGCCTCTTTGATACCTACATAGTGAACATCAAAAACACGCTGGTAGCCACTATCCGTAGCCACTCGATCACCAACTTTAATCTCTAATATAAGTTTAATTCCTGGATTTGTAAACACTAACGTATCTTTTGTTAGACATTTGTGAATTAAAGCGGTAGCCTTGACAGCATCGAATATGCTATCTATAGAATCCTCTACTGGTAATACAAAACATGCAGAAAGCTGGCCCAATTCAGTTCCGGCATTCATAAGAGTTGGGGAATTGGGTAGAAACTCTAAATTGGTCATAACTTTATAGAATTCTTCTTCAGTTTTTTGAGCATCTGCATTAGGATCGTATAGAGCGTCTACCTTTGCTATAGTCTTAGCGACTCTGCGGAACATCTGCTCAGGGGTCTCTATAATCCTATTTTTCTCGTCTTTTCTTAAGTACCTCTTCTCCAATACCTTTAAAGCGTTAGGTGAGAGCTTGCATTCTGCAACTTCTTTTTCAGTAGTAAGAACCATTAAAATCCCACTGATGAACAAATAATATTAGCCATGTTAGATTTTTAATAATTGGTCAAAATATATTGACTAAAATTTCGCATTTAGCCCATTTTTCCTCCAAATGCATTTGATGAAAAGATTTAGTAAAATTAAATTGACTTGAAACTATAACTCGTTCTTTACTTGACTCAATATTAATTAAAGACTGCAATTATGCTATAGAGTAATGAGCTAAAGCTGTAGACTTACAGACTTTGCACCTTTCAACTTCTATCGAGAATTTAGCTCCACAATTCTTACATATAGTAATCTTTTTGTTAAGCTTAAAGTGATCAAGCTTACCTATGGCTTCTGAAATCGTTTTTTCAACAGAATCTATGTCAGCCTTTGTCGGAATATCTATAATGGTCGAAAAGCCACCGCTCAAGTTCCTAGATAGGTAACTCAATTCGTTGATCAGATTCTCATTGTAAAGATCTGTACCTTGAATACATGGAACTTGTGAATAAGCGTTCTTTCCATCCTTTGTAATTACAATAGACTTGCCATACTTCTCCAAATCTAAATTATAGAAACGTTCTGCACTATCACTCTGTAGGATAGCTACGCCCGTCTTCTCTTCTGGTTTCCTAGTCTTCTCATCTGTGAATTTTATGGCAGTCCCTATCACCTTTTCAGTTATCGCCTTCTTTTCTTGCTGTGTAGTCTTTTCATCAGCCAAATTCATGATGGCCTCATTTAATCCTACAAGGTTAATGATAGCAGGCATATAATCTATAGATATAACATTTTGATTTTGCGCCAATATTGGTAATAGTCCCTTGTTAATCACTTCCCCAACGATCCTTCTTCTTTTAGCTAGAGCATTTATAGATAGTTGGAGAAGCATGGCCATCTTCGCCCTAAAGTAAGTCTCATCTTTATTCGATTCGTAAGAAAGCCTTGGAAGGTTTAAAGATAAAGAGTGAATTAAGCTGAAGCCATCGATTTGATGTTCAGTAGCTGAAAAGCCCTTCTTCAAACCACTGTAAGATCGAATCAAATCACGTTGAGTTGATATTGAAATACACCCACCTGAATTCACGATAGATGCTACACGCTTTATCAACTCACTATCTGAGCTTTTATCCAAAAGAACAATTAATCCAATCTGTGGTAATGGAATGCTATCAGAGTAATCTTTGTAGGCATCAAGGGTAGCAAGCATTATTGCATAGTTCAGTTCTGCTTCTAAATTGCTAGAGTAAGGATCGATGTGTATCGCTATTTTAGGTTTGCTATATGAAACATTTAAGGCTGAAGAAATTAAAAAAAGAGCCCTTAGAATAGCTTCTTTAAGCTCTTTATGGCTCTTCCCTTTAGCGTGCTCTCCTATGTATGTTAAGAAACCCTCAAAAGTGATTTCAGAGGCTACCTCTAAGCTCAAAAAAGAGGCTAGGATTATCAACTCGTTCATAGCTTCTTCGATTTTATTAGGAGGGACCAATCTTGGTATCATGAACGATTTTCCTAGTTTGATGCTATTGTTATTCAGTGATGAGAGATCCATGAAGAGAGCATCGGGCATCAAGCCCCAGTAACCTATGTCAGATAGATGAATATCTCCAGATAGATGAGCGTCGGATACATCCCTAGGAAGTTGAGTAAGAAGTAGATACTCTGAAAAGACTGATTTAGCCGTCTGCCCTAAGACTGCGCCCAATTCTTCTCTCGCTCTGCTAGCCTTATTCATCAATTCTGTTACATCAAATACTGGCAAGCCTAAACGGGTCAATTTGTGCCTATACTCTTCGTAGCCATGCTCTATAAGTAATGCATTCACCATCTCTCTTATCAAAGGGGCTGTTAGGTAAGTTGCCTGAAATTTGGATATCCTTGCCTCTATTTCATTGGTTATCCTTTGGGCTAGCTCTACAGGCATCCCAGCCTCTCTTATGAGAGATTGAAGGATTTTGTCTGGGTTGAATTCTTCCATAGTCTGCTTCGATGTCCTCACATAGAACTTGCCGCTTTCTAGCATAGATTGCTCCTCTATCTGCCTTGTGAGATTTAGTAGTAATCTACCCAAGCTTGATATAGCGTACTTTCTCTCACCCCTATCTAAAGAGACTAATGCTTGCTTCGCGAGCTTTCTTAGATGATAGGCAAACTTCCCTGATTCTTTCTTAGACTTGAAGCCGGCAAGAGTTTTAAGGTCAGAGTAGCTTAAAGGTCCTTTAGCATTTAGTATCCTTAGAACCTCTAATCTATTAGGAGATGCTATAGCAGAATATATGCCCCTCACTTTTCTTGACACAGTTTCCATGCTTAAGGGTTTATTTCTAAAAAAGTATTTTAGCGTTACGAAAGTTTCCTATACGTTGTTAAATGGTTATAGGGATTAGTTTTGAGTTCGGGTGAGCTAATACACATCGCTTGGCAATGCACTTATAAGTGCAACTTAGAGTGCATTCACTGCTATGCAGCATATAACCCTCATGAGCTATTAATAACCAAGGAGGCAAGGAGCTTAATAACACAAGCTTCTGATCTTGGTGTTAAAAGCTTCGTATTTACTGGTGGTGAACCTTTACTTAGACCAGACATTTTAGAGCTAGCAACCTTTACCCAAGATTTGGGGATGACTCCTATAATAGTAACTAACGCTACGCTAATCACTATTGAGCATATAAAATCCTTTAAGGACTGCAAAGCCTCGATAGCAATAAATCTCCCTACATTAAGTGAAGAAGTGCATGTAAAGTTTACAAGAATTCCGTCCTCGCTCTCTAAAAAGTTAGGTGCTTTAGATGCTTTTCTAAAGCATGGTTTATCGATCAGTATTGGAGCAGCAGTTACTAAGGTAAATATAGATGATGTGGAGCAGGTAGTACGCTTTGCTGAAAGTCGAGGAGTACCCTGTGACATTTTAGCGACAATCCCTATGGGTAGAGCGAGACCAGATATCCTACCAAAGCTTCATAGCTACAAACTTTTGATGACCAACCTTTTTAGACAAATGGCATGCACTACCTATGAACGCCATCGGCTATAGGGAATCTAGCAAATTATCTGTGTACGAACCGTCGTATGTAGCACTTATGTCTGGCAAAGGGTTACAAGTTCCAGGTAGGCTATGCTCATTATCTCAAACCATGCATGTGATGGAGAATGGTTCTGTCAGACCATGTCCCTACATACCCTACGTGATAGGCAACATGATGAAAGACAGTCTAAAGAGTCTTTGGAAGAGGTTAAAGGAAGATAAATTTTTGCAAAGATTATGTAATGTTAATCATGTTAAAGGACATTGTAGCAAATACTTGTTTAAGAAAGTTTGTGGGGGTTGTAGAGCAAGAGCTTATTGGATGCTTGGAGACTACTTTGCTGAAGATCAAATTTGTGTTTTAAATCATATAAACGAATAATGAATAAAACAAAAGATTTAATACATAATGGTCGGATAATCCAACCATATAAGGTGATGAATATGGAACAGAAGATTATAGTTATTGCTGTAATAATGATCCTAATTGCTGGAATAACAGGAGTAGCTATATGGCAGCTCTCACAAACACCAGAAAAGCCTACGGGTCCTATAAGTGTTATAGACGATGCAAATAGGAATGTCACTATAATAAGTTATCCACCAGAAAGGATAGTTTCCTTAGCGCCAAGTTGCACGGAGATTTTATTTGCTTTAGGTCTTGGTGACAAAGTAGTTGGCGTAGATACGTACTCAGATTATCCTGAAGAGGCCAAGAACATAGAGAAGGTAGGGAGTTACGCTGCTATCAACATAGAAGGTGTTTTAGGGTTGGAGCCAGATTTAGTCTTGGCAACAGGTGGTATTCAGCTGACAGTTGTTGAAGCCCTTGAAGAGCCACTTGGAGAAATCGGTGGAGCCATTGTAGTGCTTTATCCTAAGAATGTCACTGGTGTGTTTGAAAACATAAAAATGGTTGGAAAAATCACTGGAAAGATCGATGAAGCGAATGAACTTGTAGCCAATATGGAAAGCAGAATTCAAGAAGTTATCGACAAAACAGAAGATGCACCAAGACCTCGTGTATACGTTGAGTTTTACTTCAATGGCGGATATCGGAGCTATGGATCCGAATCTATGGTCAATGAGATGATATACAAAGCAGGAGGGATCAACATCTTTGCTGGTTTTGCAGGCAAACATTTGTCTACGTCTGATGAGGCTATATTAAGCGCAAACCCAGAAGTTATAATCATAAGCAAGGGAGCAATGGCAGAGTCCTGTGGGTTAACGCCAGATGTTATCAAAAGTCGAGAGGGCTGGGATCAACTATCAGCAGTTAAAAATGACAGAATATACGAGATTGACGAAGCTATACTTGTAAGAGGTGGTCCAAGAATAGTGGATGCCATAGAAGAGCTTGCAATTTTAATTCATCCAGAACTTTTCAGTTAGTATGGTTGATTCGAAACATGAAGCATGAAGAAGTCAATTACTTCAAAAGGTTCAAAAGATGGAAGATGATCATAATCTTCCTCATTTTTGCTTTAGCATTCGCTATATCATTATCTGTAGCAGTAGGTCAGATGCAAATCTCATTATCAAACACTTGGGAGATAATAATCAAAAATATACCTTTTCTTGGTGATTTTGTTAATAATGGATTTTCTAAGACTGAAGAAGTTATCATAATGAGTGTTAGGTTGCCTCGAGCAATTGCAGCTGTGATAGTTGGTGCAGCCCTTGCAGTTGCAGGAGTTGTTCTTCAAGGATTGTTTAGGAACCCTATGGCTGATCCCTATTTGTTAGGAATTTCTTCTGGAGCTGCCTTAGGCGCTGCTGTTGCAATAGGTTTTGGTATTAGAATTAGTTTAGCAGGTATATTCGATTCCATACAATTAATGGCTTTTGCTGGTGCTTTGATCACTGTCTTTGCCGTATATAATATTGCAAAAAAAGGTCCGAAGGTTCCTATGTTAACAGTATTGCTTGCTGGTATCGCTGTGACCAGCTTTTTATCAGCCATGATTTCAGTTATAATGATAACTTTAGGAGAGTCGTTACATTCTTTAATCTTTTGGCTATTTGGCACTCTTAATGGGATTAAGTGGAGTGATGTAATGGTATCTCTACCCCTTGTGATGATAGGCTTGTTCGTGATAATGATATTCTCCAGACAGCTTAACATAATGTTATTGGGCGAAGATGAAGCACAGCGACTTGGTGTAGATACTGAAAGGCTAAAAAAGATTATGCTCATCTTTGCAACTTTAATAACTGCTACTGTAGTGTCTATCAGTGGGATAATAGGGTTCATTGGATTGGTGGTTCCTCACATAACGAGAAATCTAGTTGGACCAGATCATCGTATACTGATGCCAGCTTCGGCTTTAGCAGGAGCGATAATCGTAGTTTTGTGCGATATGATGGCTCGCATTGCCATACAGCCAGCTGAAGCCCCTGTTGGAGTATTAACCGCATTCTTTGGCGCCCCTTTCTTTCTCTATCTTCTACGTAAAAAGAAGGGTATGGGAGTGTGATAATTTGGTTAGATTAAAGATAAATGGAATAGATTGCTTCTATGGTTCAATCAAAGTTTTAGAGAATATAGCCTTCTCAGTGGAAGGAGGAGAAATTGTTGGCATATTAGGTCCGAATGGCTCTGGCAAGACGACTTTACTGAAGTCTATCAGCAGAATATTAAAGCCAAAGGTTGGAACTGTTCTTTTAGACGATGTCGACATTTATGTTATGAAAGCGATCGATCTTGCAAAGAATTTGGCAGTCGTGCCTCAAGATACTAACGTAACTTTTGATTTTACTGCTTTGGACCTTGTTCTCATGGGAAGAAACCCATACATAGGACTTCTTGAGAGAGAAACCGAAAAGGACCTAGCCATTGCAAAAAAGGCTATGGAGCTGACGAATATATGGCATCTGGTTGATAGGAAGGTAAGCGAGTTGAGTGGTGGAGAGAGACAACGTGTTGTAATAGCACGTGCATTAGCTCAAGAACCAAGAGTGCTACTTCTAGATGAGCCAACAAGTCATTTAGACATAAACTATCAGATAGAGATAATGGACCTCTTGAAAGAGCTTTGCAAGGAGAGAAAGCTAATAATCTTGGCTGTTTTTCACGATTTTAACTTAGCTGCAAGATACTGTGATTCTGCCATTTTATTGAACGAAGGAAGGATAGTCTTCATAGGGCCTATAGATACTGTTTTAACTGATGAGAATATCGAAAAGGTCTTTCATATAAATGCGATTGTAAAGAGGCATCCTATAACCAACTCACTCTATGTTGTACCATTATGCACCTCTGAGCTTAAGAGTGTTCAACCAAGAGCCCTAAAAGTCCATATGATATCTGGTGGTGGCACAGGAGCTTCTTTGATGAGGATATTACTAGAGCATGGATATAAAATAAGTGCAGGAGTTCTTAACGTATTAGATACAGATTATGAAGTAGCTTGCACTCTAGGCATACCTGTCGTAAGTGACGCCCCTTTCTCTTCAATAACAGAGGAAGCTCACAAGGCTAATTTAAACAAGATAGTTAATGCAAACGTGGTAATATTGAGTGATGCTCCATTCGGTCGTGGCAATCTTAAGAACCTTGGAGCTGCTATGATGGCTTTGGAGAAAGGAATTACAACTATAGTAGTTGAGGAAAAACCCATTCAAGAAAGGGACTTCACAGGAGGATATGCTCAAGCCTCGTATATGGAGTTGAGAAGAAGGGGCGCAATATTTGTCGAAAGTTATGATCAAATCTTACCTATTCTTGAGGAATTGGAAGATAAACAAGAAATCGTGCGTAAAGTCTAAGCGGGCGAGAAATAATGAAAAACCTCACGATAATCTTTAAGCCTCCTATAGGTGATAAATTCTTATGAAGATCTCTCATCTAGCCAAAGAACACATTAGGAGTTTAAAGCCATGTATACATGGTGGTGAAGTCTGGCAATTAGAATATAATCAGAAAAAAGTCTTGGATTTTAGTGCTAATGTTAATCCATTAGGTCCATCCCCTAAAGCAATAAATGCCATCAGGGAAAGCTTTTGGAAGATTCCTTTCTACCCAGATTCTAACTGCACATCTGTTAAAGAAGCCATATCTGAATACATTGGCATTATAAGCCCTGAGAACTTGATCATTGGAAATGGTTCAACTGAGATCATCCACCTTTTTGCAGAGGTATTCATAAAAGACAAAGATAGAGTGCTAATCCCAGCGCCAACTTTTGGTGAGTATGGGATGGCTGTGCTCAAAGCTAATGGTAAAACTGAGCATTTACCTTTAACTTATGATTTTAAAATTGATGCTAATGAGTTCATCAAAAGAATAGAAGGTGTGAAAATCGCTTTTCTATGCAACCCAAACAATCCGACTGGCTTGCTTATACCATTCGAGGATTTAATTAACATAGTTGATAAAGCAGAAAAGGAGAATACATTAATATTCATAGACGAAGATTTCATGGATTTTGCTCCTAAAGAAAAGCGTTCATCCCTTGTAAGAGAGATCAATTCTTATAAAAACTTGTTCATCCTCAAATCCTTCACAAAGTTCTTTGGATTAACGGGTCTTAGAATAGGCTATGGCATAAGCAATAGAGAAGTTATAGAAATCATGTCAAAAGCGAAGATACCTTGGAATGTTAATTGCTTAGCTGAAGCTGCAGCCATAGCAGCCTTAGAGGATTTAGAATTCTCAGAGAAGACCTACAGATTGATAGAAGAAGAGAGAGATTTTTTAATCGATGAGCTAAGCCAAATAGAGGGTTTTGATATAATACCTTCTGATGCTAACTTCTTTCTGATAAACATAAAGAAGACTGGCTTAAAGGCAAAAGAGCTCAAGAATAAATTATTGAATTTTGGTATATTGATTCGAGATTGTGATTCTTTCAAAGGGCTTGATGAATATTACATTAGAGTTGCCATAAGGACAAGAGAGGAAAATGAGTATTTGATGGTAGCATTAAAGAAAGTGATAAATTCATGAATAATAATATAAAATCAAAAAAGTCTAAAGCCTTAATGGTTCAAGGCACATCGTCCTATTGTGGCAAGACCCTCTTTGTAGCTACTTTTTGTAAAATCTTTAAGGATGCTGGATATAGAGTTGCTCCCTTCAAAGCTCAGAATATGTCATTAAACTCATTCGTTACTGAAAATGGTGAAGAAATAGCTCGTGCTCAAGCCCTTCAAGCCTTCGCTTGTGGTATAGAGCCTACGGCAGACATGAACCCAGTCCTTCTTAAACCAAAGGGAGACATGACCTCTCAGATAGTTCTTCATGGCAAGCCTTACAAGGATATAAGCGCAGGAGATTACTATTCAGAATTTGCTCTAAAGGAAGGGATAAAGAGCGTAAAATTATCTTTAACAAGGCTCATGGCTGATTATGATATAATTTTTATTGAAGGGGCAGGTAGCCCAGCAGAAATAAACCTTTACGAATCAGATATAGCGAATATGCGCATAGCTGAATTGACCAATGCTCCTGTCCTTCTTGTTGTGGATATAGATAGGGGAGGCGCTTTTGCAAGCTTAGTAGGAACTTTAGAGCTTCTCAAACCTGAGCATAAAGAGCTTGTTAAGGGCTTCATAATAAACAAGTTCAGGGGTCAGTCTATACTATTAGAGCCAGGGTTGAAGAGATTAGAGCAGATAACTGGTAAGCCTGTTTTAGGCATCGTACCTTACATTCAAGACCTTATGCTACCTGATGAAGATTCTATGTCCCTTGAGAGAGATTTCCAGAGAGATGAGGAAAAAGCTACTATAGCAATAATAAGGCTTCCAAGAATTTCTAACTTCACAGACTTTGACCCTTTAGAGGCAGAGGCATCGGTCAATGTTAACTATGTTAGATCAGTAAAAGAGATTGGCATGCCAGATGCTGTAATTATACCTGGCACTAAGAATACCATTCAGGATTTATTATGGCTGAAAGAGAAAGGACTGGCAAGAGAGATAATTCGATTGGCAAAGCTAGGAATTCCTATCTTTGGCATTTGTGGAGGTTACCAGATCATTGGGAAGAGAATAATAGATAGAAAGGGTATCGAAGGGGGTTCACCAGGAGAATATGAAGGGCTAGGACTTCTTGATGTAGTAACCGAATTCTCTGAATACGATAAAGTGACGAAAAGAGTTACTGCTCAGATAGTTGTAAATGGTCAGATACTAAATTCAGGCATGGGAAAGACCATCTTAGGATATGAAATTCATATGGGAAAGACTTCTCTAGGCAAAGATGCTAGACCAGCCTTTAGGATAATCAAGCGTGGAGATAAGCGAGTCAATGATTTTGATGGTGCAATAGATAACAACGGATTGATCTTAGGGACATACATTCACGGTATTTTTGATAGACTTCCTATGAGAAGATGCTTGATTGATTTTCTGACGAAGAGTAAGGGGATAAAGTCTAAGAATAGAGCGATAAGAGATATAAGAGTAGAGTGGGAGAAGAGCTTAAGGCAATTTGCTGATATTGTAAAGACTAGCCTTGACATGAATAGAATCTGTGAAATCATAGGTATTCCTCCCATTAAAGGCTGAAAGGATTTGCTACAGAATCTGCCTTTCATAATAGAATCGATGCTCATTCTACTTTTAGCACTGATTTTAGATTTAATTTTTGGTGAACCGCCAGAAAAGATTCATCCAACGGTATGGATGGGTAAAACCATCGAATTTTTGAAGCCGAGATTTAGAGGCAGTAATCCTAAAGTTGAGAAGATAAAAGGGATAATGCTTGGCTTGACTGTCATCGTCATCTTTGCCCTGATAGTTTACATCACTCTAAGCCTTTTAAGAGAATATCTAATCCTAATGATTTACATCATATTTGCAAGTGCTCTATTAAAGACTACTTTTTCTATAAATTGCATGAATAAGCTATCTAGACCCATAGGTAAAGCCATTAAAGAAGGAAAGATAGAGGATGCAAAGACCATTAAAGAAGGAAAGATAGAGGATGCAAAGAATATGTTAAGGAGGATTGTAAGAAGAGACCCTACAAAATTTGATGATCAAAAAATCATATCAGCAACTGTTGAGTGTGTAGCTGAAAGTACTGTCGATGGTATAACTTCCCCTCTCTTCTATTACAGCGTTTTAGGATTGCCATTGGCTATAGCCTATAGGGCAATAAACACTTTAGACTCTATGGTAGGTTACAAGGATAAGGAGCATGTAAACATGGGATGGTTTTCAGCAAGAATGGATAGCTTGGCTAATTATATACCAGCCCGAATTACATCTATTTTGATGGTATTATCTGCATGGTTACTGCATGAAGATTGGAGAAGATCATGGGAGATATTAAAGAGAGATAGAAAAAAGACTGAAAGCCCAAACGCAGGCTGGACTATGTCAGCAATAGCAGGAGCGTTTAATGCTCAATTAGAGAAGCCTGGCTTTTACATTCTAGGAGACCCTATAAACTCTTTAAATCCTGATCACATACCAAGGGCTATAAGGATAATGAAGCTAACAACTTTTCTATTTATCATGATCATAGTTTTACCTATGGTTGTAACAATGGTAGGGTTTTTAGGAGTGGTTTTGCCATGAATATAGATCCAAAGATAAGAGGAGTAAAATGTGAGATTCAGAAAGATACTTTGATAGTAAGATTCGATGAACCTATGAAAGTTTTAAGCTCAGCAGTACTAAATGGTGGTTTATGTAAAGCAAGGGCGATAATAAATCATCATGTGCCAAAAAGCTTTGATCATCGTGATCCTGAGGGCGTATTAAGAAATTTAGCCAAAGGTCTAGGATTGACGGATGATACTGTAGGATTTATGACTGCTGTTGAAATTCATAATTTAGCCATAAGAGTTGAGAAAGCTAAAGAATTGACTGTTAGTGCCCTAGTTACAGCAGGCTTATCCTATCCAGCCACAGCAGGTGATGATATAACTCGAACTGATAAAGTAAGCACTATCAACATAATACTTCTTATCGATGGGAATCTGACAGAGGGTTGTATGATCAACTGCATACAAACTGCCATAGAGGCAAAGACTGTTGCTTTAAGAGAATTGGACATTAGAAGTCGTTTTTCGAATAGTGTAGCAAGCGGGTCTACGAGCGATGCAATTGCAGTAGCATGCACAGGGATTGGAGAGCCTATAAAATTTGCTGGTACTGGGACTGAGATAGGCATAATGATGGGAAAGGCTGTCAAAGAGGCTACGAAAGAGGCTATTCAAAAGCAGGATGGAACTGTATCAAGCAGATCCATTATAGAGAGGTTGAAAGAGAGAGGCATAACTATTGATGATATGATAGATGCTGGTCTAGAGCTATTCATACCATCTCATGAGATAGAGAATAAAGAAAGAGCATCAGAGCTATTAAAAGAAGGTTTGATAAGGTCTTTATCAGACTTTAATGTATCAGCTTTGATATTGGCTGCTCTTAGATTACAAGAAGATGGAGAGCTAGGTTTGATATCTAACTTACCCAAGGATGAATTTTTGAAAGATCCAATATCTTTGATAGCTGATGAAAACATTGGGATAGCTATAGCGAATTACATATCAGGGACATGGGGCTTTTACAACTTCCTTTACTTTGAGAGAAAGAAACCTGGCATAATAAAGAAACTAGGTCCTTTCCTTGACGATGCTATAGGTGGCTTGATAGCTGGCGTTCTATCTGAAATATACAAAAAGAAAAGTGAATGATAGTGAAAATTCTTAGAGGGTTGAAGAGCATAATAGCCTTCCTCACTATAATTCCAGTGGGGAAGGATAACTCACTTGAAGATATGGGAAATTACATGTCCCTCTTTCCTTTAATTGGCTTACTCATAGGATTACTTAGCGGGATGTTCTCTTGGTCTCTTCTTCATTTAATCCCAAGCCTAATAGTCGGGGTATTAACCTTGGGCTTTATTCTTCTAATAACTGGTCTCCATCATACAGATGGATTGTTGGACTTTGGCGATGGGATAATGTGCCAAGGCTCACCAGAGAAGAAGATAGAAGTTATGCATGATAAGCAGACTGGAGCTGGTGGCCTATCCTTTGGGTTGATAATTTTAATGGCAACTGCCTTTAGCATCTCTTTTTTGACCATCGA
>JACGUK010000121.1 GCA_024256265.1 archaeon
GTTCCAATGGCTGATGCGATAATAGCTGCAACTGCAAAATCTCTGAAGGCTGATTGTGTTACTAACGACCCTCACTTGACATCCATGAAGGAAATTAAGACACGATGGATATAAAGCGCTATTTCTTTGTTATTAGTTGATTTATTCTCAATAACCAAAACCTTCGGCTTGCAACTTATCTATCAGTTAGTATCATAGAGAGATTTACATTTTAGAATAAACATGCTTGATGTTATTGTCCCACTTCTTTATCTACATCACATTAACCCCTTATTTCAGAACAACTATGTTGCTCATCCCACGCCTCTTCCTTTCTATTAAATCTCTCGCTTCAAGCCTATCGAGGACAAGGCTGATCTTGCTCTTAGGAAAACCACTTTTTTCTACTAACCTTCCTTGAAAGATGACCCCATTCTCATCCATGATTAATTGATAGACCTT
Organism: archaeon; assembly: GCA_024256265.1. Next base: position 442 of record JACGUK010000121.1, read on the forward strand.
GCGCTCATCTTCATCAGTCAACTCCTCTAGCACCTTTCTCCAATTTTCCATAGCAACGATAGGTCTGACTTCTCCTTGAGTTATATGAGTGTTCGTTGGCACTGAAATCACTTGATATGGTAATAGCAGATAAAGTAGGCTTGCTCCCAGTACAAAACAAGAAACTCCGATTATGGCTACATCGGTTATAAAATAAATGTTAGGAATCTGCCTAATTTCTATAGATTCTCCTTGTATGATTATCTGGATAGTAACAGGGAGCATTAATTTTATGAAGAGAGTAAAGGCTGATGCTACCAAACCTATCGTAGCAAGGATAGTTTTGTTCTCTAGTCTTTTCAAAGCTCAATTCTTTATCTTAATCGGAAATATAAAAAGGGAATCTTACTCGTCAAAAGTCTTTACGGATACTACTTCGCCCGTGTCAAGGTTTACCTCAACGTTGATGCCTGTAGCATCGGGAAACTGAATAGTAACAATAGCACCGATTAAGTCAAGCCTATCAATTCTTAAAATAGATTCCCCCATAGAAACATTAGAAACCGAAACCTCGTACTTTGCATAGAATTTAAGGATATAATCCTTACCTTCAATAAGTTGCTCAACCTGTGGATCACTTAAGGCGATAGTTTGAGCATTAGCCTTTTGTTCCTCAGTAAGAGTGCCTTCTATAATGACTATATCAGGATATAACTTATAGAAATAGGTTACATTACCATTTGCAGGGACTTCATAAATGATATTTCCCCCTTGCGCACCTGATCCAACCACATACACGTAGATTGCACCAAGGCTTAATCCGAGTGATATTAACACTGCCGATAGTAGTATCCTTCCCTTCATGGTTTCGAGCATTTTTACATCACCTTAACATGAATTATTAAAACAGCCTTTAACCATTTTTTTCTAGAATTTAGAAATCAGTTTCGAACTGGTTTTGAAGAGAGTTTGTAGTAAGAGATTAACCTTTTGCTCTTTTCAACTTATTCAATAAACCACCTATTTCTATCAACTCAAGGATGAATTCTGGCAAAGGCTGGGCTTGTGTAGATTTATTATTGGTTAAATTTATGATTTTGCCACTTTTCAAATCCAACATCAATTCATCTCCATTTTTAACCAAATCCCATAAATTCTCACACTCAAGAACTGGAAGACCAATATTAATGGCATTTCTGTAGAATATTCTTGCAAAGGATTTTGCTACTATAGCTTTTGTGCCAGAGTACTTTAATGATATAGGCGCTTGTTCTCTGCTTGAGCCACAGCCAAAGTTCTTTCCTGCAACTATTATGGCATCTTTACTCTTCTCAATAAAAGACGGGTCTATGCCTTCCATGGCATGCTTTGCCAATTCTTTTGGATCAGTTAAAACGAGATATTTTCCTGGTATGATAAAATCGGTATTTATATCATCTCCATACTTTATGACTTTTCCTGATATTTTCAATTCAATCACCTTTGTAGGAAGTTGGGTCTGTAATGCAACCTTTTATGGCTGAGACTGCAGCAGTGGCAGGAGAGGCCAGATAAACCTTTGACTTCATGCTACCCATTCTACCTATGAAGTTCCTATTTGTAGTGCTCAAGCAAACCTCTCCAGATGCAAGAACTCCAAGATGCCCTCCATAGCAAGCACCACAAGTAGGATTCGCCACAGTTGCTCCAGAGAGAAGAAAAGTT
>JACGUK010000122.1 GCA_024256265.1 archaeon
TCCAGACGGGACTCCACATTATATAATCAACGCCTCATTGAAATTAAACGTGATTCCTGCAAGTAAGAAGTTCTCAGTGCCTAGAAGTCAGATAAAAGCCCCACCTATGCCTCCTACAAGACCACCAGATCATGTGGCATAAGAGGAACAAAAGAGTTATCCCATATAAAAAATATGGTGAAGAGCCAATTTCATAAAAATAAAAGGGCGGTATTACAAATCAAACTCTAGAATGATGGGTTTTTGCGGTCTTTGAACATAGGCTCACATCTATCTTACGATTTTCCTCTTTAAATACTGTAAGGAAAGTATAATTAAAAATTTTTAATTTTGGTCAGGATCACCGCCAGTGCAAAGAGAAAACTTAAGGTTTATCCCTGACGATGTTACGGTTATTGTAGAGGATAGAGGAAAATGAGTTTCTTTCCCATAGGCGATTTGCACATAGAATCTCTGGAACAATCGAAGATCTTCTCTGATTACTTGAATTCTAGGAAGGAGGATTACATAGTGCTTCTTGGTGATATAATTCACTTTGCAAACTCTATCTGGAACTCCTCAAAAGAAATATCAATCGAGCAAAAGATACAGAACATCCCTAAGGACATCTCGATTTGGCAAGAGTTCCTAAGAAGATTATCAAAAAGAACAATTTACTATTTTGGGTCGCATGAAATGTTCGCACTACCTGTCGTATCAAAGAAGCATCCGTCGATCAAACTGAAAATAGATAACCCACGCATTTACGTACCAAAAGACTTTGAGGTCTTACCACTAAGCGAAGGAAGAGACCGAGTTTTTATCACTGGTATCCACATACCAGCTAATTTAATGGGTGACGTGAAATCTCAAGAATTTATAGAACGTAAGAAGCGAATAGAAGTATGGATAAAAGAAAAGGCACTGTCTCTCAAGGTTAAAAGACCAAAGGAAACCATACTATGTAGCCACGATCCTGCTGACTTTCACTACGTTAATATGGGTTATAATGCTTTGACAAAATTACTTCAAGAATATCCGTTTAAGGCTCATTACCATGCTCATATACACTCTAACATAAGGAACCCCACTATAGGACAAACACCTTCCATCAACAGGTCTTTCATTGCCTTAGCTCAATTTGAACCTGAAGCCCTCGAACCAAGTACCGCTGAACTGCGATCATTATATGGTAGGAAAATATAGAATTTTTTATGGTGAGGTTTGCCTATGTATGAAGACGAGCTTAGTAATTTACCTCTAGTAGGTTATAGCAGAGCCCAACTTCTAAAACGAATGGGGATAAATAGTATAAGTAAATTAGCATGCGCGGAACCCACTAAACTAATCTCAAACCCTCTTATAGTAAATCATAAGGATGGCTCACTAAAATATCAAATCCCCATGATTCTAAATTATGCTAAAGCAGCATTATATGGTAAACCTATCATCAATGGTGTGTCTCATTATTTTCATACGCCTGATGACAAGGTAACATTCATGGATCTTGAGTATGATCCTTCTGGACCTCACATATTTTTATGCGGGTCTACGACATACAAAGGGTATGTAAGACAATTTTTCATTGAAGAGAAAAAAGGAGCATCATTAAGGTTAATTGAATTCTTAGGAACGCTTTCAGAATTAGGACAAACTGTCTTCACATATTCCTCAACTTCTGCTGATGAGCCTATGTTAAAAAAATGCCTGCTAAAATACGGCCTTAAAACCGAGGTGCTATCACGTCTAAACATATGTGACCTATTTTATGATGTGATATTCACACAGAAGCTAGAAAAACAGAGAGTTTACTTGCCTATCAAAAGAATGGATGAGAAGACCGTTTCTGAATACCTCGGTTATAAACCGCCTCCAAGTTTAAAAATTCGTGACGGGCTTGAATGTTTGGCATGGTATGAACATTACCAAGGGACAAGAGATGATAACATAAAGAAGGAAATCTTACTTTATAATAAATGTGACCTTGAGAGAATTAAATTCATTTATGAAGAATTGAAAAAGCTCTTTATGGGTTATATGAACTATTTAGCTAAATCATAGGTGAATTGATGGACTTGCGGTGGTTTTGGGGAAAG
>JACGUK010000030.1 GCA_024256265.1 archaeon
TTACCCTTAAAGGGAAAATTGTTCGCTGTTTTTGATACATATATTGGAAAAGACTTTGAAAAAGCGGTGAAGAAAATGGAGAAACAAATAAACGAAAAGGTTCCAGAATTGAAGATGATAGCTCCTGGATTATCGATAAGAGTTCAAGGTATAAAGGGGCCAGTTTCAGAAGGAGAACTTCCTAAGTGCAAAGAGTTTGGAAACAAAATAGCAACTCAAATTAAAACCTAATCAATCTTCAATCGATTCTAAACAACTCTTAGCATAAATTAACTTATAAATAAGGAATAATCTTATTTAATAAGAGACTACTAAGAGGCTAGAGTCATGACTATAATTAGAGAAGCCATTGAGGCAAAATTGGAGAAGCCATTATTCGGCACCATCAGAGTGAAAAGGGGCTTTGCAAAGATGCAAAAGGGAGGAGTAATAATGGATGTAACCAACGTTGAGCAGGCTCAGATCGCTGAAGATGCTGGTGCAATAGCTGTCATGGTCCTTGATAAATTACCAGTCGATGTCAGGGCTGCAGGAGGGGTTGCCAGGATGTGTGACCCTAAAAGGATACAAGAAGTCATGGATCATATAACGATACCTGTCATGGCAAAATGTAGGATAGGGCACTACATGGAGGCAAAAATCTTAGAAGCTTTAGGTATAGACATGATAGATGAAAGCGAGGTTCTAACGCCTGCTGACGATGCCCACCATATAGATAAGTGGGAGTTCACGGTTCCCTTCGTCAATGGCTGTAGAGATTTGGGAGAGGCTTTGCGCAGAATTGCAGAAGGAGCTTCTATGCTTAGAACAAAAGGAGAGGCTGGCACTGGGAATGTTGCTGAGGCTGTGAAGCACATAAAATTGGTCATGGGCAAGATCAGAGAGTTAAAGGGCATGAGTGAAGAGCAATTTCTTGATATAGCAAAAGAGTGTAGAGTGCATATCGATCTAGTTAAAGAAACAGCCAAGCTTGGTAGACTGCCTGTAGTAAATTTTGCTGCTGGAGGAATAGCAACGCCTGCAGATGCAGCTTTGATGATGCACCTAGGGGCTGATGGAGTATTCGTTGGCTCAGGCATATTCAAATCGAAGGACCCAGCAACAAGGGCTGAGGCTATAGTCATAGCAACTACTCACTGGGATGAACCAAAGACTGTATTAGAAGCAAGCAAGATGATATCTGAAGAGAAGTCCATGATAGGCATAGACATCAAGACGTTGAAGCCAGAGCAGATGATGCAAGTTAGAGGCGTGTGAGAAAGTAGAATTGCCTTTAAGGATAGGAGTACTAGCTCTTCAAGGAGATGTATCAGAGCATATAGATATGACAAATATTGCTTTAAAAGGGATGGGTTTAGAAGGAGAAGCGATAATAGTCAAGGAAAAGGATCAGATAGATGAGATTCATGGTCTTATAATCCCTGGTGGCGAGAGCACAACCATAGGTAGAATGGCTGAGCGTTATGGGATAATCACTAGAATCAAAGATGCCGCTTTGGCTGGCATGCCCATATTTGGCACATGCTCAGGCTTAATCTTGATGGCTAAAAAGGTTCGTGATGCAAAGATAGGAGAAATGGACCAACCAACTCTAGGATTATTAGATGTGGAGGTTATAAGAAACGCCTTTGGAAGACAGAGAGAATCCTTTGAGACAGATCTCAAGATAAATAAGATAGGAAAGAATCCTTTCCCAGCAGTCTTCATAAGAGCGCCAGCCATGATCTCAATTCTGAGCAACGATGTTGAAGTTATTGCAAGATATGAAGATAAGATCGTGGGAGTTCAGCAAAACAGCCTAATGGGCATTGCTTTTCATCCTGAGCTTACAGATGATACAAGGCTTCATGAGCTCTTTATTGAGCTTATACTAAAGTCTCCTTTTAAGGATAGGATCTCTAAATCTAATTCATAATTTATACAGGTTGATACTTATGGGAGAGGATAAAGAATTAGACTTATTGAAAGCAAAGAAACTTTTAGAGCTAAAGAAGAAACTTACTGAGAAGCCGAAAGAAGAGACATCAAGAGATTTAGTGCTCAGTAGACTAGTAGACAGAGGAGAAGAAGTCCTTATGATTGCTGAGAAATATTATCCAAAGAATACCGCTATCGTTGTAGATAAACTTGCTGAGCTTATCAGGTCTGGATCTTTTAAGGGCTTCATATCAGGGGGAGAGCTTCTTTGGCTATTTAGAGCCCTAGGTATGAATATACATATAGAAACGAAGATAATGATAAAAGAGGATGGAAGGCTCATACCCATAAAAGAGAAGCTAAAGCCCGATCAGTGAAATTGTATTAGGGCTAAGTATTTTAATTGATGATTATAACCCTTGGCTTGGATGGTCTTGTTCAGGAAATATGCTATCATTTTGGTCATAGCACTATTATTAGCACTTCCATTCTTCTCCTATCAAGCCAAAGCTCAGGTAACAATAGAAAAGATTTCATCCTTTAACCATCAAATGTTTGTGAATGATTATGGCTTCATCCTAGTGAATGAAACCATCTTCATCAAGAATGACCTTGAAAGCCCTGCCACCCTACCATTGATCAATATAACTTATCCTCAAGAGCTTTATAATAAAATAATTCCACAAGTGATAAGCCCTAACAATTTTAATTTTAACATAGCTTTAACTGAAAATCATACAAGGCTTACTATAGACTCAAGAGGCTATGAAATCCAACCAAATGAGAGTGTTACTATTTCAGTCAAATTTTACCTTGTGAAGATTTTCTCTCCAGCCGGTGATTCAAATTACACTGCTCCAATCCCCCTCGTTCCAGCTCTAAGCTTGCCCATTAAGCAAGTCAATTCATCCTTAAGCATCCCGTCTTTTATAATCTTCGGCAGCCAGCATAAGAATTTTACAGCTATCCAAACCGATTATTTTACATGGGAATTGATCGGAGCCTTCTCAAACGTCACCCAAGGCTTTTCTAGAACTGAGAATGTAACGATAAGCGTTTTAGAGGTAGAGAATATCTATTTTGCCCTTTTAGAGTTTACTGAAGCAAAAAGAGAGTTGATATTGTCTCCTCTAGGAGATATTAGGGTTAGAGACACTATAACTATGATAAATTATGATAATAGAAGTGTAATCAAATTGAAGCCAAGCCCCTTAACCAATGATTTTAAGAGTATCATCATAATCCCACCTTTGACCAATCCATTTTCTAATCCTTTGAGCGATGCTAACAATAGGCAAGTAGATTTGGGGGCTAATCTAACGAAGGGGGAGAGATACACAGTGACTCTAGAATATCCTATAAGATCCTTGGATTTTATCAAAGCAAAAGATGGTTTATTCGAGCTTTCTCTTCCCTTAAAGACCCCTATCGATGGTGTTGTATATAATTACACTGTAAAAGTCATTCTCCCAGAAGGTTTCTTTGCCTATAGTAAGACTGAGGAATCTAAAGTAAATGCCAGTTCATTAGATGGTGAGCAAAAGATAGATTTTCGACTTGGCTTAGCTTGGGCTTCTAAAGACATCATGCCCATTGCATCTTTTATCTTCATAGTAACTCTAGTAGCCTTTATCATCGTAGGAAAGCCATTTATCAAAGAGGAACTAAAAGAGATAGCCATCAGGGCTAGAGAGTATATCGAATCTTTTGAAGAAAAGATCACAGCAACAAAAGAGCTAATCGATCTGTATAAGAAAAGGCAATCAAGTCAGATCTCAAAAATCGAATTTAAGACGACACAACGATTGCTTGAGGAGAGAAGGAGCAAGGCTACCATTAAAATAAATGAGTTAAGACCAAAATTGATTTCTTTACAGCCTTCTCTTCAAGAACATTTATCCAGGATAGGCGATCTTCATCGTGATTATGATCGTGCTGTTAAAGAACTAATCAACCTTTATGAGCAATTATTTACCAAGAAGGTTAGAGCCGAGGCTTTTGATAGGCTTTTACCAGTTCATCAAAGAAGAGTTGATGAGGCAAGAGAGAGTCTGTTAAATAGCATAGATACGCTTCGGCGCGAGGTAGAATAGCATCGATTAATTGGCTTAAGCATAAATAAAATTTGATTCAAAGCAAGAAAATTTTAATGCACTGGGTTAAAAAAGCCTATTTTAAGCTAATTAGTGCAAAGCATTCTTCACATAAGTTCTTCGAGGTAAGGCATAGCAGCTTTTACTGCTAATCCTTTCTTCACATTAATATTAACAGATCTTAGAGACATCTCAAGGGCTGAAAGTAGTGCAACAGTCTCCTTTTGAGTTATATTCCCAAAATGCCCCATTCTGAGTATCTTGCCCTTTAGATCGCCTAAGCCGTGAGCCAGATGAATCTTATAGCGTTCTCTCAATATCGAGTGGATATCAAAAGCCTTACCTTCAGGGGTGTAAAAGCCAGTTACAGTATTTGCCCTATATCCTTCTTCAGCAACGATGCTCAGATTTAATGCTTCTAAACCAGCCCTTATGGCATCTGCTATGATCTTATGCCTCCTCCATCTATTCTCCAACCCTTCTTCTTTTATCATCAACAATGCTTCACGAAGAGCAAGTAAGATTTGTATGGAAGGAGTAGCAAGATATATTCCAGGCTCTTCCATGAACTTCCTCCATCTTGCCAAGTTCATATAATATGATCGGATGGGAGTCTTTCTGTTCTCAAAGGCATCTAAGGCTCTTTTCGATACAGCCAAAAGGGTTGCGCCTGGAGGGGCGGCTATAACCTTCTGAGAACCTGTTATCACTATATCTGCTCCAAGTTGATCGAAGATTAGCTCACATCCTCCTACACCAGCAACAGAGTCGATGATGCTGTAAACATCATATTTTCTCGCTATTTTCACCAAATCTTTTATAGGATTTGATAAACCATTCGAAGTTTCGACATGTGTAATAGTAACGGCTTTGTAACCATCCTTTGAAAGTTTCTCTTCCACAACATTAGGATCGGAATGCTTTCCTGTCTCAAAATGTAATGCATCGACCTTTGCACCATGTATTGTAGCAAGATCTATGAACCTTTTTCCAAAATAGCCTGTGTCAAGGCATAGAACTTTATCCCCGGGCTCGATAAGGCTAACTATTGCTGATTCCATGCCTATAGTGCCAGAGCCTGATAAAACGAAGGGCATGCCTGTATAATTTACAAATAAGTAGCGAGTCAGGTTTAGAGTTTCTTTAAAGCTCTCAAGGAACCTGTGGTCCAAATGCCCTAGCTGAGGTCTGCTCATAGCCTCTGCTACACGGTGGGCAAGATTGGTAGGTCCAGGGATCATCAATAGCTCGTCTGTCATGGGATGAATTCACGATGATCATAATTAATATTTAGAACCTCAGTTGATAAATTATCATTGGCTTTCATCTTCTTCATCCCTGGACTTTAGCCTTTAAGAAAAAGGATTCTATTAAGTGTTGCTTAATTAACTCTTTTTAAATTATCAAAAAATTAAGGTGGAGAAGGCAGAACCAAGAGAATCGTGAGTTTATGGTGGAGGTGGGGGAGGCGCGGGTGGAGGAGGAGCTGCCCGTGGCTTGTAAATGATGGAAGCTATGCTTACGATTGAACCTATCCATCCTAAGTAATATCCGATTCCAAGGAATGACAAAATCATACCAATAGGAATTCCAGCTGTTGGAGTTACAAAAACGTATGCAGTGAAGATAATCATTCCAATCAGACCTATAATACCGCCTATGAGTCCCTTGAAGAAAGATACAATACCACCTACTATCAGTAGAATTAGAACAATCAGGGCAACGTAGTCTCCGGGAACGGGGGTTCCAAGAATATCGAATCCTATTGCTAGGTTCAGTAGACTCGGATTAAAAATGAAGGCGCTGATCCATGCAAGGAAGGGAGAGATTATCAGAATGATGCCACCTATAATTCCTATGGGATTCAGTTTCATAACCTTCGTATTTTTCCACTTCCTTTTAAAGTTTTAGATCAAGTTGAAAGATAAATAAAAGCTCGTCAAAAATTTAAAAGTAATCTAAAATTTCTCTCAAACTCTTTATGGTTTTTATCCCCAAATTTGAGGCTATATATTCGCTACCAAGATAAAATCCAAGCCCTGCTATTTGAAGAAATTTTGCATCGTTGATTGAGTCATCAACGGCTACACATTCTTTTAAGCTCAAACCTAAAGATTCTACCAATTCTAACAAGGCTAAATGCTTGAACATTAGATCGACCTTCATTATACCATCTCCGGTCAAGAATCCATTCTCATCTGTGCATAGCTCATTGGCATAAACATACTTAATGCCTAATTCCTTGGCAACAGAGTTTGCGATTAAGCTTATCCCCGCGGATATTATCGCAGTTTTCATCCCTTTTCTATGAATAGCATCTATAACTTCCTTTACCTCTTCTCTTAGATTAAGGTTTGATAATATCTCTGAGATTTTTGATATATGTAATGGCTTTGGCCATGCTGCAATATCTCTCTTCATGAACTCTTTGTAATCTATGATTCCTTTACAATATAGTTCATAGGTTTGCCTTGCTATTGATTTAGTGCCAAAGTACTCATGAATAGCATTCCAGCTACTTTTTTGAGCCAATAGTGTACCATCTAAGTCAAAGGCTATGAGCTTATACTTCTTAGCCAATGATCACACCTTTGAACAAATGGCCACTAAGGTTAATAAAGAACTTTGAGTTGGCAGAATATGGGACTATGAGCGGGTGGTTTTTCCCTCCGTTCCGCTATAAAAACCCCAAAAGGGAAAATATATGAAGAGAAAAAATAAGAATATTTGGGATGGAAAAGAGTTAATCTGGGCAGGAAATGGTAAAACCTTCCTAAGAGGGGTTGGAGAAAGTTTTCTAACTCATCCTTTCCTTGAAGAAGCCTATAGCAAGATACTGTCAATTTATAAGCCAAAGATTCATTACAAATTGTGCCTCTTTCTACCTTGCTCTTATGGAAAACCTTACTCACAGTCATACATTCATTATATGATAATAAAATCTTTAAGAAGTTTGAAAAACGATTATGACAAAATCCATCAAGTAATATTGACAAATGCTGGCATCGTCCCAAGAGAGTTAGAGGAGCATTATCCATTTTGCTGCTACGATTGGAACCCTAAGTTTGAAAATTCTGACATAAAAGATAGATACGCTGATGTGCTCTTTAAAAGGCTCAAGGGCTACATCTTAAAATTCAATGATTATTATGAAAAATTCGCTTGCTATCTAAGATGGAACTCTGATACCTATAGAGCAATAAAGAGAGTTGAATTTGATTTTGATTTAAAGATTCCTAACTTTTCTTTAAATTCAATTAGCATAGAGAAATCAGAAATCGATGAGATAGCTTATGGTGTTTATGATTACGAGGATGATCTAATCCTAATAACATCAAAGAACCTTCAGAATTTGATTCAAAGGGTAAAGGAGGCTATAATTTGATGGCTTAAAGGTAGAGGAGAAGTGAGGCTTTTGAGGATTTTATTCTCAGATTAGCATCAGTCTTCGTATATCGATTCCCGTTTTCCAGCATGAGTTACGTAGATCGTCTTTTGTTTTTTATCCACATAGAATATTACCCTGTACTCCCCTAGCCTTATTCTATACATTCTTTCGATGCCTTCGAGTTTCTCAACGTCCGACTCTCTGAGAATTAGGGGGTAGTCAACAAGTTTTTCTATAGACTCCTTTATCTTGTTCTTCAGCTTCTCATTCATGAGGTTCTTTAAGAAATTGGCAACCCTTCTATGAATCAGTATCTTATACTTAGACACTTTTAATTTCCTCTAGAGTTAAGTAATTACCACTTTTCATCTCGTTGATGGATTTTCTTATCTCTTCAATTTCTATTTCGCTCAGCTTCACTTTTGGTAACTCTCTCACTATGACCTCTTCAATTAAGTCCTCTAGAAAATCGAGCCTCTCGTTGATAGCTTTAACCTCCTTGTATATTGCTTCTAAGGTTACACTTTCACTTTCCATGAAGCTCACTAAGGTTGAATAAAAATAAAGAATGAATTTAAGTTTTTACAAATAAGGCTTCATAGAGATATGTGGTATGGAATCGATGACATAATTGCCCTCTTTGAAGGTCAGATAGGGGAGATAATTAATAATAGCATTTAATGAATATAAAAACAAGCCCAACTTTATGCATTAATAAAGATAGAAGTTCTTCTTTTTAAGAGTAAAGGCTTATTAGTAGAATCAATACTTTTTACGATGCTTTATGATAGGTGTAATTTATGATGAAAAAGAAAAAAGGATAATAGCAATATTGAAGGGCTTTGTCTGCTCTTGGAATAGATGCACCTTCTGTTGCTTTTATGAAGAAGCTGCAAAGGATCTTAACGATCTAATCTTAACAGCTAGAGAAATTATCACAAGAATAAAAGGTTTGATGAATGAAAAGCCTGTAGATAGAATATCTTTCTTTAATGGAGGTTCTTTCTTCGAGTTGCCACTGAGCGTAATTCATGATCTCTCAAAGGTAACAAATAAGAAAATAACAGAAATAGAGAGCAGACCAGAGTTTCTTAGCATGGATAGCATTCACCATTTATGCCATATATTGAAACCAAGCAAGCTTATCATAAGGATAGGCCTTGAATCTATTCATAATGACATAAGAAACGATCTTTTGAATAAAGGAATAGAGGATTCTGAGGTGAAGAGGATAATAGTGCTTAGAGATGAAGTGAAGAGTGAGTTCGACGATTCGATAGAATTCATAGCCTACGTTCTATTTGGCATAGAAGGGATTGATGAGAAGAGTGTCATTATGAGTGTAAGAGAGTTCAAAGAGTCTCTAGATGGTGTAATAGCTATAAAGTACAGAAGGTATCATGAATGGATGCCAAAAGAAGCAAAAGTCTCTCAAAAATTGCTAAAATTTCTAAGAATAAATTGCCTTGATGTGGATTTGACAGAATCTGAGATATGGAGAATAAATTATCAACCTTAGATGTTGATAGTAAGATAATTCTTCCTAACCACTTGGATGAATCACACTAACTACTTCTATGCTTTCCCAAGGATTATCTCCTACAAAAGCACCTACATAATTGTAAGCATCATGAGTTGCAGGGTCTACCCAATTCTCGCCTCCAGGGTCTCCCCATGTAGCTTCAATAAGATAGTATTTTTCACCATTATACTCGTAGTACCATCGAGAATCCCTCCCATAGTCATAAAGATCGTCAGGAGGAGAGGATAAGCTAACAGCAAGCATACAATGCCCGCCACCATCAGCCTCGACAAGCAAGATTATCACATCAAAACCCCCAGCAAGCAGTATTGAAGCTGTTAACACTGCTAGGTTATCACAGTCTCCCGATCCTTCAACTATAGTTTCTATAGGATACTTCGTGTATAATGTAACGTTATAGCACATCTGGTGCACCAACTGTACAGCAAGGTTTACAAAGACTTCTTCATCACCATCGCTCACTTGCCAAAGATCATTTGCTATCTCTCTTATCACATCGCTCTCTGAGTCACTCCATGAGTTAGCGGTCTTCGATATATTCCCCTCAGTAGCCCTGTCCTCGAGAAGGGCTGGGGTATGAGTTTCTACATCGAACCTATAATTGTAGTAATCACTGGACTTTACCTTATACCATACATACCAGTATTCATCGGTCTTGTAGTTATATAGAGGAAGCATCGTAAAGTAAAAGACTTCTCTAGTTTGTTTTTCGAACAGACCTAGTGTATCATTTATCTGGTTATAATTATCTTGTAACTCGTTAATTTCGATGACTTTATTCTCATATAGGCTTTTCCATCTGCTAACATCTGGAGATAGAGTTAGGTAAGCAAGTCCGTAGCCTGCAATAGAGCCAATCAGTATGCCCAAAATTAAACCGATTACAACATATTTACCAAAACCTTTCTTCTTTACAATCTCTGGTGGTGGAGGAGGAATATAACTCATAATCGATCCAAGTTTACTGTAAATCTATTCAAAATATTTAACTATTACTCAAAATATTTACATTTCTAGATTATTGCTTTATTACAAAATCCATGAGATGCTTAATTCTTTAAAAGCTTACTAGGGTCAAGACTTTATTACGATGGGCTATACTTTTTTATAATAGACGGAATTTATAACCATTAGCCTTACTAAAGTGTGAAGAAGATTTAACTTGAGCAAGTTAGATAAAGAATCATCAATCATAGACTTTCTTAAGGATTATGAGATAGGCTTCTTATTGGTCCCTGTCAAAGTCATCATCAAGCAGGATTTGCCAGCCATAGAGATAGGCTCAGTAAATCTGCCTGAAGCTCATGAAGGAGATGTGATAGAAGTCCCAAGATGGGTAGCTGAGATTATGGTGCAGATGAACTTTGCTGAGCTTCAAGAAGAGAGCTTTAATTTAGAGCTCTTTAAGGCTTTGAGCAGAGAGCGTATGCAAGATCCTTCACAAATCTCCACTTTGAAGGCCGACTTCTACCCTGAGATGAAGAGACGGATGAAATTGACGAAGTCCATGATGGAAAGAGATGAGAGTTTAAAGGAAGTATATGAAAAGTTTTCATCTTCAGCCTATGATCTTATAGCTTTAAGGACGAGCAAGCTATTATATTTGGCATCATCGCCTCTATCACCAGATTTGGAGAAAAAGATAACCCCAGAAGAGAAGAATCTCTTCGAACTTATTCGCTCTATAATCGAAAATTGGAGGAAGGCAATCCTAGAGGTTGAATGATGTGAGCATAATTACTCCGGCAAAGCTTACTGAAGCTCTGGAATCCTTTCTGAAGACTTTCAAGGATAAAAGTGGCAAATTAAAGTATAGAGCAAGACTCTCCCAGATGGTCTCTATAGGTTCGAAATCTCTAGTAGTAGACTTTGAGGATCTTCTTATGCATAATTTGGATGTAGCGAATAGACTTCAAAATGAGCCTGATGACATCATACCAAGCTTCATCAAGGCAACTTATGAGGCTCTTAGAGCAGAAAATCCTGATTACGCTGAAAGGATTCGTAAGGATATTCAGGTAAGGATAAGGAACCTTACTGATAAGCTGTCTTTAAGGCGAATAACTACAGAGCATCTTGATAAGCTAGTCTCTGTTAATGGAATGGTGGTTAGAGCATCGGAATTAAAGCCTTTAGCATTAGAAGCAGCCTTCAGATGCACAAAAGGGCATATAACAAAGATACCACAATCTGGAATTATTTTAAGAAAGCCTTCAAGATGCTCCGAAGCCAATTGTAAATCCATCAAGTTTGAGCTTGATATGAAGAGTACTGTCTTTATAGATTACCAGATAATAAGGCTACAAGAGCTACCGGAAGAGCTGCCACCTGGACAGCTTCCTCAAGCCTTCGATGTGAGCTTACAAGGAGACATCGTGAATACTGCAAGACCTGGTGATAGGGTCGTACTGACAGGCATAATGAGGGCTGAAGCAGAGTACTCTCAATCTGCAGGAAAGCTTAGACTCTTTAGATCAAGAATAGAAGGAAATTACGTAGAAGTATTGGGTAAAGAGCCCGAGTTTATACAGATAACAAAGGAGGAAGAAGAGCTTATTCATAGTATGGCTTCTCAGCCAGGAGCTTATGAAAGGCTCATAGAATCTGTAGCCCCTGCCATCCATGGTTTCGAGACCCAGAAGGAAGCCATACTCCTCCTCGTTACAGGCTCCCCTCAAAGGGTTATGCCTGATTCCACAACGATCAGGGGCGATGTAAACGTATTATTGGTGGGAGACCCTGGTACTGCTAAGAGTGAGATTCTTAAGTATACAGCTAGGATAGCTCCAAGAGGGTTATACACATCTGGGCGTGGCAGTACTGCAGCAGGCTTGACAGCAGCAGTTGTTAGAGAAAGGACAGGGATGATGATGCTGGAAGCTGGGGCTGTAGTCTTGGCAGATCAAGGTGTCGCAGCGATAGATGAATTTGACAAGATGCGCACTGAGGATAGAAACGCATTACATGAGATGATGGAACAGCAGACTGTAAGCGTAGCGAAGGGAGGGATAGTGGCAACCTTGAATGCTAGAACATCCATCTTAGCTGCTTCAAATCCTATACTTGGCAAGTATGATCCCTACAGGAATATTGCAGATAATCTGAACCTTCCAATCCCATTATTAACTCGATTCGATCTTATATTCGTATTAAGAGACATACCTGATAGAGCCAAGGATGAGCAATTGGCTAGGCATGTATTAGAGTTGCATAGGAAAGGAGAGTATGTCACAGCTCCTCCTATAGATTCTAATCTTCTTCGCAAGTATATAATGTACGCTAAGAAAATTCAACCAATCCTAACAAAAGAGGCAGAGGAGAAGATACTAGAGTATTACCTTGAGATGAGAAAGATAGGTTCAGAGTTCATGATAACTGTCACGCCTAGGCAATTGGAATCCTTGATAAGGTTGGCTACAGCAAGAGCTAGAATAATGCTACGTGATAAAGTTACAGAAGAGGATGCTATAAGGGCGATATCTCTTATGAGAAGGATGCTTGAGACAGTTGGCGTTGATGTGAAGACAGGCAAGATAGACCTCGGAGTACTTCATGGAAGGCCTTTGAGCGAAAGAACATTATTGGAGACAGCTTTAGACATATTCAAGACTCTTGAAGGCCCTCAAAAGAATCCAGTAGAAGGTAGAGCATTCATAGACGAGTTGGTTAAGACCAAGAAGTTCACTCAAGAAGACGCTCAAAGGATGCTTCAGACTTTGAATCGTAGCGGTCAGATTTA
>JACGUK010000123.1 GCA_024256265.1 archaeon
AGTTCAAATTTACCATCAGATGTATCAACTTCAGCCCTAACTAAACCTCTCAAGTATATTCCATTCCTTGTATCTTCAAAAATCTCTTCTAAACTCCAGTCAGAGGGTCTTATGTACACGTTGCTGATGGTAGGGCGTGGCATGTGAGTGATTCCATGGGCATTCCCAGGCTTCTCATCGTCCTTTGCGGTGAGCCTTGTATGTAATAATTCTGTCTCTCCCTTCTTAATAAGAGTCTTTCTTGACCCTTTAACACCTTCGTCATCCCATGTGAAAGATCCATAAGCCCCAGGGATCGTAGGATCATCCTCTATGACAAAATCTTCATGGATGTTCAAGGCTTGAAAGAATCTTCCTTGGAATATATCTGCTTCCAGCATATGGCCTACTTCATGGGCAAAAGCACCAGCAGTTTCACTATCAAGTACCACTTTGAAACTTTTTCCTCTCTCAAGGGGAGACAAGAGCTTTGCCTTTGATGCATCTTTTGCTCTAGAGACTAGCTCATCAAGAATGATGCCCCAATCACGTCCCTCTAAGATTTCTAATCCTCCCTTACCTCCTAATATGCGGCTTGCAAAGCCCTGGAGAATATCTCTAACAATAAGGTAAATGGTTAGATCGGTTAGGGGAGAGCTCTCTCTAACACTGGTACCCTCTGAGGTGACTAAGGTAGAATCGATATGATAATGTGATAGTACTAACTCTGACCTTGCATACAAAGCCCCTAATCTTGCCTTCAGTTCATCTCTAAGGCCTACAAGAATCTTAATGGCATTTTCTACATCAAACTCTTTCTTTTCTTTATATTCAACCTCTCCCACTTCAGGCTCTACAGGTAATATATTCACTTTTCTTTCTGCTACTCTAGCCTGTTTTAGAGCTAACTCAGATACCATCTCTGCATTTTGAGCATCGATTTTACTTGCGCTAGCTACACCATAACCTCTATCAATGACACGACAGACGATCTTTTCTGATCGACTCTCAAAGACCTCAGAGGATTCTGGTCTAAGGGCTATTTGAGTTTCTTTATACTCTATTGTCTTGAAGTCTGCATACTTTGCCCTCAGTATTTTTTCTATGATTTGATGGAGATCCCTCATCTAATCATCAATTTATTATAGGTCAAATATTAATTCTACGCTTATTCTTAGAACGAAGATTCTTACACATGCTAAGCTTTCGGACTGGTTCGCAAATTTTTAACTTTGATCTGCTCTTGACGCCTTAACCAACTTTGAGTCCATCTCTTCATGCATTCCTCTGAGCAGAATATGTAGAGCTTATTGACACAACAGGTATGTCTAGTTATAGGCTTCCCTGTAATTATTCGACCACAAACTTGGCATCTCAATATAGTAAATCTTAAAGCTAATAAGTTGCTTATATAAATTTCGAGGTATGAAATTGGAAGAGGAAATCAAACCTGTGGATGAAACCCTTATCACAAGGGCCATCATAAAGAAGGCTGCTGAGGACTGGATAGAATTCTCAGAGTGTGATGCAATAGTTGTAGGTGCTGGTCCTGCTGGCTTAACAGCATCGATTTATCTTGCAAGAAGCGGTCTAAAAACCCTAGTTCTAGAAAGGAGGCTATCATTTGGAGGAGGCATAGGAGGGGGTGGCATGAGCTTTCATAAACTAGTCATCGAAAGCCCTGCAGACGATATACTTAGAGAGGTTGGTTGTGGACTGGAAACGGTCGAGGATGGTGTATACGTTGCAGATACAGCGGCCATGATGGCAAAATTGGCAGCAGGGGCTATAGATGCTGGAGCGAAGATAATCCTTGGCGTCGTTGTTGATGATTTGATCTTCAGAAGCTCACCATTAGAGATAATAGGGGCAGTAGTTCAATGGACATCTATCATTATGTCAGGTCTTCATGTTGATCCCCTTCCCATTAAATCAAAAGCGGTCATAGATTGCACCGGTCATGATGCTGAGGTGCTGGCTGTAGCATCACGTAAGATACCAGAGCTTAGTATAATGGTCCCTGGAGAGAAGTCTATGTGGGCGTCTTTGGCTGAGAAGTTGATCGTTGA
>JACGUK010000124.1 GCA_024256265.1 archaeon
ATATGCCTCAATTGAATGTATCCTGAGACTTGCTTTGCAGCTTCTACGTTCTCTTTTATGATAGGCAAAATAACACGGATCTTCACACCTTTTTCATTTAGATACTTGAATGGGTATCTTTCCACTCTCAGAAAGAAATCCGAAGTCGTTATCAACAATACTTCTCGCTTGGCTAAAAATAATATCTCATTAATCTTCTTAAGAGCTTCTTCAGCATTTCTTATAACATATGTTTGCTCCAGTAGTTTGCCAGTCTTCAATTCGGCGATTCTAGACCTAGCATCTATCGAGTCTTTCCAGAAACTTTCGAAGGACTCTCTCATCGCTTTTATGTACTCTTTATCACTCGTCCAGAGAGCCGTAGTCTTCCTATAATCCATAGGATGATTTTCAAATGCCGTTCCGAACAAGACCTCTCTCTCATCAATGATGAGGATTAATGGTCCAATATTTCCATTATGCCTCAATTCCATCATATCGATGAATCTCTCAGCAAGATTGATGTTATCCTTATCTATGTTGGTCACACCTCTAAACCTTACACCTCTGCTGAAGCATTTGGAGATGATTCTATCCACTCCTTCTTGCACACCCTTCCGAATCCAAGGTCCTCTCATTATGAAGAGAACTTCTTTTTGTGCATTTTCAAGCATTCTTTGGACTCTATCCAAAAGCCTTCGTGCCCCCTCAATTAACTTGAATCGAACGCCAAAATCTTCTTTCTCCTCTTCCCTCCCTTGAATCGACTCTAACCATACACTTAGCTCCTTCCCCTTTTGTTCCATCATACCTACCTTCTCCTTCTCTTTTTGGAGTATTGCCTCTATCGCTATCTTCGGTTCTATGGCTCTGAATTTCTTAGGATTTGTAATAACCTCCTCTGCCATGCCAATATCTGTAAGCTCCCTTAAGACCCTATAGACCTCAACCTTATGGAGAGATGTAGCCTTCACAACCTTTCTGACTGGAGATACGCCAAGTTCCAATAGTGTAATGTAGAGTCTCGCCTGTAGCTTTGTCAAGCCAAGTTTGGTTAGCTCATCTATTCTTGCCTCGAATTTGTCCCCGGAGTATAACAAAGTTATAATAAGCCGTGGTACCACTTTACATAAACATTACTACTATTAGGTTAGATTTGTAACTTACTCATCCTTAATAGAATCCATATTTATTCTGATGTATAGCAGGGGTGATGCTGTATAGAATTGGCTATATCAAAATTTGAAAAAAAGATACGCAACAAGTCTGTCATAAGTGCCCTTAATATAATAATCCTCTTCTCGCTCAAGAATGAGCCGAAATCAGGCTACGATTTGATTTGCATTATCCACGATAGGTTTGACGCCCTTATCAGCCCAGGTACGATTTATCCTATCCTAGCTAATTTAGAAAAGGAAGGGTTGATCAAGGGAGAACCCAATACTACTGGAAGAAAGAAGTTATACAGGCTTACAAGGGAGGGGGAGGCAACTCTTAACTCAGTTTTGGTTGAATATAAGGGATTCGTCTCTCAGATCAAGCTCATTTGCAATTCAGTTCATTAGCAGCTAGAACTAAAAAGAGTAAAGATGAAAGCTGAGATTATCAGCTATTATGCCGGGGATGGGTTTCGAACCCACGACTTCTGTTCTATTTTGATCTCCAGATTATGAGTTACGCCCAAATATAGCCTGGCGCTCTAACCAGGCTGAGCTACCCCGGCATAGATTATGATTAAGATGTAGGCTAAATATATCCTTTGATTTTTTGTCATAAAGCAAATATTAATATTTGTTAAGGCATCTTATCATGAGCCTCGGTAGCTCAGCCTGGTAGAGCCAGAACGATGGTGCTAAAAGCGTTGCCTTGGTATCGTTGACAAATAGGCAGAGGTCGCGGGTCCGAAGCCCGCCCGAGGCTCTATCATTCAATTTCAAGAGCCTGATAAATAACTATAAATACTAAAATAAGATATATCTTACTAGGTGAAATTCATGTCAATAGATATGACAAGGCTATCTGAAAGGGGTCAAATAGTTATTCCAAATGAAATGAGAAGACG
>JACGUK010000031.1 GCA_024256265.1 archaeon
AATAGCAAAGAACTTGGAAATGAGAGGTCTCTCTGACCTTCCAGCAATAGTCGTCCTCAATGAAAAAGAGGGAGGCATATGTTTTCGTCAAGTTGGAGGCAGGGTGGACTACGCTGGCTTCTTTGGAAAGGATCCAATATTCCTCAATTGGGTTAAAGACCTGTTTCTCTATTACTGGGACAAAGGAAAGCGAGCCTAACGCGCTTGCAGGTTCTGTATCTTGAACGGTGCTGGTCTCTAGGGACTGGGCCCCAAATACGGAAAAGTTCTTAAAAGTTAATCCGAGAGTTTGAACGTCGACCTGACTAGGGTTAATGGCAGCCCGGGAAAGCTTTGAACTCCCGTTTTTTGTCGCTTCGTCAAACCAGCATATTACGACTGCTTGACGCTTCAGTGATTTTTGGTGAACGGAAAAGGATATGGTCTACATTACTATATGTGTAAATTTCGCCGAGAATTTAAACCGAGATGTAAACCTATTCCCCGGCGCTAATATCGAAAGTAATTCAAACCAGCGTTCTATCATCTGATCATAATGGCAACGAATAAGAGCCAAGATGTAGACTTCAGAAAGTTTTACGAATTAAGAGATACCAGTTAACTTTATAGTGATTATTGGTACAGATAAAATAGGTTAATGTTGGTGGATATAGAATCCTTGGTTAATGCGGTGAAGTCTTACAAGGGAGTTAAAAGAAAGTTGATCATAGGCGAGCTGGCAAGAATAATAAGTAAAGATTGTAAGTTTGAGGATGCAGGCTGGTTTCAGGTAGACGACAAATACGTTGTGATCACTGTTGATGGCATTGCAGATTGGTTATTGGCTTACCCTTCATTTGGTTTCATAGTCACAACAGACGACAAGAGAGTTGCTAAAGTGTTAGAAATCTTTGGAGAAAAAGGCTACCAAGCAGAAATTACAGGCGAAATAACACCCACAACTGAAGTATCAATAAGATATAACGGTGAGAAGAGAACGGTATTCGACATAAAAAAGGATAAGATCTTTGGGTAAATTTAGATGCTTTAAATAGAACATCAATCAAGGCCAGAACGATTTGTTGATTCTAATTAGAACAAAAGTGGAACATTGTTCCTGAACTTTGTAGTTTAACAAGGATTCGCAAGTGAAATAATTCTATAAAACAATTCCATTTTGGAGGTGAAAAAATGGATAAGAGGCAAAAAAGCGCATTAATGGGATTGACTGCACTACTGATACTGGTTCCATCTATGATGATAACTCCAGCATTGGCAATCTCTCTTAACGATGCAAGCGTTGGCGATAAATATGTAATAATAACCATCAATGGAGAGGCTAAGACAAAGATACAAGGGCAAGTAATAACGACCCCGGCATCTGTTGAGCTCATAGTCGAGGTTACAGAAACCTATCAGGACTGGGTACTGTTCAAAGTGAATTGGGGGAAGATAGAAGTCAATGGAATAACCTATAACGTGATAAGCGAATGGTGGAGAGGATCATACAACAAGATAACTCATGTAGGGCAATATGAAGGATGGGCTCAGGATGGCAATGGTAACAATGTCTACTTCATTCTTCGAACATTCGACTTAAAACAGACTCAGGAAGGATGCTTCATGAGGATGAAAGGAGCTTTCAAGGACTCTGAGGGGAACTATTGGTTGCTAAATCTCTTGACATACAGATCTAAGATAAACTGAAAGATGAGAACTTGAGACTAATTTTTACCCCTCTTTTTTATTAACCTCCGATTAAGACAACATTCTATGGAAAGCCTAGAAAAGACTAGAAGAAGATTCTTCTTGGAATTCAAGGGCAAAGTCCTAGATTTTGGGTGTGGAAGAATGCAGTATGCTACTAGCGTGCTTAATAAATCCGAAAAATCTTTGGAACTTTTTGGTTTTGACATAGACGCTGAAGCAATAAATTACGCACTTAAACAGATAAAACGTAATGGTCTTAGCGAACGTGTTGAGTTAATAATAGCTGATGGCAATAGCCCACCTTTTGTAGACAATTGTTTCGATGTTATAGCGTTTAAGTGGGCATTGCACCATTTTAAAGAATGGAAAGAAATTTTGACAAAAGCCAAGATTCTCCTTAAAGATAATGGCACCGTATATATAGAAGAGCCTCTAAAGACAAATCCTTTTGCTGAGTTAGGCTTATTGATATATTATTCGATTTCACGTCCATTAATGTATGTCCATAAAAAGCCCGTTAAGCAATGGCCATTTCATCCAAAAACATTGATTAATGAAGTGAAAAAGTTTTTCCTGATAGAACATACATCCTTTCATGGATTTTTAAGTTTCTTATTTAAAATAGCTTCCGAAAATTCAAAGTTCAAAATGATGAGAGCGATCTTTCATAATTTATCTGTAAAAACGAAAGGCTTAGATAGATTGGTAGAATCGAATGTTTTTCTACAAAAACTTTGCTCAGAAATCATAATAGTAGCCAAAAAATTCTCCTAACTTTATGCTATGTTAGAGCTTCTAAAGATTTAATTGACATTGTAACATTTGCTCTCATCATAAATTGTGTAGCTTAAGCTTTATCTAACATCATTATCATTGGGAAATTTTGCCTAAAGATTCGTAAGAACAAGTATCAAACCATCCCAGTTTAATGATCAACAATTACCGTTTCCCTTTCACCAAAAACTTCATACTCCTCCCATGGTATGCCATAACTTTTTTATTCACTATGTGGATGCTTTGATATGCTTAGGATGATAGTCACAGGTGCCAGTGGACTCATAGGCAACCATGCATCGAGGTACTTTCGTGAGAAAGGATACGATGTATTGGGCATCGATAAGGTGGCAAGAGAAAATGTATTATCCTGTGATCTTACGGACTTTGATAGCACTTATAATGTATTTGTGAACTTTAAGCCAGACTACGTTATACATCTTGCTGTAGTGATGAAGGATGAGGAGTATAGGCTCATTAGGGACAACCTGATGATGAACCTGAACGTCCTTGAAGCTTCTTTAAGAGTAGGCGCAAAGAGGCTCTTATATATGAGCAGCTCCACTGTGTATGGCTTGCCTACTAAGGATGAACCTGTAGATGAAGACATTAAGCTTAACCCTTTAAGTGGTTACGCTACATCTAAAGTAGCCACAGAGCACCTTGTACTCCAATACTGTATCTTGGGTTTACCATGTATCATATTCAGAGGATTCGAGGTTTATGGAAAAGGCGTAACGTCTGGTATAGTGAAGACGCTTGTGGAAAATGCCTTATATAAAAAGCACATCAAGGTATTCTGTTATGGTGAACAGAAGACGGACTTCACACACGTCCTAGATCTATGCCAAGCATATGAGCTAGGATTAAAGGAGCTAGACCCATGTAGAGTGTACAATGTAGGAAGTGGGATACCAAGAAGCTACAAGGAGCTTGCAGAGGTTGTGAGCTCTGTATTGGACTGTGATGTGGAGTATTTGCCATGTAGGGAGAAGGATAAAGAATTCAAGCTCTACCCCAGCATTCATAGACTAAGGTCCTATGGATTTGAGCCCAAGCATTTGGATCTGAAGAAGGGCATAGAAGAGGTGGCATCCCATTATCAATAAGCTATGGATCGATTGCACAGACCCAGCTTCGGTAAGGCTGGCAAAGGTTTTGATGGATACGCTGGATATAGATGTGAAGGTTACAGTAAGAGAGGGAGCAGGCACAGAAAAAATGGCAAAATTTCTGGCCTTGAACTTTGATGTCATAGGTAAGCGTGGAGGAAAAGGTCCCTACAGCAAGCTCGTGGCATGTATAGATAGGATGAAAGAATTGGCAGAGTATGCTAAGAAGCTTAAGGGCTACGCTTTTTATACGCACTCAAGCGTGGAAGGCGCAAGAGTAGCTTATGGCCTTGGACTTAAGCCTATAATCACAAGTGATGATACACCATGGAGCATTTATGTGGCAAGGCTCCTCTTACCCTTGTGTGATTACCATATAATGCCTATATGGAGCAAGGAACTCTGGCATATTAAGCCTTCAAAATTCGTTTACGAGTATGATGGAGATATAACTGTGGCATGGACTAGGAGCATAAAGTTGAATTGGAAGCCTAGGCAAATATTGGTAAGAGAGCCCGAAGTGAGGGCTTCCTACATAGACTACAAGTTTAACGAACTCCATTTATTAGCCAAGGAGTTTGACAATTTATACTATGCAAGAAGGTATGAAGAGTTTGAGGATATGATCGAGCTCATAGCAAAATCCTACTGTGTAGTTACACTTTGTGGCAGTACGGTTGGTAAGGAGGCATGCCTTCTAGGCGTGCCCACGATAATGTATACCAAAGGTATAAGTAGCATGGCTTTGAGTGTGCTGAACTACCTTAAAGATAAAGGCCTACCAGTCTATGGCGCGAGTAATTATGAAGAGTTGAAGAGCCTTGTGGACAAATTCGTCCAAGAGCCAATAAAATGGAATACAGAGGATAAACTTAAGCAAATGGAATCTCCTATAGAGCATATAGAAAGAATATTAAGACAAGAGGGCTAGTTCTCAGACGTATACTTCAGCTTTAGTTCATCTATCCCTTTAAGATAAATATGATCGAGTACAGTACCTTTGGCTTCTTTTATCCTCATAAAATCAACGAGTTTTTTATATTGACCCCCTGCCAATCCATCTGCCAATAGTGCTGCTCCTTGAGCAGCCTCTTTTGCCACTTTAGCGAATCCTTTCACTCTTCTGACTTTTCCCAAAGCAGACAACCTTTTGGAAAGATCATCATAAATCCTCTTCACTTTGCAAAGCCTTCCAGAAAGCATGATCTCTCTAGGCTCTCTAACAGATATTTTCATTTGCGCCACTCCTTTCTCTATGCCTTCCATAAAAGCTTCCCATGCTAAATTGTAATGCTCATCACGAATTCTCATTGCAAATTCATCTGGAGTAATTCTCTCATCCCTAGCTATGTATGCTAAACCGCCTTGGCGAAGAGTTCTTTTATCAATTTTATTCAATAGGTATGCAAGCTCACCATCAATAGCCCCAAGGGATAAGAATCCAATGCTACCCGAAGTTCCTCCTATACCATCGATTATCTGACCTTTTTCAACACCTATTATAGCATTGAACCCATGACCCATCTCTACGACTATGAAAGAAACTCCATCATAATCTATATCATAATGCCTTGCTTGGTCGAATACTCCTAAAACAGCACAGCAGAGCTTGTCGGCAGTGCCCATATCGATTTTATTCACTTTTCTATATCTTGGTACTGTTGGCATATGTATGACCCCAGGGATGAAGTAAATATTGAAATTCTCTCTCTTTAGAGCATTCAAGACTTTTCTTAGTCCTAAGTTTTCTCTTTTATTTGAATCAGGTCTAATTAGCGCCATCAAAAACAGCTTTTGATCATCTATCTTGCTAATATGAGTGAGAGGTAATCCATAGCCAGAAGGTCCAACTATGAGGTCCAATGGTTCTGCCGATTTAAGAAATTCTATAACCAATCTAGGGTCTTTTAAAATATCTTCAGATGGGATAGCAATATCTATGAATAGTTTACCATCATCTAAGCCACAGAAATCGAAGCTCTTTGTGCCAGGGTCTATGCCTATTACTCTTACCATCAATATTTCCTCCTTATCTTCTAATGCTATCCTGTTTAGAGCTCTATTAAATCTTAAAAATAGTATCAAGAGTTTAATAATGAACCATGATGATCGATACACAAATCCTGAGCCTTTTGGCTCTAGGGGTGGGAAGCTATCATAGGAGGTTAGTAGACTATCAGGGTAATGTTTATGAATATTCTCTCAAGTTGGCTAGCGGCTTATTGTTAAGCTTTGACATGGGGTTCTTCTCAAGCATTTTTCGTATTGGAGGAATAATTCATGTCCCATGAGTGATCTTACTGTTAGGCTTCTTGGACTTACCCTCATAATAGTAGCTGTACGCTTTCTATTGCAGGCTCTTTAATGCTTTTCTAATTGAAGGGAGGATAGAATTAATTTTATTAGGTACAGAAACCCCATTGGTAGTGAGATTCAGAAGTTTGCTCATTTAATGTGGTGAAACTTATGAACAATGCTTTTAATAAGAGGGTTGCCTTACTTGTTACTACACTAACGTCTTTTCTTATACCCTTTATGGTCTCTTCTGTTAACATCGCACTTCCTCAAATTGGGAGCGAATTCGCTATGGATGCAGTTTTGTTGAGTTGGGTTGCTACCTCGTATCTTTTATCCTCGGCGATGTTTCTTATCCCTTTTGGAAGGATAGCAGACATATATGGAAGAAAGAGGATTTTTACATATGGTATCTTGATTTATACTGTTTCATCCCTCCTTTCGGCAATTTCGACTTCTGCTACTATGTTGATTTTCTTCCGAATTTTGCAGGGAATCGGGGGTGCAATGATCTTTGGTACTGCAGTAGCAATTCTAACTTCAGTATTTCCTGTTGGGGAGAGGGGAAAAGTTTTGGGAATAAATGTTGCCGCAGTCTATTCAGGACTTTCTCTCGGACCATTTTTAGGAGGATTTTTAACCCAGCATTTTGGTTGGAGTAGCATTTTTCTTGCAAATGTGCCTTTAGGCTTAATAATAATTGCTTTTATCTTCTTGAAATTGAAGGGAGAATGGGCTGAAGCAAAGGGAGAGAAATTCGATTTTACTGGATCTACAATTTACAGCCTAATGCTCATAGCGATAATGTATGGACTCTCTTTGCTTCCAACGATTTCAGGTGCATGGCTAATTCTAATAGGCGCCTTAGGGATTTTTGCATTCGTTAAGTGGGAAATAAAGGTGAAAAGTCCTGTTTTGGATATGAATCTCTTTAGAAACAACAGAGTCTTCGCTTTCTCTAATTTGGCAGCTTTGATCAATTACAGTGCAACATTCGCAGTGACCTTTCTTTTAAGCCTTTACTTGCAGTACATTAAGGGGCTTAGCCCTCAAGATGCCGGCATAATTTTGGTATCTCAACCCGTTGTTCAGGCTATTTTTTCACCGTTTGCCGGCAGGCTTTCAGATAGAATTGAACCAAGAATAGTGGCTTCAATTGGGATGGCATTGACAACCATAGGGCTTTCTCTGTTTACTGTTTTAAATGAGAAGACAAATCTGGAATTCATCGTAGCAAGTTTGATTCTTCTTGGTTTTGGTTTTGCCCTTTTCTCCTCTCCAAACACAAATGCAGTTATGAGTTCTATTGAAAAGAAATTTTACGGGGTAGCCTCAGCAACTCTTGGAACAATGAGATTGACTGGACAGATGCTCAGCATGGGGATTGCTATGCTGATATTTGCCATATACATTGGGAGGGTCCAAATAACACCTGAATATTATCCGCTTTTTTTAAGAAGTGTAGAAGCAGCATTCATCATTTTTGCTATTCTTTGTTTTTTAGGCATATTTGCATCTCTTGTAAGAGGTAAGGTGCGATGAAGTGTTTGACAGACTTCTGAATTCTTTCACCTAAATTATGTAGGCTCTAAAGGGCTTCCAAAACTTCTAGGTCCTCCTGACTCAATCTCCAACCTAAGGCTCCCCAAAACTCATTTATCCTTTCCTTTCTTTCACTCTTCGGTATCGCTGTAACCATAGGTCTAGAGATAAGGTAGTTAAGGGCTACTTGGGCTATCGTCTTTCTATACTTTTTCGCAGCATCAGCTATAATCTTATTGTCCAAGATAGCGCCTTTCTCCAGAGGCGTGTAAGCCTGTATTGTTATCTTATTTTCAATGCATAGCGGCAGAGTGTCATTCTCGACCCTCTTATCCAGTACGCTATACTTTACTTGATCTACCACTATTTGATGCTTTTTGACGCTGGCAAGCGCCTCAATGAGTATTTGACCTTCGAAGTTGCTGACTCCGATATGCCTTGTTAAACCTCTGTCGGCTAGAACTTCTAAAGACTTGATTTGTGTCTTGATTGGAATGCCTGAGGTTGGCCAGTGGATCAGTATAAGGTCAGCATAACTTATACCTAGTCTCCAAAGGCTAGCCTCGGCACCTCTGACCGCAGTCTTACCATCTTCGAACCTCTCTGGGAGCAACTTCGTGGTTATGAAGATTCTGTCCCTTCCAACCCTCTTAACTACTGTGCCAACGATCTCCTCAGCCTTACCATCTTGATACATTTCAGCCGTGTCAATCATGTTCAAGCCCAAATCAACGGCGTAGGTCAGAGCCTCTATGGCAGAGGAGTAGTCCTTAATGTCCCAAGTCCCAATGCCTATTGCAGGTACATATTCATCTGTGTTGCCAAGGGGCTTCTTATCGCCATAATCCACAGGAAACTTGTTCAACAGGATCGCTTGAAAAACACGAAGGCTAAGATATAAATTGTCTAGTAGAAAGGTCACAGGAAATAGGAGATTTGTGCAACGTACTGTGGAGTTACATCTTTGAAGCCCTTAATCCTTTCCCCATGGCTTGTAAGGTTATAGAGATCAATTTTAGACCTTAAAGCTAGCCACTCAAGTAGCTTTTTACAGAATTTTAACTTGAGAAATTTTTTCTCTGGAGAGCTAACATACTGCTTAGAATACTTCCCTATGGTTTTGCCCAGATCCATTCCAGCCAATGAAATCATTTTAGCACCCATCGCTATAGAAAGGAATACTGCTCTATCCCCATCTGTGAATCCTCCAAAGTTATATACTCTTGGTCTCGGCTCAACTTGAGTTGTACCCAAGATTTTCGTCAATTTTGGAACGTAATCTAAAAGCTGTTGTATATTATCACCATGACCATGGACTACCATGAATGAACCTCTTTTATTGGCTGATAGAAGGTCTTCAAATCTCCCATCAAGGTCTGTTACTATTATGTGAGGAACCTTATTCGCTATTTCAAGAAGGGCCGATGTTGCTCCGTCTGCTGTTATTATGATAAATCTATCAAGCAATCCAGCCTTCTTTATTCTATTTATGTCATCTTCTAAAGAAGGACCTGCGCCAAATACTAAAACTGGTTTATTTTGAATAATGGCTCTAATATCATGTGGCTCTATGTAATTACTTTGAATTAAATCGCTTAGGATGTCGGTGGCCCTTTGATCCTCATGCCTATCAAACTTGAAAGCTGATGCTATCCTATCGTACCAAGTCCACCATTCTTTTAGATCCATCTTACTAATACCTCATATAAGTGTATGCTTTTATAAAAGGAATTTCTGGAAAGAGCTAACATGAGCTTAGTTTCCATCGGTCAAGATAAGGGTATCGTTGGCTCACCTCTCGATTTCAGTAGAGCTAGCCTTGATTCTGTGACGAATCTTGTTAGAGAGGTTGTTTACAACTCTTGTGATTTTAAGAATCTCGTCTCAGGTAAAAATGTCTTGATAAAACCAAACTTGGTTAGACCTATTGCAAATAATCCTTGCACGATCACTGACCCAAGAGTTATTTATTCAATCGCACTCTTGACTTTTGAAGCAGGGGCTGCAAAGGTTACCATAGGCGACAAGCCTGGTTGGAAATTATCTGCAAGGTCAGTATTTGAGGCTATTAAGATCAAGGAAATTTTGAAGGACATTGATGTGCAAATATGTTATTTTGATGAAGATGAATGTATCGAAATCGACTTGCCTGAAGCTAGGGTTTTTAATAAAATAAGAGTTCCAAGAACAGTCGTAGAAAGCGATGTTCTCATCAACGTACCAAAGTTGAAGACACACATGCAAACTACGGTATCCTTGGGAATAAAGAACCTCTATGGCTTGATTCTGGATGATCAAAGGCTTCTTTACCACCGAAATGATCTCAATTATAAACTTGTAGACATACTTCGACTGAAGACTCCGTCCTTGACGGTTATCGATGGCATTTGGCCGATGGAAGGACAATCGCCACATTATGGAGAAGCAGTCAAAGATTTTAATGTGATCGTCGCTGGGACTGACGTGGTTGCTGTGGATGCGGTTGCTTGCCTTATCATGGATATAGATCCCTTTGAAGTTGATAAAATAAGGATCGCTCATATGGAGGGCTTAGGATGCGGGGATTTAAGTAGTATTAGAATCATTGGAAAGGAGATCAGCGAGATCAGAAGACGTTTTAAGAGGGCTTGCATAAGTTCTGCAGGAGTTTATCCTAATGTTCTTTGTATAGAGGCTGGAGCTTGTTTGGGATGTTTATCAAGCGTTAGGCACTCCTTAGATAGACTATCTTATGAAAGGAAAATAGAACACCTCAAACCTATCACTATTTATGTTGGAAAACCTATGCCTGGGAGTTCACCAATAGCAAGATACGAGGGTGACTTATGGTTTTTTGGAAATTGTGCATGTGAACTCTTATATAATCAGCGCACTGGAATGAAGCAAGGTGGCTTTGTTCCAGGTTGCCCACCTTATATATCGGATTTATACGAAGCTCTTTCTAAGGAGTACAAGCTTTGATTAGATTACTTTTTGTTGCAATGGGTGCATAAACATGGCAATCTTTAATGATGAATATTTAAAACGCCTTAAATCATCGGTCGAATTCGCTTACAAAAATGTTCCTTTATATAGAGAGAAGTTGACCCATATGATAGATATCTGTTCATTTGAGAATATGCAAAAGTTACCAATCTTAAATAAAACTGATTTCGAAAACAAACCAGTACCTTACATAAGTGGGTTGCCACTGGACAAACTTGCGGTAAGCTTTACAACCTCAGGAACAACAGGACATCCCTTTTTTGTTTATCTCAGCTATGAAGACTTTAAAAACTGGTTGATCGCTAAAGCTTATGATGCATTAACGAATTTTATATCGATCAACGATTCGGATGTTGTAGTAAATGTGCTTGGATACGGATTAACTCAGGCTGGTTATGAATATGATTTTGCAGCGATGGAAGCTGGTGCCCAGGTTTATCCTGCTGGGCCAGGTATATTGACTCCCAGCCGAGAGACTATCCAAATATTAAGAGATAACAATGCTACTGCTATATTTGTCACACCTTCATATGCTTTAAGACTGGCTGAAGTAGCATCAGAGATGGATGTAGATCTGACTGGACTGAAAATAAAGAAGATGCTCGTCACAGGAGAAACCTTGACTCCAGCGGCTAGAGGAAGGATTGAGACGTCTTGGGGGACTGAAGTATATGACGTCATTGGGATGGTTGAATTGGGTGTTTTTGGTGTAGAATGTAAGCTACACAGTGGTCTTCATATTCTTTCTAAGTATCTATTTCCTGAGGTTATCAATCCTGATACTTTCTCTCCTGCAGAGCATGGTATGGGCGAATTGGTTATGACAACAATTGGTAGATTTGGCATGCCTTTCGTGCGATACGATACAAGAGATATTGTATCTATGAAATACAAGGCTTGCTCATGCGGTGTCTCAGGTCCAATGATCGAAGAGCATTACGGTAGAAGTGATGGGATGATCAAGGTAAAAGGGAAGGCTGTGTATCCGGCTTATGTAGAGCAATTGCTTCTTAGTATGCCTGAGCTTGGCTCTGAGTATCAAATAGTGGTGGAGCATGGTATATACGGAGATAATATTTTAGTTCGGGCTGAAGCTCAGAAAGGTACCAAGGCTGATGAATCTTTAAGGGAAATAATTTCAAAAAGGATGAGGGAAGCGCTGGGCGTTAACCTTAAGATCGAGATAGTTAACTATAAAGAATTGCCACGCATGAATGGGTGGAAGGCTAAAAGGATCGTTGAAGTTAATGTTCGGTAAGACATTAACCTTCGACTTGACTAAAGGAAAGACTTACCGTAGGCAGATAAAACCTGAAATCGTCAAGCTCCTTCTTGGAGGTCGTGGTATTGGTTCTTGGCTCCTGTACCGTCTCTTACCCAGAAGAATTGACCCACTAAGTCCCGATAATGTACTTATTTTTAGCACTGGGCCTCTCACAGGAACAGCAGCTCCTGCTTCTTCTCGTCTCGCTGTAACAGCAAAATCTCCAGAGACAGGAATTTTGGGAGGAGGAAACTGTGGAGGCTTCTGGGCTCCGATGCTAAGGCGTTCTGGATTTGATGTGTTGATCATCAAAGGCAGAAGCACCCGCCCCATTTACCTCTGGATTTATGATTCGAGGTTTGAAATACGTGATGCTTCTGACCTTTGGGGAATGGATGCCATAGATACACAGAAACATCTTAAAAAAATCCATCCAAGATCAGAAGTTATCTGTATCGGTCAAGCTGGTGAAAAACTCGTTAGGTTTGCATGCATACGCACAGGTCTAAAGAACTCTTGTGGTCGAACAGGCATGGGCGCAGTCATGGGGTCAAAAAATCTAAAGGCGATCGTTACGTTTGGGACAGAACGTGTAGAGACAGCTTTCCCAAAGGAACTTCTTGAAGAAAGCAAACTATGCATGCACAAAATACTTGAGAGAAAAGTGACTCGGGTCATGTCTAGATACGGAACTCCTTTTCTTATCAACATACTTAACACCCTTGAAACACTCGGGACAAGAAATTTTCAATCAAACTATTTTGAACATGCTGAAAATATCAGTGGCGAGGAACTTGTCTCT
>JACGUK010000032.1 GCA_024256265.1 archaeon
TATCAGGAAAAGGGCTATTGATATCTTCTATATTGTTTCTAGGGACTATAACCTTCCTTATCCTTCATGGATTTATAGAAGAGGTTCTACATCTTGCAAAGAACTCTATGCTGCTTGGTACAGCCCTAGGTGCAGCATCGATAGCTCTTCTCATAGAACATGAGAAAGCTAAGGAGCTTGTAGAAAGGCGTGTCGATTGGTGGACTCTTGCCTTTTTCATGATGCTCTTTGCCTCCGTGGGAACATTAAGCTATGTAGGAGTGACTGGGCGAATAGCTGGTGCTATGCTCTCTTTAAATACTGGTGGAGAGTTTGGGCTCTTGACGATCTTCACTTGGGTTACAGGTGTCTTAAGCGCTTTCATGGACAACGTGTTGGCCGTTGCAACATTGATCCCAGTGGTTATCGATTTAGGTAATTTAGGCGTCCACACCTTTCCTTTTTGGTGGGCTGCACTCTTCTCTTCAACTTTCTTTGGCAACCTTACCATGATAGGCAGTACGGCAAACATAGTAGCCATCGGTATGATCGAGAGTAGAAAGCTTGGCAACATAACTATGAGTCAATGGATAAAGCCTGGTTTATTGGTCTCGGTGTCGTCTTTGTTGCTTGCTTTTCTGCTCCTCTACCTACAGTATCCCTTGATGCCTAGGTGATAATGTAGCCCATTAAAGCTCAAACTGATGGAGGCTTGCATCTTATCACGTTCTGTCCATCCTTTCTAGTTATCCAGACTTCAAAAGAAGCGTCTAACAGTGCATTTAGAGTTGGATTCCAAGGAAAGTTATGTGGGTCTGTTACGGTTACCTCATACCCGCCATATTGCAAGCTTACCTTCCCATAGTCGCCTACTATATCTTTGAGCCTACTCACGATATCACGTAAAGGTGATTGTAAGTCCTTTATGGTGCGTTTTGCAGCCTCAAGCTCTTCTTCATACTTTTTCAGATAGGATTCTAGCTCTGAAATCTTCTTCTTTAATTCCTCAGCCTCTTTCTTAGGTACGGATTCGCTAAGTTTTTCTTCTAATTCCTTCAATCTACGTTCAAGGTCTTGAACTGAATATTTATCATCTTTGGACAAGTTCGCCATAACTAAAAAACTAATTCACATGCTTATAAATTTAACATCCTCTGGTCTTTGATTTACGTGCTGATAAATCTCTCTCAGCCTCTTCTATATCTTTTTGAACATCTATGGCTCTCCAGAAACAAGTGGCATACTTTACAGCTCCTAGCTTCTTCTCCTCAGCTAGTTTAGGAAAGGCTGTAGTCTCTATATCGCCCTTCTCAGGAAGGTACTTGAAGATATCATGGTTAAAGTAATAAACGCCCGCGTTTATCCAGAAGCCCTTAAGAATGGGCTTCTCTTTGAACTCTACTATCTCATCTTTATCATCTATCATAATAACTCCATAGGGCGACCTGAGAGGCACCAAAGCTAGAGCTCCTAAAGATTTGCTAGGATAGTTTATCAATTTTGATAGATCAAGATCTGTAATAACATCGCCATTGAGGACTACGAACCTATCCTCCCCCTTTAGTAGATGCTCGCTATTGAGCAATGCTCCGCCTGTACCAAGGGGCTCTTCTTCTACTGCATATCCTACCTTTATACCAAACCTTCTACCATTGCCTACGTACTCTATGATCTTCTCCTTCAGAAATCCTACGCACAAAATTACTTCAGATATACCATAATTCTTGAGCCATTCAAACTGTATAGTTAGTATGGGCTTTTTGGCTATATCTATAAGGGGCTTTGGCTTCTCTGTAGTTATTGGTCTTAACCTCTTGCCATAGCCTCCGGCTAGGATTACAGCTTTCATAGAATGCTCCTATATATCATGGGACCATGAGGGCTATAAGTCTTATGAAGAATTGTTCTGGCATGTGATGAACCTAACAGCAGGTTTTGGTAGCATAAACCTTTTTAAATATTTATAATACAATCTAAACTAGGCAGATCGAGATCGGTGATCATATTGGCCATCGACTTTGAGAGTATATTCATCTACGCAGTCCTTGCCTCTTCGTTGGCTGGACTGGCTTACGCTCTACTCTTGATATTTCAGATCAACAAGTATGGAGAGGGAACCGAGAAGATGATAAGCATAAACAGGGCGATAAAGGAGGGTGCCAACGCCTATCTAAAGACTCAGTTCAAGAGCATGGTCATACCAGTTTTGTTCCTCATAATATTCCTCTACTATACAGGATCAGCAAGAGGCATAGATATAGCATTGGGCAGGGCTGGTGCATTTTTGATGGGAGCGGTCTTCTCCGGGTCTGTTGGGTTCATAGGAATGTCTATGGCAGTAAAGGGTAACGTTAGAGTTGCAAATGCAGCAGGTAAGAGTTTTAACGAAGCTCTGAAGATAGCCTATAGGAGTGGCACCATCACGGGCATGCTGACGGATGGTTTGGGGCTACTAGGTGGAGTCATCATACTTTTGATATTTGGGCCCTCAAGGGCCTATGAAGTCTTGTTGGGATACGCTTTTGGTGGCTCGCTCATAGCTCTGTTCATGCGAGTTGGTGGTGGAATATATACGAAGTCTGCAGATGTAGGTGCTGATATAGTAGGAAAGTTGGAGAAGGGGATACCTGAGGACGACCCTAGAAACCCGGCCGTTGTAGCTGACTTAGTAGGCGACAACGTTGGAGATTGTGCAGGCATGGCTGCTGACATCTTTGAGTCTTATGAAGTTTCTATAGTTGCTGCCATGATACTTGGCTTAGCAGCCTTTCCGGGGAGCATAGTAGGAGTGGTTTATCCACTTGTGGTTAGGGCCATAGGTATCTTCAGCTCCATAATAAGCACATACTTTGTCAGCATAAGCGGAGGAGTGGGAGATGCCATGAAAGCCATTAGGAGGGGGTATAATCTCGCTGCTATGATTTCCATCACCGGATTTGTGATACTTGCTTACTACTATATGGGCGGCTATTTAGGCGATCATATCTATGGTTTGAGGTTCGCTGCGGCAACCTTTTCAGGCATAGTATTGGCGGTTTTGATAAATTACATTACCGATTATTACACATCGAAGAGGCATGGACCTGTCAAGGAGATCGTTGATTCTACTCAGACAGGGGCCGCAACAACCATACTGTCAGGTTTAGCGGTCGGTTATGAATCGACAGTTACAGCAATAGTTGCGATAGCAGGCACCATAATCTCATCAGCGATTCTTTTCCTTCCGAACTATACCATGGTGGCATATGGCATATCTTTGGCTGGAATAGGCTTCCTTACTTTGACGGGTAATAACGTCTCTATGGACACCTTTGGGCCCATAGTCGATAACGCTCAGGGTCTGTCTGAGATGGCTGATCTTGAACCTAAAACTAGAGGAATACTTGAGCAGATGGATGCAGTTGGCAATACTACGAAGGCTATAACAAAAGGTATAGCTATAGGTTCAGCAGTCCTTGCAGCCATCTCACTTTTTAACGACTACTTCCAAGTTGCTAAGATAGAGACACTGCCCCTTCATGACCCACAGGTGTTTGTCGGGCTGCTGATAGGCGGTGGAATACCCTTCCTGTTTAGCGCTGTAGCAATTAGAGCTGTCAGTAGGGGGGCTTTTGGAATGATCAAGGAGGTGCGTAGGCAGTTCAGCGAGAACCCATTGATAATGGAGGGCAAGGCAAAACCCGACTATGGTAGATGCGTGTCCATCAGCACCCTGGCTGCCCAGAAGGAGTTACTGACTCTTGGTGCAATAGCCTTACTGATACCTATAGTTATAGGATTCCTCCTTCATGAGTACGCCTTGGGCGGCTATCTGGCAGGCGCCATACTTTCTGGACAGTTACTTGCTGTGTATATGGCCAACACTGGCGGGGCATGGGACAACGCCAAGAAGTCCATAGAAGATGGGCTCCTTGGTGGCAAGGGCTCGGATGCACACAAAGCTAGTGTAGTAGGCGATACAGTGGGTGATCCATTGAAGGATACGGCTGGACCAGCCTTGAACCCAATGTTGAAGGTCATTAACCTAATAACATTGCTACTAGTGCCTTTGGTATTGGTGTACAAAGAGAACTGGGTTGTTAACTTTAGCATAGCCATTCCTGCTCTAGCGGTGATATTCATAGCCTTGTGGTACAGCAAAAGGCCTCCCAAGATGTAGATTTGGAGCGACTCTCATACTCATGATCGCTCTTGCCATTATTATGCTATGGGTTATAGCCTTTTGGTGACGGTTTTGAGACAGACAAGAAAAAAACTTTCTTGAACAAAAAGATAACTAATATCAAAACGATTAACCATCTATCTGCAAATCTATTCATACTAGTACTCATAGAATCGTTAAAATACATAGCAATTCGTAACTTGTAGGCGATGGTTTTGAACCAGATAAAAGCTGTCATACTCACAGGATTGGTACTGGGCATAGAAGACAGGGTAATTAGAGAGATAAAAAAGTTCGAAGGTGTAAAAGATGGTTTTATGGTCTATGGAGAATATGACGGGGTCTTCATAGTAGAAGTTCCAAGCCAAGAGAAGCTCAATGCCTTGATTTCTAGGATACGCCGAACAGAAGGCGTGACTAGGACTATAACTCTCGTTGCGATTTAGGCTTCAACCTTCTCTATAAGGGCCGCTATCATAAAGGGGAGTAAGGCTGTTGCTTCGCCATGAATTGTAACCTGTTTAGCTTTGGTTTTTACCTTCCCCCATGAAATAGCTTCCTTTATCAATGCTCCACTAAGGCTACCATCATACTCAACACCAGTGGTAATGTAAACTGCATAGTCCAATCCTCCTCTAAATTGATTCCACCATAAAACATGATGCTTCGATATGCCTCCTCCTATCATCAAAGCTCCTGTTGACTTTGCATCAAATACTATATCAGAAAGCAATTGTTCATCTTTAAGCAGGTCTATCTTGAAGTCTTTATAAGTTTGTGAGAATAACCATATTTGACTCCCGATAGCACCATCTGTCAATCCTGGTATGATCATAGGTATGCTATTCTTATATGCCCAATAAAGAATGGAGTGCTCATTATTCACAAACTCTCCAAGCCTTCTACATAGCTCCATCGATGATGACTCTCTTATGTTCTCATCATACAATTTCTTAAAGAAAGGTTGAAGCTTATTTTCTAACATAGGACCATAGACTTCACGTGGTATGATCACATTACCAAGCCTATGAAAACTCTCTCTGAATAGCTTTTTATCATCTAACTCAAAGCTTCCTTCATAATAATCCCCCCATGAACGAGCTAAATCATGATCCAAAGTTCCACAAGTGGTTACTATTACGTTGAACAGTTTAAGCCTTATAACCTCTTTTAATATGCCTCTCAATCCTGTAGCAACAGGAGCTGCCGGAAAGCTCAAGAACTTTACACATGATTTATCTTTCACCATATCTGCGAGAATATCAACCCCTTCTGCAAGATGCCTTCCTACAAAGCCTCCTGAATCTCTCATTTCATCTAATATTGACCTTACAGAGAAAGGCTTCTTGAGTTCTATATCTTGAATAGGTCTCAAGCTTGATAGTTTCATATTATCACTATAGTTTAGATTCTATATTACCGTATTTTTGTCTTATGCATCCCTATTTCTTTAAGCAGTAGTGACGTTTTCTCTTAAAAATTCTTCAATAACCTGCTTCGGAATCCCCTTCTTCTCTATCTCATCTTTAGCCTCAGAAATTTTCAAGCCTTTTTCTTTCAGTTTTTTAAAAAGGTTTGTTAGAGTTTCCTTCACCTCCCATGGGTAAATTATCCATGCTTCTGTCTCCTCAACGAAATATTCAGGCTTAACTACAGACCATGGCTTATAATGAAGAGTACAAAGCCTAACCTCTTTAACACCTCTCTCTTGGACATATTTTTTTACCAATTGTAGACTATGACCTATGTCTGCAACATCATCTATAACCAGAACCTTTTTCCCACTCAGGTTAGATAAAATTGGTTGAGTAATTTCTGGTTTCTCTTTTGTTTCTTTAACTCCGCAATAATATTTCACTCCTACTATCTCGCTTTCTACACCAAGCTTATCCGATAAAATAGCTAATGGTATGAGACCTCCTCTCGATACGCCTATGAGAATGTCTGGCTTAAATCCGCTCCTCTTTATCATCTTAGCAAGCTTAGATAGCATCTTATCTATATCGTTCAAGCTTGGCATTATGAACTCAGCTTTGCCCACTCAGATTACCCATAATATTGTTTATGACCTTGAAATTTAAGTATTAAATCGATAGAACAGGAATCAAGAATTTTAAAGAATAATGAATTCCCTATATTACTTATCTTTCCTTATTTCCAAGCGTGGATAAAAGCAAGTTTTCATGTTTACTTGGTGTTTTCATGCTCAAATGAAAATATGTCAAAATCACAAAAAGGTCTAAAACCAACAAATGACTGCATTACCTTAAGCGATAATATTATTTAGGCAGAAATAAGTAAGTTCTTAACGTGAATATAATGAAGTCTCAGGCTGATACAATCCTGCATGGAAACTTGGTCAATGTCTATACAGGCGTGATATCTGAATCATACATAGGCATAAAGAATAAGATGATTGCATATGCAGGTAAAAATCCTATACCATCAGAAAAGCGGATCGAGCTAGGATCAAAGTACATTCTGCCAGGCTATATAGATGCTCATATACACATAGAAAGCTCCATGATGATTCCTAGCCAGTATGCAAGAGTCGTTGTTCCTAGAGGGACTACTTGTGTTATAGCAGATCCTCATGAGATAGCAAACGTAAAAGGTATTGAAGGTATAAAATTCATGATAAAAGATTCGAAAAGAGCACCATTAAAAGTCCATATCATGATACCATCTTGTGTCCCAGCAACTCATCTTGAAACTTCAGGAGCTATCATAGGTGTTGATGAAATCAAGAAGCTTAGAAGGCTTGATAATGTAATTGGTCTAGGAGAAGTAATGAACTTCCCTGGTGTAATATCTCGTAACAAAGATGTGATGGATAAGATTCATGTCTGTAAAAATATGCCCGTTGATGGTCATGCACCTGGGCTTAGAGGCTTGGAGCTTTGCAACTACATTTCAGCAGGTATTCTTTCTGATCATGAATCAACGAAAAAAGAGGAGGCTTTTGAAAAAATCTCTCTTGGAATGTGGGTGATGATAAGAGAAGGCTCTGCATCAAAAAATCTTTCAGACCTAATAGGGATAGTATCAAAGGAGAATTCAAGACGTTTTATGTTAGTGATAGACGATAAGCACGTTGAAGACTTAATAGCTGATGGAGATTTAGATCATAACTTGAGAAAGGCTGTTAATGAAGGATTAGACCCCATAGACGCTATAAGAATGGTAACATTGAACCCTGCTGAATATTATGGTCTTAAGCATTTAGGAGGAGTTTCTCCGGGCAAGTGTGCAGACTTAGTCGTAGTGAATAACCTTAAAGATTTTAATGCAGATTTGGTCATTATAGATGGCAAGATAGTTGCAAAGGATGGGCAATATCTGCTAAAATTAGAAGAGAAACTATCGGAGAAATCTATAATGAAGACCATGAATTTAAGAGAAGTTCATCCTGAAGATTTAACTATAAAGTATCCTCAAAAAAAGGATTTTGTTACCATCCGAGTTATCGGTATCGTGGAGAATCAGATATACACTAAAGAATTGAGGCATGATTTAGAAGTGAAAGATGGAAAGCTTGTATCAGACCTTGAACATGACATAGTGAAGATTTGTGTTTTTGAGAGACATAAGAATAGTGGAAGGGTAGGGAAGGGTTTTGTGAAGGGTTTTGGTCTCAAAAAGGGTGCCATTGCTTCAAGCATAGCCCATGATTCTCATAACATAATTGTAGTTGGAGTTAATGATAAAGACATGTGCTTAGCAGTTAATAGGCTAAGAGGGATAGGAGGAGGCGTTATTGCCATTGATGAAAAAATTCTTGGAGAGCTACCACTTCCTGTAGCTGGTCTTATGTCTACATGGAAGGCTGAAAACATAGTTGTAAACTTAAAGAAACTGTATAGAGAAGTATCTAAACTTGGCTGTAGACTTATTGCA
This sequence comes from archaeon, assembly GCA_024256265.1. Next base: position 8,039 of record JACGUK010000032.1, read on the forward strand.
CCCTTCATGACCTTATCCTTTCTAGCACTCCCTGTAATACCAGAGCTAAAGATTACAGATTTTGGACTTGTGGATGTAGGTAAATTTGATTTTGTGAATCTGATAGTAAGCTAAGTAACATTTTTAAAACATAATAGATTAGTTTCTATTCATCGGTGGCAAAAATGAGTAACACGCTTAATCTTTTGGACATGACTATTACAGCCTTTATCTTAATTGGTGCCATAAAGATAGCCATAGCTATAATCATACTCGCAAACAGGTATATAACAAAGATAGCTGGCAAGACTAGGACGAGAATAGACGACTATGCTGTAATGATAGTTAAGGGTCCTTTGACGGTCTTCATAGTACTATTTGGAATTATAATTGCATTAAGGTACTGGGATGCTAAGTATCCTGGAACCCTTCCCAGTTGGATCATATTAAATATGGACGTTATTACTTCTATCGTAAGTGTACTGATCGCCATATCTGTGATAAGCTTTATTCTCAATAACTACATGGGTCGTCGCATCCAAACAATAATACGTGAAAATCCTGACAGGGAAACCACATTCAGATCGATTCACCGCCTTATAATATACTCCATATATCTAATTGGAGCAGCCATCGTTCTTACCATAGTCTTTCCAGGCTTGGTAGGTATCATCTGGTCTCTTGCAATAGGTGCGGGCTTTCTTGCCATAGTTGTAGGACTTGGGGCTCAAAAGATGATCGGAAACTTACTCGCAGGAATAAATGTCACAATTACACGCCCTATTCGCTTAGGAGACGCTGTGATGATAAGAGAAGAGTTTGGATTCGTTGAAGACATAACATTGCGCCACACAGTCATAAGGACCTGGGATAATAGAAGGATGATAATACCCAATTCTGTCTTAGATGATGAAGTAATAATAAATTACTCACTCAAGGATCCCACTATGCTCGTACCTATATTCGTCCAGATAAGCTACGAATCCGATATAGATAAGGCGATGAAGATCATGGTAGACGTTGCTAAAAAGCACCCTGATTGCTTACCCATAGGGGATCTACCTAACGTAGTTTTAATGAAGTTTATGGATTCAGGAATTTCACTTAGGTTGTTAAGCAGAGCCAAGGATCAACCAACCGCTTTTACGATGGCTCGTGACCTACTATATCAAATCAAGAAAGAATTCGATGCCAATGGGATAGAGATACCGTATCCAAGAAGGTACTTAGTAATGGATAGGAAAATCGAGGAACGGATATCAAAAATTGAGAATATGTTAGACCAATTCGTAGGAAAGAATCAGAGTACGAATTCATAATACTTTATACTTGAATCAAGTGAGCCTTTGACCACACTCAGGGCAGAACTTTGCATCTGCTGAAATTTGTTTTCCACAATTCGGGCAGTTTTTCTGAGCTGACGGTTTCGCAGCCATAGCGACTCCACAATTCGGGCAGAATTTTGATGTTGTAGGGATTTGAGTATTACAATTTGGACAGACTAATAATGCTACCGTTGGCATTGCTGGGGCTGCTGTTGGTTGAGTCATTTGAGGTATCAAAACCATCCCTGTACCAATGGCTGCTCCAGGTGCTTTAGCCATCTCTTTTCCAACCTCTTTCAAAGTCTCCATTCTCAAAACCTCCGATGTTGGTGTTGCCGTCTTAAGCCAGAAAAGTCTATCCCTGAACTCTGGAGTCGTATCGATGCCCTCAAACTTCAGATCAACAAGGTCGGTTCCAAATCTCTTCAAAGCCTCTCCTATGTGTGTCTTAACAATGGTCGATGTCTCATCTAGCTTTGTGAAAACTGTTGCAAGATCGTATCTTGATAGCTCATCGATGGTCTGCTCATTAATGAAACCCTTTAGAAACTCATTTACTTCTGATGTTGTATATGCACCCTTTCCTCCTACAACCTCATTCACAAATAGGCTCGGGTCTGATATCTTGAACCAGAAAGAACCATGGACGAGAAGTGGTGCAAGCTCTGTAGTCTGAGCCCTAGCCCCCCACTTCCCTGCAAACTGCTTTGTGGCTACGAATATTATAGTTGCCTTAAAGGGCGTCTCACCATAGAAGAGTCTAAAAGCACTTCTTAATAGAAGAACATTCATAGTTGTAATCGTGTGCCTTCCTGGTCCAAATACATCGTAAGCCTTACCATCTCTGAAGAAGACCGCAACTTCATACTCATGAACGATTAGCTGTGCTCCCCAGGATATTTCCTCTACTGGATATTTCCAGACTATGTCTTCAGGTCCAACCGTCTTCCATTCAATAACTTGAGGCATATCTCCTTACCTTCTAAACCCCCAGAATAACTTCCTTTCTTTGGTTATATGTCTTTTCCAGCAAGTCTAGATTTTTATGAAGTTCAAGAATTTTTACCCGTGCCTTCTCAAACTTATCAGCCAAGGTTTCTTCCTTTAACTCAGAGATCGATTTCTTGATACCTTCAACTCTCTCAAGTAATGATAGGTCAAATTTTATCATCCTATCCAAATCTGGTTCGTGCACCTTAACTACATTAAAGAAGCCTGCATATCCGTACTCTGCATGATTTATCTTTTCAGATACTCTATCAAATTTAGCTATAAGCCTGTCTGTATCATCCCAGACTTCTGTAACACGGGCTTCAACAAGCCTTCTATAAGTTTCCTTCAAATCATCTTTTGTTTCGACCAAAACTTTGTAGATTTTATCCCTCAGAAGTTTATCAGATTCTCTTCTTAGCTCTTTTTCCTTGTAGCCTCTAAACCCTGGTATGAACAGCATTATCTTTTCTAACAATGCGGTCTCTGACTTAGCCTTCTCATATCCTTCAAATTTTTCTTCGCCCAAATTCTCTCCATTTAATTTGTAAGGACAGGCTTTTATATTTTTAAAATAATCCAAAATCCATAGGTGGTATATCTCCTTTTATAACCTGACCGGTTGCACCATCTAAGATCACATTATAATACTTCTTTTTATACTCGTAAACTATGAACCATATAGGTGCATGCACATACACAGATTTGCCTAAATCATAATCGGTCTTAAACTCTATTAAGCGATCCACATCTTGGCTTGCAAGAAACCTATGATGAGCTTCTACCTCTTGCTTCGTCTCATCAATCACTTCTCCCTCGCTCAACTCGCTATTCAGAACCTTTGCATTTCTATCTATCTGGCGGAAGTCAAATGGTATCTTTCCTTCTATAGGAATTTGATATTCACGTGTAGGAAACTTCGATGCCTTTCTTCCTAGGATGAGCCAATTGTAGGATTTATCTATGCTACCTTCCTTCACTATCGCTGGCGTAATTCTCTCAAATATGCCTTTGTAATTAGTTGAAGCAGATATTGGGACTATCCAGAAAGGCAGATATTGTAACTCCTTTTCGATGATTTTAGCCTTTTGAGCCAGATCTTTAGGCTTAAGGAAGCCTGAACTCATCCATGATCTCAAAATTTTATCAACTTCAAGCTCATCATACTTGTTTATTATCAAAGAATGCTCAAGGATGAAAGCTTTACCTGTGGCTATAACTACTGTAAAGCCACAGTATCTGCACGTAACAACCATTTCTCCAGGCTTAAAAGTAAGGGGGGCTCCACAATTTGAGCATCGAATCTCTTCAACAACTTCTGCCAATTGAAAATACCTAAGGAATCTTAGGATAAAGTATAAAAAAACTTTTACATCTAAAATTGGTTGTGATAGCCTTGGCTGGCTTAGTAAGGTTAAAACAGGCAATGAGCCTTACCATTCTACTAGTTTTTGGGATATTTGCTGGTTTAGTAACATTCTTAGCCATTCTATTCAACTTTTCTCTAGTTTCAAGCTTGATTTTAGGAGCAATTATAGCTATTCTATTTATGATAATTCAATATGCCATAGGACCTGCCATAGTAGCATCCTCTACTAAGCTTAGATATCTTAACCCAGGAGAAAATCCTTGGCTAGAAGATGTTGTTAAAGAAATTTCAAGGAAGGCTGGTATACCTCAGCCTAAATTGGCGATAGTGCAAGACTCAACCCCAAATGCCTTTGTATTTGGGCATACTGCTAGTGATGCTACTTTAGCCTTACATAAAGGTCTTCTTGAAGAGCTCAACAAGGAAGAAGTAAGAGGAGTAATAGGTCATGAGTTAGGTCATATAAAGCATAGAGACTTCATAGTCATGACGATGCTATCTGTAATCCCACTCATATGCTACATAATAGCTCGAAGCCTCTTTTGGGCTCAAGGAACTTCAGGAAAAAGGGAGAAAGGAGGAGGTATAGTAATAGCTGCCATCGTTGCATACATCATCTACATCACCTCTATGCTCTTTGTCCTTTATTTGAGCAGGCTTAGAGAGCATTATGCTGATGCTTACTCTGCCTACATAACTTCTTCACCTAGAAGCCTTGAAAGTGGATTGACGAAGATAGCTTGGGGCTT
>JACGUK010000125.1 GCA_024256265.1 archaeon
AATCCGTACCCATTCTTGGTTTCTTCCCCGCTGCTGTCTTCTTCTTCATAGCCCTTTTTGGTGGTAGTTGGCTTGGAGTAGAATTTGCTGCAATATTCCTCATCTTTACCAGCATGGCTTGGAACCTCACTTTTGCAGTCTATGAGCAAGTATCATCGATACCAAAGGACATAGAAGAAGCATCGGAATCTTTTGGTGTTAAAGGCTTGATGAAGATTAGGAGGTTATACATACCAGCTACTATTCCTAAATTAGTTTATAATGGCATAATGTCTTGGGCTGGTGGATGGTACTTTCTTGTTGCAGCCGAGATGATATCTCTTGGCTCAAAGACTTACATTCTTCCAGGAATAGGAAGTTTTCTTGCCAACTCTGCCTACAAGGGAGACTTTGGAAATGCCTTTCTAGGGCTGGGAGCCCTTATTACAACAATTTTACTTATCGATATTTTTGTGTGGAGACCCTTAGAGGCTTATGCAAACCGTTTTAAGTATGATTATGTTTCTACCATTGAACCTTCAAAGGAAGTTGTCTTTCCTCGTTCTAGATTGATAAATTTCTTAGTCAGATATCCAAGACCTCTTATTCATAAATTGTCGAGCAAGATTGTTACAATCTTTTCAAATGTTTTCTCCATTATAGGTAACTTGTTCACAAGAGCCTATGGTAAATTGATTGAAAACATCATAGTTACGAAGATATTTTCATATACGATGATAGTAACTTTGTTTTCTGCTTTTGCATATGGGCTAATCTTATTGATATTAGAACAAGGGGCTCCTTTTATAGAATCTTTTAGGCTACTTTTTGTAGAACATAAAACGGCTCAGTTAGTTCTCTCTATACCTTCAGCCTTACTCTTGTCTATTACACGCCTCTTTATAGCCTACTTGATAGCGGTAAGCTGGACTCTCCCCGTTGCTATAAAGGTCTCTAAGAGCCCAAGATTGTTCAATTCTCTTATGCCAATCTTTCAGACTCTCGCTGCCATCCCTGCTGTAGCCTTCTTCCCCTTCATATTTGTCTTGATGGTAGGTTTACCTTATGGGCAAGAATTTGCATCTATTCTACTCATACTCACAGGAATGCAATGGTATCTGCTCTTTAACTTAATAGGGGGAGTGAAGTCAATGCCGAGTGATATAGAGGAAGTTGCTAAAACATTCAATTTAAAGAGGACAGTCTATTGGAAAAGAATTCTCTTACCATCCATTTATCCCTCCTTAGTTACAGGGAGCATAACTGGTTGGGGAGGAGGCTGGAACGCGCTCATCGTATCAGAGTATATAACATTTGGTGGTAAGATCTATTCAGTTCTGGGGATAGGTGCATTGTTAGATATGGCAGCTTATGAATTGGGCAATGTAGCCTTGATTTTATTATGTGTTTTTGTGATGATTATTACAATTTTTACAATTAACAGGCTTGTCTGGAGGAGGCTATACAGAATAGTTGTAGGGAGGTATCGAATTGAGTATTAAAGCACGATTGGTAACGCCTATCCTTGATGTAAAAAGTGTAAGTAAGGAATTTACTCACCATAATAGAAAAGTCCCTATCCTGAAAGATGTTAGCTTCTCTGTCCATGAACACGAGTTCATATCTATAGTTGGACCGTCAGGCTGTGGCAAATCTACCCTTTTAAGAATCATAATGGGCTTAGTACCTCCAGATAAGGGCGAAGTTATCTATAAAGGTGAGAGGGTTCAAAGCGTGAATCCTCATATGTCTATGGTCTTTCAATCTTTTGCACTATTGCCTTGGTTAAACGTTATGGAGAATGTTGAGCTAGGGTTGGAGGCTCATGGCATACCCAAGGAGCGAAGACGAGAGAGAGCCTCGAAGATAATACAGGAAGTAGGGTTGGAGGGCTTTGAAGATGCCTATCCTAGAGAACTCTCTGGTGGCATGAAGCAAAGAGTGGGTTTAGCAAGAGCATTGGTAACAGACCCTGAGATTTTATT
>JACGUK010000033.1 GCA_024256265.1 archaeon
TTAGATACTGCATTGTCTGTGTATTTCTGAAAGGCTGCCTGCATCCTTACATGCCACTCAGGCTCTATATCCAATGCTGTTACGAATAATCTTTTCACATCCTCTGGAACCCCTTCAATCTCTTGGATGGAGCCCTTCTTTGCTATCTCCATCATTAAGCCCCCATTGTAGAATCCTCTTTCCTTTGCAATTTCTTCGAATATAGGGTTCACTTCTAAAAGTCTTGTTCCTTCTAGAACATTTCTTACAAAGGAGACAGCAAACAAAGGCTCTATACCACTAGAACAACCAGCGATTATAGAAATTGTGCCAGTTGGGGCAATTGTTGTTATAGTGGCATTGCGAATCATTTTATAGCCTCTTTTCTCCCATAAGCTTCCCCCAAAGTTAAGGAATGAGTCCCGCTCTTCAGCCAATTCTATGGATTTCTGTATGGCTTCTTTAGAGATGAAGTTCATGACTTTTTCAGCCACCATTAAAGCATCTTTTGAATCATACGGTATACCAAGCTTGATGAGCATCTCTGCAAAGCCCATGACTCCTAAACCTATCTTTCTGTTAGCTTTAGTTATACTCTCTATCTGAGGCAATGGGTATTTGTTCACATCTATTACATTGTCAAGAAAATGGGCTGAGGCGCGAATTGTATACCTTAACTTATCCCATAAAATATCATCCTTGACCATCTTTGATAGATTAATAGAGCCTAGATTACAAGATTCGTAAGGCAGTAATGGCTGCTCACCACATGGATTTGTGCTCTCTATCTCTCCAACGTTAAGAGTAGGGTTGTAACGGTTTATTGTATCTATGAATATGGCTCCAGGATCCCCTGTAGCCCAAGCCATAGTTACCATCAAGTTGAAGACATTACTAGCCTTGAGCCTATTCACAGGCATTTTGATGCGAGGATTTATCAATTCATACTCATCGTCTCTCTCTAAAGCCTTCATGAAGCTGTCAGGGAGGGCTACGGATATGTTAAAGTTTGTAAGAAAACCTTCCTTCGACTTGGCTGTCATGAATTCGATTATGTCTGGATGATCTACCCTCAATATGCCCATATTTGCTCCTCTTCTCCTTCCTCCTTGCTTTATTACGTCTGTTGCAGCATCATATATACGCATGAAAGAAACAGGACCTGATGCTATGCCTTTTGTGGAGCCTACTACATCTCCCTTCGGTCTTAATTTAGAGAAGGAAAAGCCAGTTCCTCCTCCTGTTTGATGAATCAATGCTGCATGCTTTAGAGTATCAAATATGCTCTGCATAGAATCTTCTATTGGTAATACAAAGCAAGCTGAAAGCTGCCCAATTCTTGTTCCAGCATTCATAAGGGTTGGAGAGTTAGGTATGAAATCGAGGCTAGCCATGAGTCGATAAAATTCTTCTTCAACGCTCTCCACATCTGCTGCCTTATTGTATAAAAGGTCAGCGGCAGCCACAGTTTTAGCTACTCTCTCAAACATCTGTCTTGGCGTTTCAATGACTTTACCCTCTATGTCCTTTTGAAGATATCTCCTTTCGAGTACGCTTGCAGCATTGACCGAAAGCTTCAGATCATCAGCCACGCCAAAAAACTTCTTTGCTTCTCGAATCTCAGTGCGCTTCCTTCGGTATAGAATGTAGGCTTTTGCCACATCAGCGTAACCATTTCTTATTAGAGTCTCCTCAACTATATCTTGTACGTTCTCGACATGAGGAATCTTTCCCTCAAATCTCTCTTCAAGAATTGCTACGACTTGATTGGAGAGCTTTTCCGCTTCTTCTCCATCTTCACGATTTACAGCAATGAAAGCCTTAGCTATAGCATTGGTTATTTTATCAGCCTCGAATTTAACTATCCTTCCATCCCTTTTACGAATTTCCTGAATTTTTATACCGGACATACATTAGCCCGTTATTTGTATAGCTAGAAGCTTAATAAATCATTTTTTCTAGATCGCTTAAATTAAAAAGTAATAAATAGGGTTATTTGACAACTATATCAAACCAGAGGGAGTGTAATGGCAGGCGATTCCTTTCCATTCCTCATCCAAAATTAAAAAGGAAACATTCGAGCAAGAGATAGAGGTAGAGGGCCACCTAATAGATTCCATGATATTAACGAAGATCTTCGACAGGATAATGGATTTAGGCGGAGACTTTGAAGTAACAGAGTTTAGAATAGGCAAGAGAAAGCAAGACTATAGTTATGCTAAGTTAATAGTGAAAGGAAAAGATGAAAATCATCTTAATGTATTGTTGGAGGAGCTATATCGCCTAGGAGCTTACTCTCCAAGGATAAACGAAGCTAAGCTTGTTTCAGCGCCTGCTGATAAAGTCTTGCCAGATGATTTCTATTCAACTACCTCTCATCCTACATCGATCTTGATAAATGGCAAGTGGATCGAAGTTTACGATCAGATGATGGACAAAGTTATCGTTGTAGATAAGGAAATGAATTCAGCGAGATGTAAGTTCATAAATGGGATAAGGCGTGACGATCTTATCGTAGTTGGCGAAGATGGTATAAAAGTCAAGCCTCCTGAGAGACCAAGAGAAGGTGCTGTTCTATTCGAGTTTATGGCCAGCAAGGCATCCTCTGAGAAGCCATCGGTTTCTATAGTTAGACAGATAGCAAGGGATATGTATGAGATAAAGGTTAGGGGAGGAAAGATTGCTGTGGTGGCAGGTCCTGCGATAGTTCACACAGGTGCTACTCCTTCTTTTGCAAAGATGATAAGGCTAGGATATGTGGATGCTCTATTATCAGGCAATGCTTTGGCTGTTCATGATGTAGAATATGCCCTCTTTGGGACATCTTTGGGGATGAGCATAGAAGATGGGGTGACGTCGCTAAAAGGCTACAGAAATCATCTTTCAGCCATAAATGAGATCATGAAGGCTGGCTCTTTATCAGAGGCTGTAAAGAAAGGAGTATTGAAGAAGGGGATAATGTATGAGTGTATCGTAAATAAAGTGCCCTTTGCCCTTGCTGGCTCTATTCGTGATGATGGACCTTTGCCTGATGTTATGACAGATGTAGTAAAAGCTCAGAAGAGGTATAAAGAACTTCTCAAAGATGTAAAATTGGTTGTAATGCTTGCTTCAACTCTGCACTCAATAGCTGTAGGTAACCTTTTGCCATCAACTATAAAAGTAGTATGTGTTGATATAAACCCTGCAGTCACTACAAAGCTTATGGATAGAGGCACTGCTCAAGCGGCTGGTATAGTATCAGATGTAGGTGCATTCTTACCTCTATTGGTTCGTTTTTTAAAAAAGCTCCCTTCCCGCTCTAATCTACTTTAAGACCCGTCTTTTTCACAGCCCTCTCTAACTGTTCCCTTTTTGCGGGATGCTTTAACCCTTTAAGTATTGGTAATGACCTTTCTTTACTGTGTCTTAGCTCAACAACATACATGTCATTTGTTCTATCATAAGACACGCTGCATGGTTTGCCTTTTTTCCTAATCCATTCACACATATTATCCAAAGGTCTTGACAATCTTGCCCATTACTTCCTTAACCCCTTTATCACATATCCTATTATTGCACCAATAGAGCTTATAACATGATTTTTAAAAGTCTTGTAGATGAGCTTGAGAAGTATCCGATAAAAAATCAATATTCAGAGTGAATGAAAAATTTAAAATGATGAAGAGCTTTATGATGTCAGGTTTTTCAGCCTCTATCTAAAGAACTAGGTCGTTATAAGTTCTAAAAAGACAGCATCAGGCTCATTGGCTACGATTCCGCATTTAGAGCATCGATACATTGGATAATCTAAAAATTTATTGTAGCTGTGATATTCTAAAGTTCCTAGGCTCCCACAATTTGAGCATACCTTTTCCTTAAGCATTTTAGGGAAGCCCATATGACTAATACTAAGAGTCCAAAGAAAAATGCTTTATGGAATTCTGCACGCTATTGTTATTCTATTTAAAAAATTGAAATAGAAGCCCAACAAAAGACAAATTAAGATAAAGGTAAAGAAAGAATAGGGACAGATTCTTATGATTTCTTCAATTGAATTCTAAGTTTTTGATGGGCCCGATGGGCTTCGATCCCATGACCAACCGGTATCTACCCAATAGTTATGAGCCGGTTGCTCTACCAAGCTGAGCTACGGGCCCTAAAAAGAATCTAACATAGTGGTATTTAGATTTTAAGTTATATCTGAGCCAATCTAGATTTTACATCATTGGAATTCTGCCTAATTGCTGAAGCTCAGAGCCACGGGTGCAATAGAAGGACTTAGTTAGTTTCAATTGAGCAAATACAGGACAAGAAGGGCATATGCATTGCTTCTCATTAGTTATCTTCATGCTCTTCCCATTTGTTACAAAGCAGTAGGCTATGTAATCATCATCCTTTCCTTTTTTGAAGATATTCCTATAGGTTGGGCAGGCTGTGCAATTGCACATGCTATTTGCCATATTCTCCATCTTCCTTACCTCTTCAAGATTAACCTTCATCATTTCTGCTGCCTTTTCAAGAGTAATCTTCATTCTTCAATCGTCACCTACTTATCACGTCAAGCAAATACGATACAAAATAAAAAATCTTTCTAAGACAGAGTTTTAGAGCATCGCTTCAAATATTGAATGAAAGTGATGAGAGTCTTGCCTTTAATAAGAATAATTTAAACCTATATAAGTGCCACATATCGCTAAAAAATAGATGGTCTCTTCAAAACAAATAAGGGTTAAAGCAGCTTATATGGCGATTCTCCTCCTTGGCATAGTCAGCCTTATGGGTGATGTAGTTTATGAAGGATCGAGAGGAATTATCCCTGATTATTTCAATTTTCTTGGAGCCCCAGCTCTTATCGTAGGTTTAATTATGGGCTTAGGAGAGTTTCTAGGCTATGCTATAAGGCTTGTCAGTGGCATTCTTGCAGACGCTACAAAAGCTTACTGGCTCTTCATATTTGTAGGATATGGCTTGATCGCAGCAGTCCCTCTCATAGCTTTCTCATGGAGCTGGGAATTAGTAGCTTTACTCATTTTAGTAGAGAGGTTTGGAAAGGCTTTAAGGTCACCTCCAAGGGATACGGTTCTATCTGTAGTTAGCAAGGGCATAGGTTCAGGGAAAGCCTTCGGGATACATGAATTCTTGGATCAAATCGGTGCCATACTCGGTCCCTTGATTGTAGTAGCTCTTATGCTATACACGAAAAACGATTACTCGAATGTTTTCAAATTTATGATCATACCTTATTTTGTCTTGCTATTAGTGTTGAGTTATACGTATAAGAGTACTAGATACCAAACATATGCAGAAAAAAGAATTGAAGAAAAGCAAGGTTTGACTAGACCCTTTTATATTTATACTGTTGCTGTAACTCTCAATACAATTGGATTGATCCATATTTCACTCATACTCTTCAAAGCATCTGAAATATTACAACCTGTTCATCAGCAATGGATCGTGCCAGTTCTCTACTTGGTCGTTCAGGGTGTTGATGCACCTATAGCACTGATTTCAGGCTATGTTTACGATAGAGCTGGTGTTAAAGTTCTAATTATGCCATTTATCTTCTCTACACTTCCACCTATACTTGCCTTGTTAAGTAATCAGCTTTTAATGCTCATATTTGCATCTGTAGTCTTTGGCTTAGTTTTAGGAATGCAAGAGTCCATATATAGAGCAGCAGTGGCAGATTTATCGCCTCTAAGTTCAAGGGGTAAGGCTTATGGACTATTTAATACAGCTTATGGGCTTGGCTTTTTGGCTAGTGGTACAATATATGGTAGTTTTATGGATTACAGAATCCCTATCATAGCTGTAGTAGGCTTTGCTCTTCTAACACAGATCATTGCTATATTTCTACTATTAAACGTGAAGAAATCGATGATTAAAGTACAAGAGCCTTATGCGTAAAAATTAAAAGTTTTAAAGAAGAAAACAAATATGTCCCCATGAGTAAGGATTTAAGCCAATTAATCAAAGCATATCAAATAAAAAAAGATGAAATTCAAAGGAGACTCTCAGAATTTAAAGGAATATTAAATGAATCTGATGGGAGGGTATTTGCCGAACTTGCCTTTTGTCTATGCACTCCACAATCAAGAGCTACAACTTGCTGGGAGATTATACTATCATTGATGGGAAATGGTCTTTTGTTTAAAGGTAATGAAGATCAGATAAGACCCTTTTTGAATGCCATAAGATTTGGAGACAATAAAGCAAAGTATATTGTAAAGGCAAGGAGATTTTTCACTGAAGATGGAAATTTAAGGATTAAAGAAAAAATTCTATCTTTTGATGATTTATTTAAATTGAGAGAATGGTTAGTAGAAAAAATTCTAGGAATCGGGATGAAAGAAGCTAGCCACTTCTTAAGAAACATAGGTCTTAGCAAGGATTTGGCGATATTGGATAGGCATATACTAAAAAATCTCAAAGAATATGGTGTTATCAAAGAGATTCCAAAATCTATTACCAAAAAGGTTTATATTGATATTGAAAATAAGATGAGAGAGTTCTCAAAGAGGATAAAAATACCCATGGATGAGTTGGATTTGCTTCTTTGGTCTAAAGAGACAGGAATAGTATTCAAATGATACCAAAAGGGTAAAATACAATCTTCTCAATCTAATTTTTTGTGCTCCGGTGGTGTAGCCCGGACAAGCATAGTGGCCTTTCGAGCCACTGATCGCGGGTTCAAATCCCGCCCGGAGCACCAACTTATTTCGTGTTTTTCTGCCCGTTTTGTGGATTTTTTAAGTATAAGGCTTCCTCAAACGGTTCCTTCTTAGACGTCAAAACCAGCATGTTAAAGAAACAAAGCGCATAGCCGTGTAGGAGATCCCCTACTGCGAGTGGGAGTTCAGATAAGTGGTCTTGATTGCGCCAAAAGAAAGGTATATGGTGAGGAAGTCAAAGTGTCAATTCAAGCTCGTACTGATGTGGACCTAGATCGACTTTGCTGTAAGTTTTCCATCGACGAAAATATAAAAGCAAGAGTAACTATAATTGAAGCGGGGAAAGTGAACCATAAGGAGGGAAATCATGTCACTTGTACCGTATTTTGAATTAGGTTTATGGAACGCCTGGATTTTCATGCTCTATTTTCCGTTACATCCTCTTCTGTTTCTCCTAGTCGATAAAGCGGTGGGGGTGGGGAATATAATGAAGAAGATGGCAACTCCTATTTATAGTACGAAGACTGAGAAGAGAATCTTCTACGGCTTTTTCCTCATTCTGGTTCTCGCCTTCATATACTCTGTCTTCCTGCCGTTACAATTGGGGACGGCGTGGTTCTACGTAGGTCTTCCCATTTATCTAGTAGGGTTGCTTATCATTATAGTAGCTATCGTGAACATTGCTACTGCCCCATATGGTGAGCCGTTTACCAAAGGAGCATATCGCTATTCAAGACATCCGATGTATCTCGGACAGATTCTAACGCTTATAGGGGTGACTATAGCTTCGGCTTCATGGGTTTTCTTGTTGCTGTCGATTGCACTGATGATTTTGAGCCATCTCGTTACAATTCCTGAAGAACGGCTCTGTCTCGAGAGTTACGGCGACGCCTATCGGGAATATATGGATAGGACCTCGAGATGGATAGGAATACCTAAGTCAAGCAAAAACAAGCGAGAAGATTAGATGGTTCACTGTTCGGGGGCTTATTTTATCAATAAAGGGTCAATGGATGAAAATCTAGAAGAGTTCACCCCTCTTTTTTGCTTTTAGCTTCTATGGCATCTAAAAAATGCACAGCCAATGCCCAAGCAATCCAACTGGCTATGCCTGTCAAGCAAAAAACGATTGACAGCAGTAACCAAGATGTTGATTCTAAGACGAGAGTGATGTTCATAGCATCGCTAATAACCCCAAATACAGCGAATGCAATACCAAGTAGCCAAAAAACGAAACCCCCATCGCAATGTGCCCCACCAGCAGCTATTATCTCTTTACGCTTCATCGCGCACTTTCTTAACCTCATGGGAGACATCACCTCCTTTCTTAATAGTCGAACTCTCAGTCTTGTTAACATGCATTAATAACTGTTCTGCGCGCGTTAGGAAAAGCAGGAATAGTATACCCAATCAGAAAAAATAGGCAACCCCGATAATTTAAACCGATATTTAAAGCTAGGTCGGAGCACCAAACTACAAAAAAGATGTTACAGATACCAAACAAAAACATAAAAGGCTAAAGGACAATAGAATGCTAAGAGTACTGTAGATAAAGAGGTTTCAATTTGAGGGTGATACTTTACACAGGTAAAGGAGGAACAGGAAAGTCTGTAATAGCTTGCGCTACTGGGTTGAAGACTGCAAGCATAGGATATGAAACTCTTATAGTATCATCTGACCCAGCTCATACATTAGTGGATGCTTTGGAGAAGAAGGTAACGGATTTGCCAACAAAAGTTTCTGAAAACTTGTGGGCAACTCAGATAGATCCAATTAAAGAGATGCAGAAGAACTACGCTGTAATTCAGGAGTGGTTAACATCTCTTCTTTCTGCCAAAGGCATAGAAGAGACTCTAGCTTATGAGATAGCCTCATTGCCGGGTATGACTCATCTATTTGCCCTCCTCAAGATCGAAGAATTAGCAAAAGAGAAACAGTTCGATGTTATAATCCTCGATACAATCCCGTCTGGTGAAGCCCTCAGATATCTATACTTTCCCAAACTTTTCGGAAGCATAAGTAGAAAGCTGATAAGCCTGGTAGGTTCGATAGCAAGCATAGCAAGAGTCATAGAGCCTATTATAGGGCTACCTACGCCAAAAAAAGAGGTCTTCAAATCCGAGGTGGAGTTAATAAAGAGACTTGAAAAGTTAGGAGACATTCTTAAAGATGCTGATATTACGAGTTTAAGGCTAATAGCTAACCCTGATGCTTTCAGCATTGAAAATACGAGAAGGGCTTTGATGCTCTCAAGCCTCCATGGGCTAAATGTAGATTTAGCCATCATCAACAAGATCATACCAGAAAAAGTGAACGATCCATACTTTAGCAAATGGATAGGACTTCAGAAAAAGTACCTATCAGAGGCTGAGGCAAGCTTCTACCCTCTTCCAATAAAGAAGTTGATGCTCTTCGATTCAGAGCTAAAGGGTGTTGAGATGCTGAAAAGAAGCGGAGATGAACTATTTTGTGATGAAGATCCTACTAAGGTTTACTTTAAGGGCTCTCCCTTCAAGATCATCAGCGGAGAAAAAGATCTAACTCTGATAGTAAGAGTTCCCTTTGCAAGCAAAGAGGAGATAAATGATGTTGAAAGAATAGGGGATGAGCTCTTAGTCAAAGTGAGTACAGAAGTTGGGGATGTAGTAAAAGTTATACCACTTCCAACAGCTACTCTTCGAATGAAACTCTCAAGAGCTAAGCTTTTAAACGATGAGCTACATATCATTTTTGTTGATGATTATGAGCGAGAGGGAAAAAGTCATTGATGATATCGTCAGGGGCATAGTGAAGCTGATGGCATTACCCTTCTCAGAAACTTTTGATAAGGTTTTCATAGAAACATTACCAAAAAAGTATGCTGAGCCTGCTGAGCATTTCATAAACGCAAGGATAGAGTTGTTAAGTGCATTTAAGAGCATCTTAGATAGGAGGATAGAGAGGCTAAATGAAATTAGAGAAAGGGTGAAAGAAAGAGCGGAAGAAGTTGCTAAAAAAGAGAAGGTCCAAGTAGAGTGAATTAATCAATAGGGTCTTGTTAGACTAAATTTAGCCTAGATAGGAGTTTTAGATAGTTCTCTTGATCTTTTTCTTCCTTATAATTCTTTATTGAATCTATTATAATCTTTTCATCCTCTATTCCTAGTATTTGCCTTAATTTCTTCGCCATAGGTCCTCCTATGAACAAGTATTGCATTATTTTAGTCAAATTTGCAACCCTTCGACTTATGCTAGCGCTCTCAAAGTCTATTATCACAGGCTTCTCGGAGATGATTACGTGCTTTTTAGGATCGCTTAACTCTCCGTGATCTAAACCTAATTTATCCAAAGCGTAGCACTTATCCAATAGCTCTTTAAGGACTTTTCTAACTCTTTCAACGCTTTGCTCTTCTATTCTCTTTAACCATTCTAAGATGCTATAGCCTTCTATAAACTCCATGAGAAGAAAATTCTCTGTCACTCCAAAAAGCTTTGGTCCTACATTAACAGAGTTAGCCATCAAGTGCATCTCAGCCTCTCTTTTCATGGAAATTCTATTCGCATCCATTCTTCTTATCTTTAAAGCGAAGACACCAAAATCAGTTAAAGCTTTAACAACTATGCTGACACAACCTTTCCCAACCACTCCTAGCTTGCCTATTTTTATCTTCCCTTCGAACAAGACGCTTTTGACTTTTAAAAGTTTGAGCTCATTAATTCTTTTAATAGCTGTTTCAAAATCTGGCTTAGGATAGCATAGCACGTTCACATAAAGTTCTTTGACTAGCTCGTCTATCTCCACTAATTCTGAAGATGTTTTAGATGACAATACTCTTGCTCCTTGATCTATATAATATTTAGTAGTTAAAGCCGTTTAAAACAATTTAACAAGAATTGTGAATATTAATACCAACCTAACGGTAGATTCATAAAGTTCTTCAGTAGAAAAGAGATGGTAAAAAATATGGAATGGGAGAAGTCATTAGATCAATACGGTTCACTGATTGAGCGAAAACTCGAGAGCTATTTTTCTGATCTGATCCAAAATGCAAAGAATTATCATCCATTTATAGGGGAATTATACGATAATATTCATGAATACTCTCTTAGAAAAGGAAAGAGGCTTGCTTCTTGCAGTGCTCTGTTATCTTATAAGGGATATACAGGAAAAATAGATGAAAACGTATTAAATGTATGCGTTGGGATCGAGCTTTACAGGCATTGCATACTTGTTCATGACGATCTTGTTGATAAGGATAAGTTTAGAAGGGGCGGGAAGTCTTTTCATAAGCTCTTTACAAATTATGATAGAAGGTTTGGAGAAGGAACAGCCATCTTCACTGGTGATTTGATCTTCGCTCTAGCATTACAATGTGTATCAAGGTCTAGTTTCTCTATAGAAAAGATAGATAAAGTGTTGAGCTTGCTCATAGAAGGTTATTGTGAAGTTAATGAGAGTCAGATACTAGATTTGCTATTCGAATATACTCATCCCAACGTTGCTGAGTGGTCTAAAATGGCTTATAAGAGGGCTGCATCACTATTTAAAGCGTCTATTCTCATTGGGGCTATCCTTGGTAATGCTCCTGAGCATGATATAAAATTGCTAAGGGATGCTACCACAAATATTGGCTATTCATTTGATATTCAAGATGATATAATAGACACTTTTGCAACAAAAGAGCAGTATGGGAGAAAGCCTGGAGGAGACCTTATCCTTGGGAAGAAGCCTCTTCATATAATACTCATGCGCCAAAGAGCAAGCAAGGATGAATTAAAATTGCTGAATAATATCAAGCAAAAAAGATACATCACGAATCATGAGCTTGAATCTATAAGGCAAGTTATTAGAAGGACTGAGGCTCTTAAATTTGCGAAGGAAGAGTCAAAAAGACATGCAGAAGTTGCCAAGAATTTGATCGCCAAGACTAGCATGAGTGATGAGATAAAGGATTTCTTCTCCTCTTTTATGAATTACGTAGAAGAGAGTTTAGACTGGTACAAATAACAAATATCACTCTTAGGAAAGGTTATATACCTTTTATGCTAATTGAGGTTAAGATGTCTAGTAGAAAGAGACCCACGATAGTGAAGATACTGTTGGTCATCGTAATTATTACGAGCGTCCTGCCCATACTGGCTGGAACGATGATGCTGAGCGGCATGACCTTGCCCCAATACTTCTTCTTCTTTATGGAGGAGTGGCTTCTTAGCATAATCGCCGCCTTTCTTGTCTTGTTGGGACTGATCCGCCTTGTGCTGGCTTGGGGACTTTGGGGTGGCCATGGCTGGGCGTGGACCATAGCCCTCATCGTATCGATCGTAGGCATGATAATTGCGCTTGTCATCCTCCCAACAGGGATCGCTGGCGTCGTGTTAGACGGAATAGTATTATATTTGTTAATGCGTTCTGACACGAAGAGGTTCTGCGGTAAGTGAACTCTCCTTCATATTGATACCCGTCTTATCGCCAATCACTGCTATTGTTA
>JACGUK010000126.1 GCA_024256265.1 archaeon
TAAAGTTCACTCTTTATCCTTATAGGCTCTAATTCGATAACTTGAATCTGTGCATTGATTTCACTTGAGAATTTTATGTAATCATCAAGCTCATCATCGTTTATCCCTTTTAACAATACCATGTTTATTTTTACAGGCGTTAACCCATGCTTTACAGCAGACCTAACTCCTCTTATAACAGGCTCGAGTTTACCTTTTGTAACTTCATAATACTTATTTGGATCAAGAGAAGGCATATTGATATTGACTCTATCTAATCCAGCCTTCTTCAAGGGCTCAGCCAAAGGCTCTAATAGAGATGCATTTGTGACCATGGACAATTCTTGAATATCTTGAACAGATGCTACTCTGTTTACTATTTCGACTATATCCTTTCTGATTAAAGGCTCCCCACCAGTTATCTTCACTTTTCTAACACCGTAGCTTGATGCAATTCTCACAATTTCTTCAATGCTCTCTGGCGTGAGTTTATCTTCTAAAACATCGTTTCCCTCTTTATGGCAGAATATACAATTAAGGTTGCACTTTGATGTTACACTTATGCGTAAATTATAAGTCAATCTTCCATAAGAGTCTAGAAGCATCTTCTCACATCTTGGAATGATAAACAATATGAGAAAGCTCTGGTAAAATCAAGTTTAAAGCCAGTTCCACAGCCTGTGGTGAGCCAGGAAGACAGAATATAAGTTTACCATTCAAAGTTCCAGCCAAAGCCCTTGATAGATAAGATGGAGGACCTATCTTTTGATAGCTTACAGCTCTGAATATTTCTCCAAATCCTTCTATCTCCTTATCCAACAAAGGCATTATGGATTCGAATGTTACATCTCTTTTCGCTAAGCCAGTTCCACCTGTTAAAATTACAGCATCAGCATCTTCATCATATAAACTACGTAAAACTTCCAGCCTTATCATCTCTTCATCATCACTTACCAGCTTTCTTGATACTATTTTATGACCACTCGCTCTAACCATACTAACAGCTTTTGATCCAGACTCATCATCAACAGGTATGCCTTGAGATGCCTTCTCATACCTAGATGAGCTTACAGTTATTACTGTAACATTTACGCTCTTTGGGGCTAGTCTCCTATGCTCCTCATAAGTCTTTGACATTTCTCTTCACCTTCCTCAAGACCCTTATGTTTGAAATCATAGTTGTAGGATACTGACCTTTATCATCTTTTTCATATTTTTTAACCACATCCCAAAGATTGAGTAAAGCTATAGTCGTTGCTGTCAAAGCTTCCATTTCAACTCCAGTCTTGCTATTGGCAATTACCTTCGCTTTCACTACTATTTTATCATCTTTAATGCTTATATCAACGTCAGTGCTCTCAATAGGTATAGGATGGCATAGAGGCATTATAGATGGTGTAAACTTTGCTCCTTGAATCCCTGCCAATTTTGCTATCTGAGTAGGGTCTCCCTTCTCTATTTTTCCCTCTTTTATGAGCTTTATAGTCTCAGGCTTTAATTTTATCTCTCCTAAAGCTATAGCCTCCCTATGCTGCTCTGGCTTCTTCGATATATCTATCATCTTAACCATCTTAATCACCCTTGCTCGTGAAGGATGTTATCTTAGATTGAGTGTAGCCTAATTTCTTCTTTGCCCTTGTTGTCTTTGGGATGGTCTTGATACTCTTTCCCAATTCTGAGTTCTTCATATCTATGATTCTTTTCAATATAGGGTTAGGGGATTCGAAAGATTTATTGAGCAAGACCTTCAGCCTAGCCATCTTAGAGATAATAGTTTCTAGCCTACGCATTATCTCACTTTTTTCTTTTTTTGATGTTAAATCTTGCTTCAAATCTGCTAAGAGTGAAGAGAGTTCCTCATAAGCCTTCTCTGCTGTCACAGATTTCTCAGGCTTTAGCAATAGAATAGTCTTTGTAGCCTTATAGCCTTCATTGTTAGCCCTCTTGAGGAGGTTATTTATATCATCAAGAATTTCAT
>JACGUK010000127.1 GCA_024256265.1 archaeon
TTCAAACACGTGACAGTAGCCAGAAGGAGACGATAAGAAGGTTGCTAACATGCCGGAATACTGCACACATCATACATCCGAGTCCATATCCTGCCGATTAGAGGCTGGCCGGTGTGCTAGTTGTAACCCGTCTTCTGTTTTAGATTCAGTTGAAATATTACTCATCTAGCTCACCTTCTCTAGCTTTTCTAGACCTTTTCTTCTCGTATTCTTTCTTCAGTCTTCTCTAGCTTCTCTAAATAGACCTTACCAGAGATGACTTTGACATTTACTCTATCAGACATTTTCAATGCTTTAACTCTAGACTTCAAAGATGAGCTTAACGATACTGCTTTGGTGTCTACCTTGGTAATCTCTACAAACTGAGCTTTACCATCACTTAAGAATCTTTTTAGAATATCATCATAAGCTGACCCTTTCATAGCTCTTTTAGGTTTTGGTAGCTCTTTGACGATACGATATTCAATATCACTCATTGCCATCACTTCATCGTTTATTCTAGTACAATTCTCCATAGGAGATAGATTATCTCATCACTACGAAGCTGATTCATGTCCTATCTCTCCATGTCTTTCCTTTATCCGAGATTGTACGGTCTTAAGTTTCCGTTCTATTATTTAATACTTGTGACCAAATGCCTAAACTAAGATAGAATTCTGGTAACCAGAAACATAGCTGTTTCTTCAACTTAAATTGAATAGCTTTCTGATTGATTCTGTTAGATATTGCTGGAGCCTAAGAATGACATCACGCATTTCATAGCAACTTTGGCCAATCTGAATTGGTGTCTTGTATTCAGATCCATGAACAATCTTGTTTCTGATTTCGTAGGATAGTTACTATTTTTCGCTTAACAAAATAAGGTTATTAATTGATTGTACCCACTGATCCATGATACTTCTCGATTTTCCTAACAGATAGAAAGCACCTAGAAACATTTTCGGACTTACACAACCAAATGCCAAAGAAATGCCTTCTCCGTTTTTCAGTTTCATTCTCAGGTAAGGATTCCCTGCACCTGCAGTATCAGGCTCCACACTCTCGATGGCCTCTATAGGAATTTCGTAATCTATTTCTTCTCCTTTTAGAAGGATAAGTCTCTTATTGGTCAACACTGGTTTCCTTAACAACTCAAAGCGAAACATAGATTTTGACCATTCAAATTTTCTACCATGACGAACACAATGCCAACCACTTTCTAGTTCCCTTAAAACTTTTTCATTCTCCAATAGGAACTTATATTCTTTAGTCATTTTCATCCTGAAATGATCTAACGTATTATTTGATACATAAAGCTTATGGCAGCATCTCCTCTTATACATAGATGGACTCGTCGAGGAAAAGATTTCTTGTATCAAGTTCCTCTCAACAAGGTTGTTTTTGGACCTGAGAATTTTGAATGCTATGTTCTTGAAAAACTAGGAATCAAGCCTTAATCATTAGTCAAAAAAAATAAAGTGATAGAGAGAATCATCACTCGAATGCAACACTTGAAAGGCAACACGTTCAACCGTCACTCACCCTTCTTTCAGCTTAATCATTCTTGGAGCATATTTATCGCTCTTTTTCTGACTACCAGAACCTTTGAGTTCCTGAGGTACACCACGAAAGACTTGATGGATAGCTTTTAATTGTAAGTGTTTATTGAGTGAAATTTGCTTAGCTCTTTCTAAAGATTCGAACAAATCGAAAGCCTCTATAATCATACTGAGCTCTATTTCCCCTTGTGTAAAGACTAAACTAAACAAATTCATCATTATCCCTCCTCTTATTCCAATAGCTCTGAAATTCATCAGGATCAAAACATGATCCATACCTATCAAAAATGAAGTACCTTCTCTTATTGCATTTTGATTGTTGAAGCTTGAG
>JACGUK010000034.1 GCA_024256265.1 archaeon
TCCTAGGATAACAATAGCAGGTCCTTACAGCGGAGTTGGAAAGACTACAGTTTCAGTTGGTCTCATGGGTGCTCTTAAAAGGAGAGGTCTAAAGGTTCAAGCCTTTAAGGTAGGTCCTGATTACATAGACCCAAGCCATCATTCAGTAATGCTGAACAGACCCTCTCGAAACCTTGATGCTTGGATGGTGCACCCAGATGGCATCGTAGAGATATTTCTAAGAGCTACTCAAGATGTTGATATAGCAGTTATAGAAGGAGTGATGGGTCTATTCGATGGCTTCGATGAGAGCAATGAGAATGGCAGCACAGCTCACATAGCAAAGCTGCTGAAGAGCCCAGTCATACTTGTGATAAACGTTCATGGGATGGCTAAGTCTGTAGCTCCTGTAGCTTTAGGATACGAGAAGTATGATCAAGATGTCAAGCTCTCTGGCTTTATCTTGAATGAAGTTGGTGGGAAGAAGCATATAGATTGGTGTAAAAAGGCTATAAATTCTGTAACGAAACTGCCTGTCCTTGGAGCTCTTCCTCGTGATAAAGATATAGAAATGCAAGAAAGGCATCTTGGCTTGATTCCCCAACTTGAGAAGGCTCATCCAGAGCCCTTTCTAGACTTGCTCATAAATTTCATCGAGGAGAATGTAGATGTAGAAAAGATCATAGATATAGCAAGGTCTGCAGAGGATCTTCCTAAATTAAGCAATATAGTCTATCCCAAGCATTCGTATAAGAAGAATTTAGCGATAGGTGTTGCTCTTGATGAATCCTTCAACTTTTATTATCAAGACAATCTTGACATGTTAAGGGCTTATGGTGCTGATATCAGGTTCTTCAGCACGATAAAGGATAATGAGATACCATCAGATGTGAGCGGGCTTTACATAGGAGGAGGTTTCCCTGAGATGCTCCCAGAAAGGCTAGGAGCCAATATAAGCATGCTAAAGAGCGTAAAGAAGGCGGCTGAAGACGAGATGCCCATCTATGCTGAGTGTGGAGGGTTGATGTACCTTACGAATTTTATAACAGACTTTGAAAATCGTTCCCATAAGATGGTTGGGCTATTAAATGCAAGGACCGTTATGACGAAAGGTCTAACTCTGAACTATACCCTTGCCGATGTGATTGCTGATAATCCTTTATCGAAGGTTAAGGATGTGTTAAGGGGTCATGAGTTCCATTACTCAAAGATCTTAGAGATACCAAAAGATGCGAGATTTGCCTATAGAATGAAGATAGGCATGGGGATAGACGGTGAGCATGATGCTTGGCTCGAGCATAAAGTGCTAGCATCTTACATGCATATGCATTTCGCTTATCAACCAAGATTGGTAAAAAGTTTCTTAAACGCTTGTAAAGATTACTCTCGTTCTTGATTTTTATAGAACTCTAAAAGATCACAATTTAAAGAAGGTTTAGCAACGCTATGCATAAGTTGAAAAAACTTTATAGCCATAATCATTGAAAGAGTTTGACTTTAATCCTAAAATAAGAGTATGTGTAAAAAGTAATCTCAAATCTGATTATGTGAATAAGGAGTAATGTTAGAGATGAAAATACAGTTTGAAAAGGCTAAAGAGTTGATAAATAATGCTCTATCGATGGAAAGGTATTCACTGCTGGAACCTGAGGCTATGGCTTTGATGGCTATGATAGGAGTCTCTACACCAAGCTTTCATTTAGCAAATTCTATAGAAGATGCTCAGAAGATAGCTGATGCTTTAGGCTATCCTGTGGTGCTAAAGGTCGTATCTCCAGACATAATTCATAAGAGTGATGTAGGGGGAGTGAAGTTAAATATATTTAATCAAGATCAAGTTTCAGAGAAGTTTAAAGAGATTCAAAAGAGTGTATATGAAAAAGCGCCTAAAGCAAAGATATTTGGGATCATGGTTCAAAAGATGTTTCCTTCAGCAACAGAAGTTGCAATAGGAGCTTTAAGAGATAAGCAGTTCGGTCCAGCATTAATGTTCGGTCTTGGTGGCATCTTCATAGAGATTCTTAAAGATGTATCCTTCAGAATAGCCCCTGTCGATAGGGATGATGCGCTTGGGATGATTGAAGAGATAAAGGGCTATCCTCTACTGCTTGGCTATAGAGGCTCCCCAAAATTGGACATAAATGCTATAGCTGATGCCATAGTAAAAATCTCTGAGTTGATGATGAATATTGATGAAATAGATCAGCTCGACTTAAATCCTATATTGGTTTATCCATCTGGGCTTATAGCTGTGGATGTAAGAATCATTCTTAGTCACAAGGCTGGTGAATAAAATGGATGAAAATCTTGATCAGATAGAGCAGAAGATTTCCTCATTGATTACCTATAGACTAAGTTTGATAAATGAGCTCAAGAAGCTAAGCCAGAGAAAGCGTGAGCTAAGAGAGGAGATCAAAGAGATCACGAACAAGTTAAGAGAAGGAAGAGAAGCCATCTCAGAGCAAAACTCATTGATAAGGCAACTCGGGGATGCACGCGGAGATATTTTATTAAAGATAGACGAGATAAAGACAAAGGTTAATGAGACAGAGAAGGTTTTAAGAAAATTCGAGAAAGAAGTCCCTCATGAGTCTGAGAGAGCTTTAAAAGAGAAGCTGGATAATATAGAGTGGAAGCTTCAAACAGAGCCTCTAACAAGAGAAGATGAGAAGCAACTGGTAGAATACATAAAGAAGTTAGAGTTCAAGCTCCACCTTTGGAAGAAAGCCTATATAACTAGACAGGAATTGAGCGAGCTTTTGGTCGAGGCTAAATCTCTTAAGAACAAATTGGATGAAATGAGCGAGATAAAGAAATCAACCTTAACAAAGTTGAGAAATCAAAAGGAGAATCTGCACAATATAGTTATGATTAAACAGCAATTAATACAAGAGGGTAAAGAGATAGAGCAAGACATAGAGGAGATTAAAAAGAATTTAAATCATATAGATGCTGAATTGTCCAAATTAAGAGAGAACAAGAGTAAAATTTTAGAGAAAAAGAGATTTGATGAGATGGCTTCTATTAAGATAAAAGAGCAAGGCTTGCTAGAAGAGGTTCGATCAAAAGCGAGAGATAAACTCATGAAAGGGAAGAGTTTGAGTTGGGACGAGTTAAAGATCCTATTTGAAGAAAAGAGTGAATGATTTAAGTAATACTCATGATATTTATTAATGCAAAGAATTGGGCTCGGAGCATAAACAGTCTAAGCTACTTGTACTAAGTGTGGATAGAGATGATGATATAGGGATAAAAGCAAAGGTTGGGACTCCTATAATTGGTAGAGATAATTGCATAGAAGCAGCTAAGAAGCTAGCTATTGCAGACCCTGAAGAGGCTGACGCTAATGCCATCTTCGCAGCAGTAAAACAGTACGATGAGTTGTTAAGTAAGAAGAATGAATGTGAAGTGGCAATTATAGCTGGATCTCATGAAGGAGGGGTTGAAGCCGATCAAAAGTTAAGGGCTGAATTGATGAAGGTGATAAGAGAATTCAATGCAAGTGGAGTGATTTTGGTATCAGATGGTTTTGAGGATAGAGAGATTTTGCCCATATTGATGAGTACGATGCCGGTAATATCTGTCAAAAGAGTTGTAATAAAGCATAGTGAGAGAGTAGAAGAATCCTATGCTGTTCTTGGGCGATACATTAGAATGCTCATCACAGATCCAAGGTACTCTAAATTTTCCTTAGGAATTCCAGGCTTGCTATTCCTTGCTTTTGGCTTGCTTAGCATCTTTGATTTACTTCAACTTGCTACTGAAGTTGTTTTGATAGTCCTTGGCATAGCTTTGATCTTTTGGGGCTTTGGTTTGGACAAATATGTTACATCGATAAGGAAGATGAAGAAGATGTCCTCATATATCAGGTTCTTTTCTATAATAGCAACCCTTTTAGTAATATCCGTAGCCTTTTATCAAGGTTTTTACTTAAGTATTGGAAATTTTAAGGGGGATGTCCCGCGGTTCCTAGGCTTGTTCATAGAAAATTCTCTTCCATTGACTTGGGTAGGGCTCTCTATATACTTGGGTTACTCCCTAATCTTTCACTGGATAAGGAAAAGCATCAGAATATGGCGAACCGTACTAGCTTTCGTAATACTAGCTTTTCTCTATGTACCTTTGCTCGAATTCTCGCGAATTCTGATAAACCCTAGTCAAAGTCCCTTTACGCTCATATCACAACTATTGTTAGGGCTCATGGTTACTTCCATAGTCGCGATTATAGCTTATAGATATATTCGCTCTCATAAGAAGGTAGTAAAGGGAGTCTAAGTTGCTCAACTCTTTGCTGAAAATAGCAGGAGTCTATAAAATTTATGAGAAATACTTGAGTAATCAAATAAGTAAGGCTGAAGCTCCTGAGCATATAGGCATCATATTGGATGGAAACAGAAGATGGGCTGAAGCCCACTCTTACCCAAGATGGATAGGCCATTGGCTAGGAGCAAAAAAGGCTGAGAAGTTATTGGAATGGTGTAATGAACTGGACATAAAGACTGTAACTTTATACGTTCTATCAGTAGAGAATCTTCAAAGATCATCCGATGAGGTTAAGGAACTTCTTAGCCTTATTGAAGAGAAGCTTAAGGATTTAATGCAAGATGAGCGCATACACAAGCATCATATTCGTGTGAAGGCTTTAGGAAAGATAGAGTTGCTCCCAGATTCAACGAAGGAGCTTTTAAATAAGATAGAAAAAGCTACCGAAGATTATGATGAGTATTTTCTTAATATTGCCATTGCTTACGGTGGAAGATTAGAAATAGTTGATGTAGTGAAGAGCATAGCTGAGAAAGCAAAGCATGGAGAGATCGATCCATCACAGATAAACCCTAAGATCATCGAAGATCATCTTTACACATCACACCTTCCACACCCAGAACCTGATTTAATCATAAGAACTTCTGGTGAGGAGAGGCTCAGTGGATTCTTATTGTGGCAGAGTGCCTACTCTGAGCTTGTATTCCTCGATGTATTCTGGCCAGAGTTTAGAAAGATAGATTTGATGAGAGCGGTAAGGACATATCAAAGAAGGAAGAGAAGGTTTGGAAAATAAAATCGTTTATTTAGAAATGCTTGACTACTGGAGAAATGGCACCCAATATCATCAATGTAATGACTATGATTAGAATTAAAAAAGAGAGAGCTACGGTATGGTTGGCTTTTTGCGTGCAAGGTCATAAAGCAACGCTAAGAACAGTATTACACCAACTATTGAAGCGATCAAGCTGATTGGTATCGTGATCCATTGATTAGCTATTGCTAAGGCGGCATCAAACGCCTCTTCCGTTGGTGCTTTAGTTGTGAAAGCTGCGTATGTAAAGCCGAGGCTAAAAAAGACAAGGCTTAATCCAAGCACTAATGCTAAGGCTGTCTTAAGTCTTTGACGTATTGACTTTATTAAAGGGAGAGCAATCGCTGCTACGGTCGCAACTAGTGAATTAGAAAGACCCATTGAGTGGCCTAACTTGATTCCTTCATCCCAAGCCGCATCTCCGTATACTTCTTTAATGGGATCTTCGTAGGCCCCCATAAAGTGACCGTAGGTGCTCCAAAAAAGTATACCAAAAAGGCCGATCACAAGCAGCACTCGAAAAGCTTTATCCTCTGCAAAGACCTTTTCCATAAATTCTTGACCCCTTCTAAAGGGGTTCATGTTTCGATATTCTATATAAAGTTTCTAGCAAATTACGGTCTTCTAAAATTCCAATAGTTTCCAAAGTTCATCGATCACGCTTTCTTTTATTATGCTTTCTGAGCCATCTTTCTCTATAAATATCCTCTTGCCTTTTTTGAAATGTCCTATTTGGCTAACTTGAACCCCTATCTTCCTTAGCTCATCACACACTAAATCAACTCCAGAAGGATCTACAGCCAAAAGCAAGGTTCCAGAGCTTATCAGTTTTAAAGGATTTATTCTAAGGGCTTTACAGATCATCTCAGTCTCTAATGCTATTGGTATAACCTTCCCATAAACTAAGAATCCTAGCTTTGATGCTACACTCATCTCATAAATCCCTCCTAAAATTCCTCCTTCTGTTACATCGTGCATAGCATGGACAAAACCAGTATCGAATGCCTTTATAGCCTCTTTTACTATGCTTATCCTTCTCATCATCCTTAAAGCCTTCATGATGACTTTATCTCCTAATTTTGATAATCTCTCTTTGAAAATATCTGCCAAGATCGAGGTTCCTTCTATGCCTGCTGTCTTTGTCATCAGTATAACATCTTTCTCTTTCACATCTGCTGCTGTAACATAACTTTTGGCAAAGCTAAAGGCTGTGGTTATGACTATTTTACGCTCTAACCTTGGAGTAAGCTCTGTATGACCACCAACTATAGATATTCCTAATTCTTTTGCTGCTCTATGAATTTGCTTTGATATACTCATCACGTCTTCGATCTTACTTCCTTGAGGTAAAAGTATTACAGACTCCAAATACATTGGTTTTGAGCCACTAGTTGCAACATCGTTGGCACTAACATTCACAGCATACCATCCTACTTCTTTCTCAACCCCTGTTACTGGGTCGGAGGATACTATCATATACTCTTCATCTAGCTTTATCACAGCGAAATCTAACCCGAACTTTGGACCTTGAATAACGCTCTTTGATCTCTCTCCAGTGAACTTAAGGACATATTTTTCAAGAAGCTCTTTTGGAATCTTTCCTATAGGCAAGCTCAACTACGCTCAATAATAAAATGAGAGGATAACTATAAACAATTATATCAATAAGCTTTTCATTATGATAAGGTTGAATAGTATTAAAGAGGTGATTGGATGCTAATAGCTGCAATATTAAAAGCAGGAATAGGCAAATCTGATACTTTATCAGGACTGATAAAGAGGCTGATATTTTCAGATGTAGAACCAGGGATTGAAATTGTATCAGCATATATGCTAATAGGCTCCTTTGATGCTGTAATAATACTATCGGCAATAGATGAAGAGTCTGCTAGGCATTTTATATCTAAAGTTGAGAATGTATTAGGCTCAAGAGCATTGATTCATTTTGCTTCTCCCATTAAGCCATGATTTCTAAGGTTTGATCATTTATACATTTGCATATCAAATTTAATATACCAGAAAACTATATAGTATTGTGAGGAGCCCCCGCTGGGTGTCGAACCCAGACCTCGGTCTTACCAAAGACCGCACACATGCCGATGTGCTACGGGGGCTCTTCAATAGTTACTTCGTATCCTCTGATTTTGCTGAGTTTATTACGTATACCATCACTTTGTTACCCATTGTCCTCTGAACAACACGATAACCAGATGGCAAATCCCCTAGCTTCTTGAAACGTGCGACGGTAGTCTTTACAGTAGATGCTTGCACTCCTATTTCATCTTCACTAAGCACTAATGCCTGTCCCTTCGGTATACTTCGAAACAATTTTAGCCACTCTTGTCCCTTTTTCTTAATCCTAGTAGGCACCTTGTCCTCAGGAATAAACTCCAATTTCTGTTTCTCTGGAGACATTTTAACCGATTTATATCAGTAAGAACTTATTTATAAGTTTTCTCTTTAGTTCCAATTGTATCCAAATCATTCCACTAGTATATTATGCCACTTTTATCTTTTTATCTTTTTATCCTTTTATCTTTTGTTTATGTCACCTAATTAATATCATAGTATTATTGTTACCATACTAGATACTACACCATATACCATCATAGTAGGTGTTAATGACACTATAATTATATACTATACTACCTATTGCACTAACTAATGCTACCGATTATCACTATCACTACCATTATACATTATATGTAGATATAATCATCATTATATCTCCTATCAATATCTAAGAACATATGATGTGTCTTCAACTTAACAGAACTAATATGCCACAGAAACGCATCGGGATAAGATTTTTAGGGTCAACGCCACGAATACGCGCCAGAACGATTTCTAGTTGAGCTCATTGATCTCTTCTATCGATGGTATCGAAGACTTCTGGTCCAGTGCTAACAATTGATAAAGGTACCTTTAATGAATTCTCTATATCTCCTATGAAATTCTTAGCATCTTTTGGCAAGGCTTCAAAGCTAGTCACACCACGAGCATCAGGGAAGATTACATCCAGCTTTGTTAAAGCTATTTGATTTGCACTATTTAGCATAACGGCCCTCTTTGCCAATTCGAAGTTAAAGGGTGCCGATCTTCTTACTCTCCCAGTCACAGTGGCTACTTCTCTCCATCCCCTCTTAATCGTCTCTTCCTCGCTAAGTTCTTCAGGCAAAAATCCTTCGCCAACTCTTGTAACATAAGACTTGAATACTACTAAAACATCTTTTACTTTCTTAGGTCCTATCCCAATGTCTGAGCATATGGCAGATGCAGTTACATCCTTAGATGTAACGTAGGGATAAGTTCCATGGTAGAGGGAGAGAAAAGTGCCTTGAGTGCCCTCAAGTATTATCGATGCACCATTATCTATCAATCTATTGACTTCAAGGGCTACATCTCCTACATAATCCTTCAAAGATGGAATATCCCTAGCTATCTTTGCTATCCTTAAAACTCTGTCAGAATTTGCAGGACCAGTGCCAGAGCCTGTTGTACCTATCCTCTCCTTCAAATATCCTCCTCTATCACGCTCTATGTGAGTATCTTCTATTATGCTACATTGTGAGTCAACTAAAACTCTTGATTCAGCATTGAATGTCTTTATCTCATCTAACAATACTTTAGGATTTATCAATACTCCAGAACCTATCATCAATTTTGTTTGCTTGTTTAGAATTGCGCTTGGAAGCATCCTAAGCTTGTAAGATTTTCCTTTGTATACCACTGTGTGACCAGCGTTTGGACCTACTCCACCTCTAACTGTTGCAGAAGGATTATCCTTCATCGCCAAGTAAGAAATTATCTTGCCCTTTCCTTCATCGCCGAAGAAACCGCCAACTACCACTGTGACAGGCATTTCTATCGCCATTGCTTTTGATTAGCTAGTAATTAAAGGTAAAATCAATGGTTGGCGCGTTCGTTTACATATTTGCTATTGGTAATATAGCTTCGGTATAGTCCTACCATGTTGGTTCCGCACCGTCATTTTGAGTATGTCCTTCATAATTATGGAAGTTACCCTCTGACGCCAGTTCGAATCTGGCCCAGGCTACCATTTTCGCCATATTTTGGGCAGAAAAAGGGCAAAAATTGGCACGTTACCCTTACCAACACTGATCTGTTCAGCAATTGTTCCAGCGGATTGTAGGCTCTTTTATCCCATTGGCTGTCTAGGATTTTTCATCGTCTGACGAAGAAGTGCCAAATAGCGAACTTTACAGCGCCTTGAAGGGCTTCTGTTGCATCTTTAACAGAGAGCTGTCTCCCTCCCCTGTGAACGGCTGCGATACGAGCCTGATTTGTCCCATTAACGCATTCAGAAATTTCGTCCGGAAACGGAGAACTTTTCTTATTTGATTTAAAGTTGGCGACAATTTCATCTTTCAGAGCGCCCAAAGGAATGTCTGGAGCAATCTTTTGAAATTCCTCCTCGAACATCTCAGCGAGCAAACTCTCCAGGGCGATAGCAGAAAGAACGATCGAGGTTCTCCACTCCTGTTCTTCTAGATATCTCAACGCTGCAATAAAGTAATCTAGAATATACTCCGGAACACATTCGATGGTGGAACGAATACTTATCCATGCTGAAACAGCTGCGGGAACAAGATCGTATATGAACCTAGAAGAAAACTGAGTCTTCTTACTGATCACGTGGTAGCTTGGCCCCAATTCAGGAAGACTCTTTATGAATGTCAAAAATTGTTCTATTCCTTCCTCTTTCACTGAAGTAGCTTCAAGGACGACTATCGCCCTATGCTCAGTCTCGGCAATGTGTAATGCGTCATTAATTTTAGGCAATGGGATGTTTGGACCAAATGGGCTAATGTTTGGTCTCCTCAGAATTCTTCGATAAACAAAAGAGGAAGGCAGTCTGCCTTCAGACAGCTCTATATCTCCTATGAAAGCCACCCAATCAAGCACAGGTTTGATGTATGTCATGATTTCTTCTGAATATGCAACGTCCATCGCCTGCTGGATTGCAGTTGTTATGAGTCCGAGTCTCGGACTTCTTTGCCTCAACTCTTCGAAGAATTCTATTGACTCTTGTGCTTTTTGTAGTCTAGTAGGAATTCCTCGGAGCCTTTTCGCTCTTTCTTCGGTTGTAATTTTTACCTTCTCTACAAGATTATTTACAAAGTCCCTGATAGCTTTTGTTTCTAAGGAGATTCGTAGATACTTTGCCCCATAACGCGAAGGATCGTACAGATATCTAGCCAGCGGCTCTAAATCCTGTGGGTCACTCACAAGTATCTGATCAGTAAAGGTAAGGATATGATATATAATTATCGGATTCTGCGTGGTAAGTTAGCAGGAATACGAACCTTATGCTTGAATGTCCATAGCTGTTCCTTTCCATGTCTTAGAACAATGACAGGTCGAGATTTAAATACGTTTAAGTTAGCAATGTTAAATTTTAATGGGGCGATCTCTTTGAGGCTTCTACTCGATGAAATGTACTCAGGTCTGAAAGAGTATTTTGAGACTCTAGGATGGGATGTGCTTACTGTTCAAGACGCAGGGTTGCAAGGAGCAAAAGACAAGGATATTATAGAGTATGCAAAGAGTAACAACTTGCTACTCGTGACTCAAGATCAGAGATCGGCAGATCTGGCAGATCTCAAAGGAGTAAAATATGTGCTGATTTCCAATGCTATGATTGCAAAGATAGCCGATGCCAAAATAAGAGAGAAATACCCAAAAATTAAAGAGAAATGACGTCAAAAAACAGGATATGTAAACGAGGAAATTAATGAGAATACATATTAATAGACTTCTTTTAATGCTCAGATATGCTAAAGATAGAGCTAGGAGATTTGAAGGATAAGAGCGAAGATCTGGCAAAATTCTTAGAGGAAAAGCTCAAACTCAAGCCTTCTGTAGAAGCTAGTTCATTGGTTTTAGATGATGCAAAATCAAAGGTTAAGCTAAAGAAGAGCCTTTTAAAGACCTATC
Organism: archaeon; assembly: GCA_024256265.1. Next base: position 11,015 of record JACGUK010000034.1, read on the forward strand.
TTAAAAGGTATCTCCACATGAACGATTTGAGGAGAAGCTACAAAGTATTGGTCAAAGAAGATGAGCTAAGGCTTGTTGCATTAAAAGTTAAAGAGGAGAGCTAGATACCCTTTTCAAGATTAGATAATGCTAATTTCAATGAGTTTCTAGCCAATCTTGCATTCATTAAAGCTTCATAAAGGTCAGAACTAAGGTTATTAAGAGCATTGACCAAGCTGTCTGATGCTTTAACGAGCAATCCTCCAATGTCAAAAGGGTCTTCTTCTAAAGATTCTTGCCTTTGACCGAATTCATCACCAAGATCAAGTTTAAGAAGAATTATGGCATGCTCT
>JACGUK010000128.1 GCA_024256265.1 archaeon
AACTTTTCTTCTCTCTGGAGCAACTGTGGCGAATCCTACTTGTGGTGCTTGCTATGGAGGGCATCTTGGAGTTCTTGCATCTGGAGAGGTTTGCTTGAGCACTACAAATAGGAACTTCATAGGAAGAATGGGTAGTTCAAAGTCAAAGGTTTATCTAGCATCTCCTGCCACTGCTGCAGTTTCAGCCATAAAAGGATTCATTACAGACCCAACTTCATTCAAGGGTGATTGATTTGAAGTTATCAGGCAAAGCCGTAAAGTATGGCGATGATATCAATACCGATTATATCATACCAAGCAAATACCTCGTTTTGACAGATCCAAAAGAATTGGCAAAGCATGCCATGGAAGGCATAGACCCATCTTTCATTGAGAAGAGTAAAGATGCCATAATAGTTGCAGGAAAGAACTTTGGCTGTGGTTCAAGCAGAGAACAAGCGCCTATATCGTTAAAGTACTCTGGCACAAAAGCAATAGTAGCAAAATCCTTTGCAAGAATATTCTACAGGAATGCCATTAATATAGGTCTTCCAGTTCTTGAGTGTGAGGATTTATGGGATTTGGCTAAAGATGGTGATCAATTAATGCTAGATTTGAAAAGTGGCAAAATTAAGAATTTAACCAGCAATATATCTACACAAGCCCAGCCTTTGCCAGAATTCATTCTTGAGTTGATAGAAATAGGCGGTCTACTGAATAAGTTGAAGAGAGTGAGAGGTTAATTTTTCTAAATATTTAAATATCGTTTAAGCTGAAACATCCAATCGGATAAAATAATGGAACGTCCCAAAAAGACAGAACTGCAAGAGCTTTATGAGACACTTAAGAAAGAGGCTCATGAATTTGGCTTCTGGTATCGCCTTCCTGAATTGAATGAGGAGCTTACCCCATTACTTTTAGAAGATAAAATTAACGAGGCATTAAATCTTCTCATCGAAAAGAGACTTGAATTTTGGCACTATTATACCTGGCGAAGAATCGCCGAACTTGGAGAAATTCTAAGACCGAGAACAATCTTCGAAGATGAAGTCTTTAATGAAGTGCGCGAATCCAAGCAAAGATATGCCTTGGCCGAAAAGAAATGCAAAGAGAAGGATTTGACTGCTATCGATGATTTTAGAGAAATCTTAGAGAATGTTAATCGCATCAAAGAACGTGCAGAAAGATCAAGATCAAAAAGCGCTTTTAACTTCTTTCTTAAAACCATTCAATGGGGGGTTGTGATTTCGTTTGCTTCATTAACTGTGATCTTTTATTTTATATCTCCAACGCTATATGTGGTTCCTGTTCCTTTTGTTATAATGATATCTTTAGCAATAGGCGGATATTTTGTATTGAAGAAATATCCTTACATTTCAACGAGAGGTCTTATGTGGATAGTATCCTTGATCATGGCAATACTGATACCAATAATGACAAGCCTTATTGTGTCTTTTCTACGTTAAATTCTATAATTCTTTTACTTTCTTGGCTATAGCATCCCCAACTTCACTTGTCTTAGATTTGCCACTTTTTGATTTAAATTGCAAAAACGAAATGATAGCGTTAAGCACGTTTATTCTAAAACGTAACTCCCTCTATGACACTAATTGATAAATAGATAAGTTGTAAGCCGAAGGTCTTGGCTATCGAGAATAAATCAACTAATAACAAAGAAAACCATAAAACTCTTTCATAATTTAGCCCAGCGTCGAATAGCGCTTTATATCCATCGTGTCTTAATTTCCTTCATGGATGTCAAGTGAGGGTCGTTAGTAACACAATCAGCCTTCAGAGATTTTGCAGTTGCAGCTATTATCGCATCAGCCATTGGAACAAAGTCCTTTCTAAGAAGAGCTATTCTTAGATCAGCTACTTCTCTTCCATCGGTCTGGAGGGTCAATTTGAAAACTTCATAGATCGTAATTGCCGAAATAAACTTGGCATGTCTAGCGGCGAGCTCTTGCTTTATGCTTTCTATTTCATCTCGGGTCTTTGAATAGTAGAGGGCAGCGAAGAAACGTGTATCATATACACTTTTCTTCCTAACGGTCATCTTCCTCTCTCATCTTATCCAATAACTCGAAGGCAGCCTTGCTATCTACCCGCCCAGAGCCTATAAGGTCAAATGTACCAACTTTCTTCTTAAGGATAATTCCTTCTGTTGACTCCAGGACCTCCAGCCGAGTTCCCTCAGTGATCTGATACTTTCTCCTTATCTCTATGGGGATTGTGGTCTGACCACGGCGTGTTACTACAACTTCCATCATGATTCTACCCATGCTATCTTCGATCATCCTACCTATAAATATTCCTATAATTAAAAAGTAGGAATGTCAAGATGCAGGATATAAAGTTATAATTCTTTTACTTTCTTTGCTATAGCATCCCCAACCTCGCTTGTCTTAGATTTGCCACCAAAGTCATAAGTCCTAACTTTTCCCTCTCTCAATATTTCTTCTACTGCTTTCTCAACTTTTATGGCTGATCTTTCAAGCCCCAAGTCCTCCAGCAATAGGCAACCTGCCAAAATCGTTGCAATAGGGTTTACCTTATTCATTCCCTTATATTTTGGTGCAGAACCATGAATAGGCTCGAACATGGATGTGCCTTTTGGGTTTATGTTTCCTCCTGGAGCAAAGCCTAATCCTCCTTGAATCATGGCACCTAAGTCTGTAAGAATGTCTCCAAATAGATTAGGTGTTACAACAACTTCATACCACTCAGGATTCTTTACAAACCACATGGCAGTAGCATCCACAAAGGCAAATTCATATTTGATATCAGGATAATTTTTTGCAACTTCTTCAAGAGTTCTTCTCCAAAGACTGTAAACATGAGTCAAGACATTTGCTTTATCGACTCCTGTAACTTTTTTTCGATTATGCTTCTTTGCATATTGGAAAGCGTATTCTATGACTCTTCTTGCACCTTTTCTGCTTATAACTCCTAGCTGATAAGCTATCTCATCGGCATCAGATTCTATATCTAAACCAAAGCGAATATGATAAATCTCTCTAATTAAATCTAATTCATGCCTAGTCTTGCCTTTCTTTGCATTACCACCAAGACCTATGTAAAAGTCCTCTGTGTTCTCTCTTACAACTATAAATTGAACATCACTAGGCTTCTTGTCCTTTAATGGTGTTGGCACTCCTTCATAGAGCTTGATAGGTCTAAGGTTGACATATTCATCAAGGTAAAAGCGAAGCCTCAACAATATGCCCAATTCGAGAATGCCTGGTTCCAATCTAGGGTCTCCGAAGGCGCCAAGATAGATCGATTTGTACTTTTTCAGTCCTTTAAGAGCTTCTTCACTTATCAGCTCTCCTGTAGAAAGGTAATGATCTGC
>JACGUK010000129.1 GCA_024256265.1 archaeon
TAGCTACCTCGTATATACCACTAACTACTCCCCAGCTATCTGGATATGGTAGATTTCTCAAATAAACCTCCATGACTACTCTTGGATCCAATCCTTTTTTCTCTAAGATTTGAAGTGTGTATACGAAATAAACATCTGTAGTCTCTGCTCTTCTTATCTCATCCTCAGTAGCAAACCAAAAGGTTCTATCTGAAAGGTCTCTCGTCTCCTTACTAGAGCTCATGCCATCCATCAAAAATAAAGCAGATTTAAGTTTGATGATATGATCAATATTTTGCAACTATTCATCTAACGTATGAAAAATTTGCCTTTAGTTCGGAAACTAGAATAATCCTTAAATAGGAGTTATGATAATTCTTATTTTTGCTTTGGAAGTTGTAAGAAAGTTTCGCCCTAGAGGCGTCAAATCGCTTCTGGACTTGCTTTGTTTGTCCGCCCTAAGTGAAAGAGAGATGACAGTTTATGAAGTAATGGCTTTAATTTATAAAAAGTTTGGTGTTCTTCTCAGCCCGGGAACCATATATCCGAGATTCGCCTATTTGGAGAGAATCGGTTTGATTCGAACAGTCAGTTTAGGGCGGAAGAAAACCTACACTTTGACAGATAAAGGGAAGGATGCTCTGCAGTCTTGGTTGAAAGAATTTGATGAAATATTGTACGATCTCCGCTCTTTTCTAAGAGTTTTCACAAAAAAGGAGTTGTCTGCAGATCTTGTCGAAGCCTAAAGAACATAGAGTCGAGACGGAGAAAGAATTAACCGATTTTATGAATCTGATAGAACCTAGAGATCATATCATCTTGTTCTACACTGGCATAGAAGACAAACACAGGGTGCTATTCACATTCATTAAGTTCGGTTTGGACAGGGGCGAAGCCGTGGTTTATGTTGTGAGCGAAGAAAACCCCAAGCAGATTGGAAAAGCAATGACCAAATTTGGAATAGATGTTAAATATCATGAGGAGAGTGGTGCGTTGAAGATTCTTGACTACAAAGATGTTTACATTATCAACGGAAGATTCAATGCATCAAGGACTCGTGCACTATGGGAGAAACTGTATAATGAAGTAATGGAAAGAGGACTCAAGGGCTTGAGGTTGGATTATGAAAGAAGCCTTCACCGCGAGTTCAAGATTCCAATGGTAGCTATCTGCGCCTACAACACCGAAATCATAGATAGGATGGGTATGACAGAGCTACTGCTAAATTTGATTAAAGCCCACTCTAGAGCGGGCTTCACAGGACGGAGTTTGGATCTGCTTAAGATTGACAGATTCTATTTGACAAAATAGATAAGTGATGCTATTAACAGCTAAAAGAGCAGGTAGGACCATAATTTTAGCTACCACTCATTCTGCTCACGAGCTTTAAGAACTATGGCTGAGATATTCTTATTGTTCACAAAAGGTGGGATTTTGCCTTCTATGAGCATCTTATAGATTGCATCTGGATTTTCATTCATAAGCCTTAAGAAGGTTGACCATGATATTACGCTCTTTGCAATGTAATCCGAATCGAGTTTGATTGCCATAAGAACTCTCCCTTTCCTTGAGAATTTAGCAGCCTCAGGCACTACAATAACTTTCTTCAAATGTGTAGCCTTTGCTTGAAAACCTTTGGTCTTAGGGATATTCGCTTTTGTTAAAGCCACTACATAGATGGCATCCTTATGGATAGAGCTCACAAGCCAGTATTTGTCTCCTTTTATCGCTTCGATTAAATCTTCTACCTCTTTTCTTGAGCACTCTGGATAGATCCTTTTGAAGTGGGCGAAAAGATCTGATCTGCTCAATTCGCTCATACTATAAGGATTAGGTCTAATTAGACTTGACTAATCATTTTTTAGACTATATCTTAAATACTAATCGAAGAGTAAGTATCCAAGCCCCTGAGAAGATAACGAAAGGAATTATACTAATGAGGGCTGCATCAACTAAGTCTATTTTCATTGATTCCATGATGCTGAAGGCTGTAAGGGACAAGAAGAAACCTGCCAATAATCCTATTCCATAAGCCATGAACCTTGATGTTCTATACAAACCCTTATCCCCCTTTTGATAAAAATTCGTTCAATTTATCCTTTATGAAAAGTTTTTATTTTTTAGCCTCAGTCTGCCTATGCTGATGGCGCACGATTTGCACAATCCATGATGAAAATAGCATTCTTTGCACACAGAACGTCCACACCTTCTACAAACTGCTACCGAAATTCTCTTACCACAATTGGAGCATAGGATCAAAGATTTTCCTTTCTTTCGATTTTATTGTGATTTTATCTTCTTTACGATCAGCTCGGCTACTTTTCTCCCTGATAATAACATGCCCCCAAAGATAGGACCCATCCTTGGTGTCTGATGAAGAGCAGCTACCGCCATTCCTGCAACGTAAAGACCAGGACATACCTCCCTTGTATTTTCAACGATCAACTTCTCAGCCAAAGACGCCCACATAGACTTCTCTCCAGGGACCATTATACTAAGCTCTGGTATCTTACGTGATGCTACAGCCAGCACCTCAGCATCATGACCAGTGCAATCAATGACTGCTTTTGATTTAATAGGAAGGGGATCGACATGGAGACCTGACATAGTGACAGATGTCCATTGAACTACTGCCCCTATTATCTCTAATGGTGAGCTTCTGAAGATCAAATCATCAACAACGACGCCAAGGATTATCTTCGCTCCAGCATCTATAGCCCCTGCTGCCA
>JACGUK010000130.1 GCA_024256265.1 archaeon
ATAGCATTTCTTGCATCGCCCATCTCTGTTACTATCTTTATGTCAACGTATCTATTCGCTTCATCGACAGTACCAGGGAGTATCCCTACTGTTAGACCTCTTTCTTGCTTTGCACCTTTACATGCTGCCTCCATGACACCTCCCTTTCCTCCACAGATCAAGACAGCTCCACGCTTTGCTACCCCTCTTCCTAATTCTTCAGCCATATCCCATACTTCTTTAGATATGTTGCTTCCGCTACCTATGACTGTTATTTGCATCATATTACTAACTGGATACAATACTCATATATTTCAATTATTTTTGACAGGGTTCAAATCATCCAAAAGGTAAGAATTAGCCATTAAGTTTAGATTACCATAAGCATTAAGGATACTTTCAATTATCTCATTGAAATCATCAATCATATAGTATAGATGGCTTTTACACTCTTCTTTACAATCGCTAACTCCAAAGCCTTTTACAGGCTTTGTATTCATAATAGCTATTTCTCTTATAACATTACACTCATATCTTTTATCAGTATTTGCATAAATTATTGCTTTTATGGATGAATACTTGCTATTCAAAAGGTAATCTATATGCCAGAAGCATCTCTTATCTTTTTTTACATGTCTTTGAATTCTTCCTATCAATCCTGCTGGACCTAAAGCTGAGCCAGTATAAGCGTACCATCCCTTTTCAAATTTTAATGAGCCCAAGCATCCTACTTTTAAATCGACTTTCTTGGCTAATTTTACTATAAGAGTGTATACTCCTTTGCCATTCTTGATTTCTAGCTTGATTTAAACCACCTTTATGAGATTGTTAAAACTCTAAGGGATGGGTATTGGTAAGTCCTTCTCTGGAATTACAATATTTGTAATATCTTTGAACAATTCATAAAAAGCCTCTGGATGTTCTGTATGAATTGGTATGAGCATTTTCGGTTTAACCTCGTTTATGAATCCCATCAAATCTAGAGGGGTTGCATGACCTGAGCTATGAAGGCGATACACTATTAAGCCATACAAAGCTAACGAGTTAATAAAACGCTCCTCATCATACTCTTCCTCTTCGCTCATATGCTCGGAGATGCTTTGTATGTAAAGAGAGCCCTTTGGAGGAGTTGTATCGAAGACGTTGAACCTGCCAGAATCAAGTAACACTATTCTTTCCTTAGGACCAATTATCGCTTTATCGTCAAGAGCTTCCATATCTTTATGCCTTTCTAGAAGCTCTTTCTCCCATCTCATAAGCTTGCTCTTTGTGAAAAGCTTCACTTCATCCCTCAACTTTGGTATGCCATGCTGTAATCTTGCTTCTAATCCAGATTGCTTTATCTTATCAAGAATGTAAGCGACTCTGGTAGTAATGGCTATGATACTATTAAGGCTCTTTGCAACCCTTACGAAGGCGTTGATCCTATCTATATCACTCGATTTAACCTCTATTATTGCTAATTTATTACCCAATCTAAAACCTTTTTCAATTAATTCATTCAGAATCTATACGCCCTAAGTTCATATTTGTACCTTCCACTATAAGCACATCTAAGCTCTCCTCTCTCAGTCTGTCTTTGAACTTCTCTGAGAGATTTCGGGCTGGTCCATGAAATCTAAAGTCGCCCGTGTATGCAATTCTTGCTGAAGAGCCTTCTGTTATAAAACCATAAGCTCCAGGGACGCTATGATCCACCGAATAAGGTATAACTCTTAATTTGTCTACTTCTATCTTCATACCATCATGAAACTTTGAGAATTTTAATCTAGGTTCGATCTCATCCTTTTTTGGCAATTTCCAGTAGAGCTTGTTCTCTAAAGTTCTATCCTTTTTTGTTTCTATGTTTGAAGAATATATTAACTCTGACATGGATCCCATATGAATATTCAAATCACTCCTAAGGAGAGTAATGAAGCCAGAGTGATCGAGATGAGGATGAGAGACGAATACATGCTGTAAGGGGCAACTGATGCTTGGTTCTATTATCTCTGTCCCTTCATAATCAACGTATAAAGGCAATTTTTGCCTCTTCGATGTCTTTATCTCTGGCAATAGACAAGTCTTTATCAATTCTTTCTGGACCGATTTTGTGGGCATTGTGAAGGGGAATTGAAAGAACTTTCTATACCTATCAAAGTCCTTACCTAAGTCAAAAAGAATCATAGATTCTTTGTCTTCTAAGAGTATGGAGTTCCCACCTATCTTCCCTACCCCTCCGAATAGAGTAATGTAGCAATCTGAAGTCATAGGTGATTTATAGATAAGATAGAGATATATAATAATCTATTATCAACTCATCAAAAGACTTCTTAGATTTTAGTGTAAACCCTATCTTGAAAGCTTGTAGGAAAAGAGTCATTAAGTTAAGGAAGATATGAGAGACATCAAAAAGAAATAACCACAAAAGATTACAAAAATTCTCGAATTTAAGGAGTTTATTAACGAACACATAGAACAGTTAGTTCGTGAAGCTTTTATTGAAGAAGATAGTTCTAGTTAAGAGTATATTCTTTCTATAACTTCTTTTTCTTTTCTCATCTTCTCTAATCCTTCTTCTAGTTGCTTTGCTCCTATCTGTACTAGTGCTCTTTCTGCCAATATCATGCCTACGCTCTTCCAAGCAGGGCACAACTGTTCCAGTAACAGCATTAGCTTCTTTATGTGCTCCCTTTCTACATTATCATTCCAAAGACTCATCTAACTTTCCTCGAAGATTATTGGTATTTTAAATAACATATGTTATATAAAAATCTTTATTTTAACTAATCTCACTTAGCCACGAACGGTCTCTAGGTGATGCTTAGAAGACTAATCAAAAAATAATATAAGTAAAACATTACAATAGTCTAAAAAGTGATTAATTTGGATGAAGACTTATTACTATTCGCTATAGACCTTGCCCAAAGGCTTGGTGCAGATTATGCAGAGGCTAGGTTGCATAGAACAAAAGAGTTAGGCTGTCTATTAAGGAATGGAGCTCCAGAGCCAGCTGTAATAGGAGATGCTTATGGCATAGGTATAAGAGTAATTCATTCTGGCTCTCTAGCCTTCTTTGCTACCAATGATATATCAAAAAAGAACATAAAAAATATCGTTGAGAGCGCT
>JACGUK010000131.1 GCA_024256265.1 archaeon
AAGGCTTGGTGCTAAATTTGGGATTTTTTATTCAGCGGCTCCAGTCGATAAGAGAATTGAATTGGCTATAAAACTAGTCTCAGAGGCAAAGAATTTTGAAGAGATCACAGATTCCCTTTACAACTATGTTGGAGCTGGCATAGAATCTAATGAGGCAATACCTACTGCCTTTGGAGTCTTTTTTGCTACAAATGGTGAGCCCATGGATGCTATAATAATGGCAACTAATATTGGAGGGGACTCTGATACTATAGCATCGATAGTAGGAGGGGTGGCAGGGGCATTTAAAGGGATTGAGGCTTTTCCAAAGGATTTGGTTAAGAAGGTTGAGCAAGTTAATGGATTGGAATTTGAGAAGACGGCAAGGAAGCTTCTTGAATTAAGGGAGAAGAGGTTGATGAAGTGATAGATGTATTAGCTTTTGGGGATATAGTCTTAGACTTGATCGTCCCAGTAGAGCACTTTCCAATAAAGGAGGAAGATGTGCAGATAGCTCAATATATAAAAAGAGAGGCTGGAGGAGTTTGCAACTTCCTTATAGCTGCCTCAAAGCTGGGTCTAAAGGCTGGAATAGTCGGTTGCATAGGAGACGATGAAAATGGTAGATTCATTAGAGACTTATTGGATAAAGAAGGTATCGATGTAACAGGCATAAATTTAATGAAGGGAGAAAAGACAGCAATAGTTCTTGTTTTAGTGGATAAAGATGGCAAGCATGCCTTCATAGGAGTTCATGGAGTTGGTATAGAGCTCTGTCAATCTATTGATAAAATAAAATCCTCAAAAGCCATCTACACATCAGGGCACACTCTAATCAGATCGCCAAGCCTTGATCTTACCCTTGAAGCCATGAAAAAAGCATCAAATTTAAGAATACCTGTATTCTTTGACCCAGGTCCTTTAGTAGATAAAATTCAGCCTAACATCTTAAATGATGCCTTGGCAAATACAGATACTCTTTTACTAAACAGCATTGAGGCAGAAGCATTGACGAAGACTCATAGATTGAAGGAAGCATCAAAAATTCTCTTAAAGAAAGGTGTTAAGACAGCTGTAATAAAACTGGGCGCTAATGGTTGCTTCATTGCTCAAGAAGATTTTTCAATTCATTTACCGAGCTTTAAAGTTCCTGTTATAGATACTACTGGTGCTGGAGACTCTTTTAATGCAGCCTACGTATATGGATACTTAAAGCAACTTCCTATAAATCATATAGGGATAGTAGCTAACGCTTTTGGGGCTCTTAAAGTTACCAAGCTAGGCGGTGGCACTCAAGTTCCATCGAAGAGAGAATTGGTGAACTTTCTTAAGGAGCAAAAATCCATCATTGCTAGCATCGACCAGCTGCTTGGGCATTTAGATAATGAATATCAAAAGTAGATTTGTGCCTTGCTTTATTTCTTTGGCGTTGTTGCTATGCGAATATGAGCTTTGTCTTAGCTAGATCTGATATGGGCGTTGTCTCAGCAGTCCCAAAAGATAATAACGGAAGCAGAAACGCTCCAATTTTATCGACGTTATCTGTTTCGATTATGAAGCCTACTGTATGGGCTGGTGCATCTGCATACATGCCCAAAACCTTTACTCCAACCTTTTTTGCATGATCAGGTGTGACAATTTTTCCGAAGGTCTTTACGACTTCCTTAGGACCTTTTACTACTGGACAACTCTCAGGACTGTGTTTATGTTTGAGATAGAATAGTATCTCCAATCACCTCCTTCAGGACTGTGTTTATGTTTGAGATAGAATAGTATCTCCAATCACCTCCTCACCTCTTTATTGTTGGCTTTAAGTTAAAACTTTTTTGAATGGTAGAAGGATGTTTTACGTGACTATTTTATTGAGCTTCTTTAAATTCAAAGCCCTCTTTATTTCTAAAGCTATTCTATCCCCAGTACTCATACTCCTATTGTACTTTGCATTTGCGTACTGAGAACCTATTCCCATGTGAACATTAGTTCCTCCACCATGCCTTGTTGCAACATCTTGAGTTACCGGGATATGAGCATAAACATCCTCTCCAGCAGGAACATCGTACAAACCATACTCTACAGCCTTTTCTGGAACCTTTCCCCAAGTTATCAATGTCTGAAGACACCATGCTCCAATAATCCCTGGAGGCTCGTAATCTTTTGTTGCCAAAAGAAAAGCATTCGCAACTTTATGAACATCTTTTAATAATGACTCTCTTAAGCTCATGGCAATATGGCATGTAACCTCAAAGGATGGCACTTTCTTTATCTTCTGCTGAACATCTATCGGCAATCTCTTTAAACCATCCAATATAGTCTCTCTCCTCTCATCTATGGAAAGGAATTCATTTGCCAAACATAATCTCGCTTTATCTAAATTCATATTGTAAAGCTCAGCATAAAAATCATCAACTTCTCCCCACTCCTCATCTGCATTTATTGGTGACAAAAAGAAGTTGAAGTTGGCATGAGGGCCTAATACTATCTGCTCTACTCTCGCTCTTCTTAATCCTTCCTCGTTAAGATTTCCAAGTTCCATCTCTGCTTTTACTTTCTCTTCAAGATCGTTCGAGTCAGAGGCGAAGATGAAAGCTCTTTCAAGTTCTCTCTTTGCATGTTCACATTTTAAGATCATGGGCTCGTCGATATATTCCTTGAATCTTATTCCCTTTGAATGAACATTAAAATCATATGATTTGGGGTATGGTATTCCTGCTTTTTCTGCAAACCAATAGTAATCTCTCTCAATTTCTCCTCTATTCTCTATCTTTAGTAGCTTTCTTGATCCTACTATTGGTATTGAAAATTCTTTCTCTATCTTACTACAATGCTCATCTCCTCCTAAATACACAGAGAAGGCTCTATTCGGTACCTGAAGGCACTCCAATCCCAACAATTCATCCATATACTTGAAAATATCAGGGTACTCATCTAATATTATTAAAGCAGTCTTCCAATCGCTTTTCTTCTTCAGTTCCTTTGGGTCATATACACAAATCATTTCATCTCTAGCATATTTGGGTAAATTCTCTATCTCTTCCCCAACTTTACCAACTATAGGATTCTGCAGGTATATGATGGCTCTACCTTTAGTTGTGTAGATTATCCTTTTCAATCCATAGTTCCTAGCACCTGATGCAGCATCCAGAGCAGAGTGAGAGCCCAATATAAGCGCTATAGGCTCCTTGTACCTTTTAGCCAATTCTTGCATCTCTTCTCTTTTGATCATAAACTAATGCCTCCTATCATCACTCTAGACTTTTCAACGATCTTACCTATAGTCCTTGC
>JACGUK010000132.1 GCA_024256265.1 archaeon
TCGACTTAATACAGTTCAAGATATTGGAGATATGGTTGCAACGATAGCACCAGCGATGAGTATCATAAGGAATGTAAGATCTGGGCTGGTCAACTTTATGCCAGAAGCACAGCATGAGATGGGTGAGATTAGTAACGTGCTAAGTACCATACTTGTAGATGCAGGTCAACTCGGAGGTACTACACTGAACTTTGAGGCTGCGAATGAAGATGCTGAGAAGATCCTGGCAGAAGCATCTATTGTAGCTGAAAAGAGGATGAAGGAGAATTTTCCTGAGCTACCTATGCCAACAAGAGAAGCGACTTAATCAATGCCTGGTCAGACCTAATGTAGATAGTTTACAATTTGCGAGTTAATGGGCGTAAAGGATACTACGTCCCCCATACTCTAATCTCTTGATAGACTCCTACGGGATAGAGTCCTCTTGCAAAAAATAGGTTATGATTTGAGTTTATAGGTTACCCGGCATCCTTTGACTATTTTTTCGATAAGTCCTTTAGATTCCATTCTAGAAATGGTTTTTGAAATTTCACTTTTACTTAAACCTGTTAGCTTAGCTATTTGTGTAATGTTTAGGCCCTTAGGATTCTTCTTTAAAACCTCAGTAACTCTATCTAGGCTCATACAGTTTTCTTTTACCCTAAGTATAAAAACTTAATTTGTTTTATCCTATCTTCTTTCTTTTGGGAGAATAAATAAGCCCGATAGACAATGTTAATAAAAAGCCCAAGACTATTTCTAAAGAAGAATCTTAGTTAAGAATCTTGATGGTCTGATATGTTCTCCGTCGCTGAAAAAGATCTGGATAAATGTAAGCAGTGTGGTATTTGTGATGAAATCGTAGCTTGCTCAAGCATCAGTGTTGGTTACATAGAAGAGTGTATAGGTTGTGGAGCCTGTTATCTTGCATGTCCAAACGAAGCGATACGCATGAACGAGAGACCGAAAGGAAAGGAAATTAAGATTAAAGTGAACAGAGAGTACTTCTCCGTTCCAGAAAGAATCACAGTGAAGAAGGCTCTCGAACTTCTTGGGTATAAAATCAGCAAATTTCCTGGTGAAGGAGATTTATTCGCTCCTTGCGAAGTTGGAGGCTGTTATACTTGTGCTGTTGAAATTAACAAAGAGATTATGCCTAGCTGTGTTACTGAAGTAAAAGAAGAGATGGAAGTCAAGACAGAACTTCCTAAAGATCATACTCCTAAAAGGCTTGTCCATGGTTGGATGGCTCATACAGTTGGCGGGGTCGGAACTCCTTGGTATTTAAAAAAGGCTCATTGGTATATAGAAGTTGCTGTTTTTGCTTGTGGTTGTAACCTTCGTTGTCCTCAATGTCAAAATTGGACCACAACCTATTGTGGGAAAGAAGTAGCATTGATGCCAAGAGAAGCGGCTTTGCTCATGACTGATACAAGGAGACGTTATGGAGTAGATAGAATGGCCATCTCAGGAGGAGAATGCACTTTAAACAGATCTTGGCTGGTTAAGTATATCCAAGAACTAAGAAAACTCAATCCTGACGAGAAGGCACGTTTTCATGTGGATACAAACGCTTCCATTCTTACCGAAGATTATATTGACGAATTGGTAGAAGCTGGAATGACAGATATAGGACCAGATCTGAAAGGCTTACATCTTGAAACTTTTATGAGAATAACAGGAATAAAAGATAAGGATCTTGCAAAGAAGTATCATCAAACAAGCTGGGAAGCAGTTAAA
>JACGUK010000035.1 GCA_024256265.1 archaeon
ACAAACTAAATTGAGCAAAAGGGGGTCGTCGTCTAGCTTGGTTGAAGATTCCAGCCTTGGGAGCTGGCGATCGTGGGTTCAAATCCCACCGACCCCATTTTAGTTATGTTTAAATAAAGAATTAATGATATAGACAGTCGATAAGAATTGCACTTCATAACCTTAGTAAAACTTAGGCGTAGGCCTACTAAAGAAGAAGTTCAAGAGATGGAAAGAGCGCTTAAGAATCCAAAGCCTGGAACCAAGGTCCGCTTTGTCTTCTGGACACTGGGGCGCTATGACATGGTCTTCTACACGGAGGGGCCTGATGAGAGGACAGCCTTGAGCACGGTCTTCCCTTTTCTCGACTTCGCGGCAACAGAAACTTTAGTGGCTATAACAAAGGAGGACGCTCTAAAAGCCATGGGCGTCTAGTCCCACCTTTTTATTGAGCAACCTATTTTTTGCATCTTGAAGCTGTATTAAACGAATTCTAGCCACTCTAGGTGCTTCTTGTTTTCTCCTCTAACCACTTTGAAGAATTCGCTTTGAAGTCTCTCAGTTATAGGGCCTCTAGAGCCATCTCCTATAACTCGACCATCTATCTCTCTTATGGGTGTAATTTCTGCAGCAGTGCCAGTGAAGAAAGCTTCATCTGCTAAAAATAACTGTTCTCTCAAAATATCTGTCTCTATAGTTAGAATGCCTTGATCTTTTGCTAAGGTGATTACAGAATCTCTTGTTATGCCTGGGAGAGCCCCTGCGCTAAAAGGAGGCGTGATCAATTTTCCATTCTTTACTATGAAGATATTCTCCCCTGGTCCCTCAGCAACCTTCCCATTGAAATTAAGCAGAATAGCCTCTTCATATCCGCAGTTCAGCGCCTCTAGCTTTGCCAGAATGGAATTGGCGTAGTTTGCAGTCAATTTGGCTAAAGGTGGTAGCATACATGAGTCTATTCTGCGCCAAGAAGAAACTTTGCATCGAACTCCCTTCTTTAAGCCTTCTTCACCTAAATATGTTCCCCAAGGCCAGCATGCTATTGCAACATCTACAGGATTGTTCATCGGATTAAGACCCATCTCTTTATAGCCATAGTAGGCTATAGGTCTGATGTAGCACTCATTCAACTTGTTCACTCTTACAGTCTCCTTCACCGCTTCAAGAATCTCCTCCATAGTAAAGGGAATCTCCATCATTATCACCTTGGCACTATCGAAGAGCCTTTTGATGTGATCCTTCAACCTGAAGACTGCAGGACCCTTTTTTGTTTCATAGCATCTTATTCCCTCGAAGACGCCTGAGCCATAGTGAAGCCCATGAGTAAGGATATGAATTTTGGCTTCATCCCAGCCTACAAATTTGCCGTTCATCCATATCAATTCAGTCTTTATCAAGGAGCCTCTCTTAAGTCAACCCTTATTTTCCTTTTGCTATAATTCTTTTGGTGTGCATCACGAAAAGTGAGATTTGATAAACTTTAATACTTGTTAAGAAGCCCTTTGACCAAAGATGGCGGTAGATTACATCAACTAGGTGAAGAAAGTTGGTCTTTCTCTCTTGGCAACCTCTGCCCCCAGTCGTTAAGGAGGCGAACTTTTTCAGGTGAATTTACATATATCTGGACGATGCTTAAATCTACTTGAGTCCTTTTCATAATGTCCAACAAGCTCCTATGGTACAAGGATAGACGCTATCCACCCTATACCTCGCTCTGAGGGCTCGATAACCTTTGGGGCTATATCATCTGGAAAGGCATGGGTGTGAACATCTATTATACGAGTTCTCGTGATTATCTTAATCATAACTCAAACTTTTATTATGATAAAAATCTTATTGTAAACTGAATTTAAAGAAACTCATACTAGATTTAAGATAGAGATGAGAAAGTAAATCAAGAATGCTAATTAACCCATTTTTATTTAATGAATGGATTATGGATTTCTTTGAAGTCTTAAGGAATAGGAAATCAATTCGTGTATTCAAGAAAAAGGATGTGGAGCAAGAAAAGATCAATATCATATTAGAAGCTGCTAATTTGGCGCCATCAGCTGGCAATCTTCAAGCTTACGAGATAGTTGTCATTAGGGATCAAGAGAGAAGGTTAGCTCTTGCTGAAGCAGCCCTTAACGAAGAGTTTGTAGCCCAAGCCCCCCTTAACCTTGTATTCTTCATCAACCCGAGAAGATCTGCAAGAAGGTATGGACAAAGAGGTATATGGCTATACTGTATACAAGATGCAACTATAGCGGCAACGTATGCTCAGCTTTCAGCTACAGCTTTGGGTTTAGGGAGCGTCTGGGTAGGTGCCTTCTATGAGGAGCCTATCATGAAACTTGTTAATGCGAAAGAGGATTTAGTGCCAGTGGCTATAATATCCATAGGGTATCCAGACGAGGAGCCTGAGGTTACTTCACGTAGGAGAATCGAAGATCTTGTCCATGATGAATACATTTCTAAGCCTTATAAATACACGCCATCAAGGTTAAGACTATCAAGACCAACATGAAGAGAGTGGGTTTAAATCGAATTATTAATAATCTATTTCATCGCCCATACTCGAAGCATGGGTATGGATAACCATTGTTGATTCTTTTTATGGCTTCTTCCACTAAAATGTCTGAAACATCAAAGGATTTAGAGTGCCAATCAATGTCCACTATCGATGATTCTTCTCCACCTGTAGTCACAATTATAGCCCATAAAGGCTTACCATAAAATGGTTTGACTATCTTTGCATCTAATTTCATACATCTCATGAAACCCCCCTTTCTTTTCATAAAATATGAGCAGTTTAAGCAGAATTTTGATAACCAAATGAACTCTTTTAATCTTGGTCTGCCTTCCATTTGTTGGAGCAAGCGCATTGCTTCAGCCCTTATCATCTCCGTCAATTCGTTGCGTCCTTCTTTCGTATCGAGATAGTAGTCTAAGTTCTTACTTACCTCTTCTCGCCAATCCCTGTTTTCCTTAGCCCCTTTCTCCATCGATTTCCCTATGGTAATGCTAGTATTTTTCTGTTCTGTTTCAGTTTTGCCATTAAGAGTAATTAACAGAAAAGTTCTATATTTTACGATCATAAGCAAACAGTTTTTTAATCAGTCCTTCAAAGTTGATGTTGTGGGGGTGTATCTTGATGACACCAAGTGGATTCTTTGATTTGATGAGCAATATCATAATCATCTTCTTCGTTCTAGCCTTGGCGGTAATCTTCATTTATGAATATGAAGTTCGTAGAAAAGAGAAGGGCTGAATCTTCTACTTATTCTGAAAAGGTTTTTGATAAGAGTTTAAATGGCAGTTCTTAATTAAATTTCAATTAGCATGGCAAATAAATGGATATTCGTGGTTGTTGATCATAGGACTGATGATAAAATCATGAAAGCCATGGATGTCTTAAAGGGTAGAGTAAAGGAAAAGTTTTGGTCTCTCAATAAGAATGCTGGTAACTTCAATCGTATAAAAAAGGATGATAAAGTTATCTTTTACATGGGAGGGCGTGACGGGCAAAAGTTCATGGGTAGATGCACCTTAGCCAGTGAACCTTACCCAGTAACTCCTGAGCAGAGGAAACAAATCTTAGGGTATCCATCATCTCTATTCAGCCATTCAGTAAGCTTGAAGAATATTAAATTATGGAAAGAGCCTTTGCCCGTTGTAGATTTGAAAGAAGAGTTGGCTTTTATCAAGGACAAGGATTTATGGAGAAAATACTTCAGAAGAAGCATAATACCATTATCAGAGGAAGATTATAACGTGATAGTTTCTAGAGTTGAGAGCTAATACTAAGGCTTAGAGAGGATTGTTAAACATGAGAGAGGTCGAGAATGTTCCAGGACCCTTGATAGGCTTCGTGGCTAGCCTGAGCGGAGCTACAACATGTACTATTCTTCTCGTAGAGGGCTTAGAAGATAAGGTAAGAGAGGAGACCTTTGTCATGGTGAGGGACAGAGGCAGATGGGTACTAGGTGTGATAAGGGCTGGTACAGGGATAGATGACAACCTTCAATCAGGGCGTTACAGTCCAGGCATAGCCTATGCAAAAAGAGGTTACGCACCTTCAAGTGCAAGAAGGTCTTTTCATTACACTTTCTCTGTGATAGGTCAGATTAGAGATACCGGTCTTGAAGAGAACCGACAAGTGATTCATCCTGGCTCTCAGGCATACATTGTTCAAGATAGAAACCCTTTCTCAGCCTTCAAACAAGGCGATTACCTTTGGGCTGGAAATTACTGGGAGTGTGAGGATTGGGAAATTCCTTTTCACAAGGATTTCATCCCTTATCATATAGGTGTTTATGGAGCAACAGGCTGTGGTAAGTCTTTTCTAACTCGTTTTCTCTTAATTCCTCTCTTAAAGCAAGCTGGCTACGGCGTTTTAGTCCTAGATTGGGAAGGACGTGATTATGCAAGACATATGCCCAAAAATACGGTTCTCGTCTCTCAAGTTAAGATGGATATTGATACGGTTATAACTTACATCTGCTCAAGAGCCAACCACTTTGGTTACTATGGTTACCAAAGAGATAACAATAGAATCCGCCAAGCCGCAGAATATTTGCTAAGAACTTATGAGAGTGGTGAGGAAAGCTGGAGGATGAAAAGTGAATTCGAGCTTGGTGATTGGTTAGAGACTGAGGTAAAGCAACATCTAGAAATCACTGAAGGTAAAAGGGCTGATTATCTTCAGATGTATAAGGCTCGTCTCACTGCAGGCTTACAACGCATTGAAAGTAAACATTGGGCTACGATTCTAGGAAAGATGGAGCCTAAGGATTTGGTGAAAAGGGCAAAGAGTGAAGGCTTGCTAATTCTTGATATGGCTGCAGTTGGTAGTGATGAAAAGCTTGCTTTCTTTAAGAGCCTTGGAGGGCATATAAAAGAGCGTCTAGAAGAGGGCGAAGATGTTAACCTTGCTCTAATAATAGATGAAGGTCCTCAGTATGCACCATGGCAACCAAGAGGGATACAAATCGATACTACTGATCTCATTCAAGACCTTTGTGCTCTAGGTCGCAAGCATCACTTATCGGTAACGATGATAGCTCAAGGTATGGCAGGCGATATAGGCATAAACGCAGCGATTAGAAGAAATTTGAACACTCATTTTATAGGTCAGATTCATCCTCTTGACATGGTGGAAGCAGGAAATTGGTTAAATCCATATCATATTCCAGTTGAAAGGCTTCTTCGCATGGAGCCAGGTCAATTCTACTTTATAGGAAAGATGAACCCATCTCCTACCCCCCTCTTAATCTCTTTCAAGATCAAGTGATTAATTATGGAAGAAGAGAACCCAATTCTTCGAATGCCTCGGCCATTAGTGGATGCTTTTTTTGAGCTAGCAGAGAAGCATGCAACAAGTGCAACGGAAAGGATCAGAGAGGCTGAAGTGAGAATTCACAAGATAGCCAAGTACATTCAACCAAAATCTGTCAAACCGATGGAGGCTAGTCTGACTATAGCAACTATAGATGGCTCCATCAGCCCAAAATCGAGTAACAGATTGGGAACAAGGATGGCAGTCTTGAGCGCAGGTTACAAGATCTTCAGAAATAAGGAGCTGATCGAAGAACGTTTCTCAGGGGATGCTTTTTCTGAAGGTTCACTTGAGGGACATGTGTTCACCATTTTGAGTAGTCTTAAGATGATCGGAATGGAGCGCATAGCAGCCCTAGAAGCCTTAAAGAGGCATCCCGATCTGGTGCTCATAGACGGCCCTTTTCTCTCCTTTCTTTACCCGCCAAGCTGGGTTGTCCGTTACGCTCCTGAAGGAAAAGAGTTAGTGCAAGATATACTAAGGGCTACATCAAGGCTAATTGCTTCAGGCAAAGCGATAGGGGTGATAAAGAGAAGTACGTTAAGGGCTATAGACGGCTGGCTCTTCATTCAAGGAAAAGAGGACTTAGTGACCAATATGAGGGACAAGTATATTCTTACCCGCCTCATGCCTCCTTCCACATGCTGGGCTTACGATTCAATAACAGATGATCCTGTGGCATACTCAAGGGCTATTTCGAGGGCTCAGGTAAGAGGGCTTGAAGGTGAAGAAGCTCTAAAATGGGCAAAGATGATACTTAAGAGAGATCAGACAAGGCTTGGAATAGAATCTCCTCCTAAACTGAAGAGGGGCTATATCAGATTCTCTTTTGAAACTCCTCCTTTTGAAGTTGAGCTACCAGCAAGTATGAATATCAAGGAAATAGCGGAGAAGATCATACCATTATGTAACCCAGCTACAGGTCTTCCATTCCCTCTCGATCTTATAGATGCAGACATCTCTCTTGATAGAAGAGTTGCAAAGGCTTTTGCTGATGAAGTAGAGGCTAGAGTATTAGATGCTGAAAACCCTAGGGCTGTGAAGGACTATTTTACAGGAATTAACCCTCAGAAAGAAGAGTGAAGAATTAAATTAAAACAATTAGATAGATTTATCCTAATTAACAAAATAAGGGGAATCACAGTGCTTAATCTCATCATATCCCAACTAATCCTATTGGCAAACTTAGTTCTCTTTGTTACTTTATGCTAGGTATTCATATTCGACGGAAAGAACTTGATCGTTTTACTTTGGCGACGTTTCTTCTGTCGTATAAATTATCATTGCTGTCAATAAGAACTGTGTCGTTGTAGCAGTTGTGGATAATTTGATGTCTATTACCTTGCCACCGAGTTTAGGCAGTTCATTTGAGAGAAACTTATTGACTTCTTCCTCAACAAGCTTAGCAGCATATGAACTTTCTGCATGACGAGAACTAATGATTTTAACTTTCTGCATCTTGTATTCCACCTCTTGGGTTACTTAGCTTTAAGATCCCTGTAATCCAATTTGAGTCAACATCTTCAATTTTGACTAGAAAGCCTTCACTTTCCAAATCTTTACTTAGATTTCGTCCTTTTCTCATAAGAAATAAACAAGTGACTTTTGGATATTTGTTTCTCCAACTTTTACACCAAGCGACTGAAGTTGAATTATGCGCTTTTAATTCGACTTCTTTAGGTTCAGGTTCATTAGACAAGAAGATTGTTAAGTCTGGACCCTTGTTTTTAACTTTAATTTCTTTAATTTCTGGAATGTTTCTTAATGCAGCGACTGTCTCAACTCTTAACCATCCTTCCATGCCTAAGCCGTGTTGCTGAAACTTTAAGAAAGGCTCTAGTGAATCTATTCTCTCTCGTATTCTTGCAATTAATTCCTGTAGCATTCTTTCTTCGTTTTGAGTAAATGACATAACGGTTCTCTTTTTCTATGTTCGCCTCTAATCGCATTAATAATTTAAGCTAATCGGTTCTTGTGGCTCTTCTAGGGGTGATTAGTTTTCTCTAATTGGTAACTTGCGGGTAGTAAGTGTCGAAGGTTTTAGCCATCGGTTATCCTTTCTGTTGCCTATTCATGTGAATCCGAAGGTTCTGGGGATTAGGTTGATCTTCTTCCACATCTCTCTGTCCAGCCATTTTTTGGCTTTCAAGGCTCAATAACTCTTAAGAAAAAGAGAATACGGAAATGCTATATAATCAAGCTCCAAAACAAAATGGTTTAACTTCATAACAATTAATTTTTTAGTTAGTTTTGCTAATAATTCTTATCCTTATTAAGATTAAATGAGGCAGTTAAGTTAGTCATGCCAGAAATCTATCATTTGGAGAAGATAGCCGAGGATAGGATTCATGAGATAGGCTGGGAAGAGTTAACGCCCATTCAGAAGAAGGCATTTCCAGTCATATTGGGAAGAGTTAACGCCCATTCAGAAGAAGGCATTTCCAGTCATATTAATCTGTAAATAGTCTTTAACATAAGGTGAGAATAAGCATGGATGTGGGGTATGGGGTGGGGTAGCATCTCCTCTTAGCCTTATCTTAGCCAATTCTTAGCTTGCTCTTAGCCATTCTTAGCCTAAACTTAGCCTATACTTAGCCAAGACTTAGCCATTGATCAGCATGATGGTTATTATGGATGAGCTCGTTTTATCGATTCTTTTTAGGAGAATCAACTTTCTAATTCTGGGGGTTATTATAAAGTCAATTTTAGCATAAAAGAATGAACTTTAGAGATGTTTATGTTTCTGTATTCTCTTCCTTTAAGGAGTCATTGAATCAGAGTGAAAAGGTTTCGGTAGATTCATTATCGGACGAGTTTCTGTATTCTCTTCCTTTAAGGAGTCATTGAATCGAAGATCCAAAGATTAAGGGGTTGATGACAGAGAGGTTTCTGTATTCTCTTCCTTTAAGGAGTCATTGAATCTGACAAGGAAGGAAGGCAAGCCTCTATCTCATTGGAAGTTTCTGTATTCTCTTCCTTTAAGGAGTCATTGAATCTGAGAGTTACGTAATTGTTAGGGTCGCTCTGCTCGCGTTTCTGTATTCTCTTCCTTTAAGGAGTCATTGAATCTTCATGCCCTGTTATAGAGTAATCTAACAATCTATCAGTTTCTGTATTCTTTTCCTTTAAGGAGTCATTGAATCGAGAAGAGACTTCCGAGTAGACCTGTATTCTGTAAGGGTTTCTGTATTCTCTTCCTTTAAGGAGTCATTGAATCCCGAACCTTTTTGAGTTTTGATTGGCAAAATGAGCATCATTTTCTCCTGATTCTAAGATACCTTTGTGAACATCGAAAAATCGATAGGGGGTATATAAGCTCGTTCACATTTTCACTTGCTTATACTGTGTGAGGTGAGTATCCTCACTTGATTACTCCTAAATCAACCTCCTTTGACTATATATTGAGTCTAGCTTTTATAGTTTCTTTAGAAACTAGCCACTTCAATGCTCTCTTTTCTTCGTAAACATATAGAAGTGGTGTGTAATATTGTTGGGCTAGCTCATAATAAGCTATCGTTGCTGGCTTTGTTGCTGATGTGCAGTCTATGAAGACTATATAATCCTTTAATAGGCTCTCAAGCTGAGGCTTGATCTTTCTTTTTACTGCATCTATATCTATGATCTCATCTTCATAGCATAGTATCCATTGATATGGGAGTTTCAAATCCTTCCATTCGTTTAGAGCTTCCATTGAAGTAACTACATAAATGAGTTGAGGCTTGATCCCTTCTTTTGATAAGAGTTCTAAAGCCACTTTAGTTTCAGGCTCTAATCGCTCATTTCTTCTTCCCAACAATCCTAAGTATGCCATTGGTGTTGAAGGTCTCTCTTGGAAGATGTAGCATAAAGGCGTTTTATACCTCAGCCTGTAGGTCCCTTTCACCTCTCTCTGAATAACGTCAAGGGCTTGAAGCCTATTCAGATGATATACTAGAACAGAACCTTTAACACCTGAAGCACCCTCTATCTCTGAGAAGCTAGAAACACCTCCTGCTTGAGCTATTGATTGAAGAACTTTTCTGCTCTTGACAAGCATAATTGCCTCACTATAGTTAGGTATAGACTCTTTACTTTCCATCGCTACTTAACTCCTTATAGTATAGCTGAGTATTACTCTATATTTATAGAGCTTTCCTCTAGAACTGTTAGAATAGCTCCGTAAGATACTATAATGTGGTGGTATGATAACATGGAACAGAGCCTATATCGGTGGAGCAGTTCAGAGGGTCCTCCAATTTATTCTCTGAGGACTCGGAGCAACCACCATTTAACTCTAGTTAGAGGATATGAACTGGATAGCGTAGAATCTGACATAATACTTCCTGTAACTGCTCTATGTGACTTTCTCTTCTGTAAAAGATGCTTCTATCTAACTTATAAAATGGGCTTACCTAAGCCTGGGACGAAGAATGCGGTTAGGGGTAGAATACTTCATGAACTTCATATGCGATTATTATCAAGGGAGTTCAGGCTTGCCTCTAAATTCTCTTTCGATGAGGAGCCAGAGGAGACAGCTTATAGATACATGATTGAAGCTGAAGGGATTCTTTATTATATGTATAAAGGATTTGAAGAGGCTTTTGAGAGGCTTGGTATGAGATGGGAAGATGAAGTCCTAAGAACTCAGGAACATATAGAGATTATCAGCTTAAAGTGGGCTAATTGGATAAGAGAACTAGCTATTATTCATGAAGTTGATGGTGTTGAGCTTGCTAGGATGTGCATACCTTATAGGCACTTTGAAGAATACTATAAAGCACCTGAGCTAGCCTTATGTGGGAAAGTAGATGTAATTGAACTTGGAAAACCAGTAGAGGTCAAGACAGGCAAAGCTCCAAATCTAGGCATTTATCCATCACATGCCTTACAAGTAATTTGGTATGCTTTACTAATTGAATATGTTGAAGGCAGAGATGTAGATTGTGCCGAAGTTTACTATGCTACAAAATTTGAAAGAAGAAAACTATCTTTAACTCAAGAGCTAAGGCAATGGGCTTTATCTATAAGAGATTCTGCTTTAGAGCTACTAAAAAGAGGTATTGAAGAGATCGATAAATATTGTCTCCACATGTAAATGTTAAATATTCATCTTAGGAGTGATAAACAGTATGGAAAAAAGAAACATAATTAACAATGAGTTAATAGTAAGATACTCTTCTTTACTACACGATATAGGCAAGTTTCACCAACGATGTGCTGGAATAACACGAAAATTGGAGCAGCAAAAGGCAGCTGTGCTTTTTATTGAAAAAACTAAATTCCCTCCTTTCTTACAAGAGTTAAAGGAAAAGATAATAAATTTAGTTGGAAGCCATCACCCCCAAAGATATTATAAAGAACCTTCTGATGAATTAAAGGATTTACTTGAGATTTTAATGAAAGCTGATAGCGTATCAGCAAAAGAAAGGGAACCTGTTGAAGAGGAAGCTCTTTTGGATGATATATTTAAAAAGCCTTTGCTCTCGATTTTTAGCGAAGTCCGTTTAGAAAAAAGACCTGAGCCAAAAGAAGAATTTCATCATGAAATTGCCAAATTAGAATATGGAGAGCAAGTCCTTCCTAAACCAAGAGATAATTTGCCAGAAGTTCTTTCTGGGCAATATGCTAGTTTGTGGTCAAATTTCAAAGATGAATTTAATCTTCTATCTGAGATTAATGACCATGATGCTCATTTTATAACTCTTTACAATTTACTACTAAAATATACATTTTTCATGCCATCTGCTACTATTAAGTGTAAACCCGATATTTCGCTTTTTGAACATCTTTCAACGACTTGTGCTATTGCTGAATCCCTTTACAAAGGGGATAGAAAGAACCTAATGCTAATAGGTGGGGATATTTGTCGTATCCAAGACTTTATTTACACAATAACATCGGAACAAGCAGCAAAAATGCTTAGAGGAAGATCCTTTTACGTTCGTTTAATTAATCAAACCATTGGATTATATCTTTTAAAAGAGCTTGGACTTAGCTTAGCTAACATGATTTTTTGTGGAGGAGGTAATTTTACCATCCTTGCTCCATACACACCAGATTATGAAAGGAAACTTGAAGAGGCTATTAAGAAAGTTAATCAGTATTTGTTAGAACAATTTGAGGGAGAACTCTATGTTGCAATAAGTTACTTGAAGATTGAATGCGATAAACTTGGGGATTATGGAGCATTGCTGGAAGAACTTCGTAAGAAAATTGAAGCTGCTAAACTAAGGCAGTTTGCCGATACTATGTCCGATAAGTATGAAGAGGTTCTGGGTCCAGTGGGGAGTGGTGATGATGTTAAATCATGCAACGTATGTAAGAGAGAAGTTCCGAAGCAGGAGCTTGAATACACTGATGAAATTGAAATCTGTAAACAATGCAAGAACTTTGAGAATATAGGAGCAAAGCTGGTTAAATCTGATTATCTAATAATGGTGACTTATAACCTCGAAAACCCGCCTAAATTTGAATTTGACTTAGAGTTTAAAGGACTTGGATTTGGATATAGTTTTGCCTCAGACAAAGAATTAAGAGAAATCTTAAAAATTTTTCCAAAATTACCTTTAAATTTAATCCAAATCATTAGACTTAATTCTACAGAATTTCTATATGAAGAATTGCTACAGGATGCAGAAAAAAGTAATGTTCCAATAGCCTTTTCATTTGACTTTGTTGGTAAACATGTTCCAATCAACTCTAATGGGAAGGTTATTAGTTTTGATAATATAGTCAAGAATTCCGAAGAGGTAGAAGGGGCAGATTACTTAGGAGTATTAAGGATGGACGTAGATAATCTTGGTAGATTGTTTAGTGAGGGGCTACATAATAGGACAGTCTCACGTATTTTTACTATGAGTAGGTTGCTCTCAATATTCTTTGAAGGTTATCTAAATTGGCTCATAGAAAATAAAGAAAGATATAGGAATAAGATTTATATGACATATTCTGGTGGCGATGATTTATTCTTAATGGGACGCTGGGATGCTGTTTGCGATCTTTTGGTTGAAATTCAAGAGAAATTCAGCGAAATGACTTCAAATAATCCAAGCGTTACTATATCAGCAGGTTTAGTTTTGGCTGAACCTAAATGGCCTGTTTATAGAGAAGCACAAGTAGCTAAGGATTACTTAGATTGTTCAAAGGAAGTTAAAGAAGAGAAAAATGGCATTATAAAAGAGAAAAATAGTATCACGATATTTAGCGATAAAAAAGTTGAAAAGAAAAATAGTATCACAGATTATACAGTTTTGTGGGAAGACTTAAGAAAGCTAATAGACTTGAAGGATGAACTCTATAAACTCATCGGGAAAGAGAAAATACTGTCAAGGGAATTCTTATTTAGATTAAGAGGGCTTTATCAAACTTATAAAAGAGGAGGAGAAGCGAGGGCTGAATGGCTCTTAAGATATGCTATAGCCCGCTTGATACGTGAGCATCAAAGTTTAATTAAACGGATACTCGATCTTGAAAAGTCAATTAAGAACAACATTAAATACCTTGACATCCCAATAATATGGACTGAGTTACAAACAAGGAGAAGATAAGAAATGAGTGAATTTAGAGGATACTTACACAAACCAACAGAAGATTTCCTTGAAAAAATTAAGAATATAAGTTCTCTTAAAGAGCTTAAACCTGAAAAAATAAATGAATTTGCAAGCAACCTTGCAAAAGACCTTATAAAAGAGATTCGTGAGGACATTACAACAACACAATTAAGAAAAGTTTATGGTGAAATTAAGAGGCTCCAAAGAGAAGAGACTTTCGATGAGAAAAAGCTCTATATTCTTGATCCAAGGTTAGCTTATGCAACTGCAAGAGAGAAGAAACTTAACGATATTTATGCAATATTCAAAGAGTGTTTGCCAAAGATAAAAGAGAAGCCTGATCTTAATATGTTCACTTATATCCTTGAAGCTATTGTGGCTTACCATAAATATGAAAAAGCGTTAAAAGGAAAAGAAGGAGAGTAATAATGTTAGCTGAGAAGAAGCAAAAAGTTATGTTGAAAGGCAAGATAATCATTCAAGGTAAAATTAATTGCGAGACTGGATTAAGAATTGGAGGGGCTCGTGAAACCCTTGAAATTGGTGGACTTGAAAACATCATTATCCGAGATGCTTTAACAAATGAGCCTTATATCCCTGGTTCTTCGCTTAAGGGCAAAATGAGATCGCTACTTGAGAAGGCTTATGGTAAGGAGATAGACATAGAAAAAGGTAAGGACATACATACTTGTTCTGATCCAAAGTGCAAAATTTGTAGAGTTTTTGGAGTACCAGCTGAAGAGACTGAGAAAGCTGCAGAGGGGTTATTGTTGACGAGGCTTTACATGCGTGATGGAAGGTTAACTGAAGAGTCAAAAAAGAAACTCGATGAACGAAAAGAAGAGCTTGAAGTGCCTTATGGTGAGGTGAAGTGGGAGAACGTCATAAACAGGTTAACATCTAAAGCCAATCCAAGGCAAGTAGAGCGAGTGCCAGCAGGGTCGAGCTTTGACTTTGATATGGTCTATAACATTTATGAAGACGAAGACATAAGCTACTTAAAGCATGTATTTGAGGCACAACGCCTTGTTGAAGATGATTATCTTGGTGGTTATGGGTCTCGTGGTTACGGCAAAGTAAACTTTTCTGAAATTAAAATTAGATTTAATAGTCTATCAGAGGTCTACAAAATGGGCAACGATGGAAAGATCATTCGTGAGGGTAAAACACCTAAGGAACTACTTAAGGAATTTGATAAAATAAAGGAAGAGTTAGAAAAAGAAGTGAAAGAATCAAGTAAACATTAATGACTTTATGGTAGTTTCAGTTGACCCAAAAAGTTTTCCAACTTATGTGCATGAAACCTAAATCTCCTTTTCATCTGGGAGAAAAAGGGATTGGTATTGAGAAGGTAGCTCCTTATGCTCACTCGGACACGATCTTCAGTGCATTATGCCTATCTTACCTTTATATCTATGGTCGAGATGAGCTTGAGGAGTTATTAAAACAATTTATAAATCGACAGCCACCTTTTCTTATTTCTTCAATTTTTCCGCTTTATAATGATGGTGAATCAAAAATCTTCTTTTTCCCAAAATCACTTACTATGCCAACAGTAGGGGAGTATAAAGAGGATGTTTGGAAGAAGCTAAAAAAAGCATCCTTCTTTTCAAAGAAAGTCTTTGAGGATTGCTTAATTAATGGGATAGAGTGGGTCTTAGAAGGTCTAAACAATAATACAATCTCCTCAACAAATGGCACTATCTTAACGCAAGATGAGAAATCAAGACTGAAGGATAGTAAAATCAAACTATATGATGATCATCAAGCACCAAGAAATACAATAAATAGACTAAGATCTTCATCAGAAATTTACTATATGGGACTTACTACATACACATTAAATTCTGAGATGTACTTTCTTGTAGAAGTCATAAAGGATATGTCAAACAAGCTGGATAAAGTTCTAAGTCTTTTAGAAGAAGAAGGAATAGGAGGAGAAAGAAGTTTAGGCTTTGGGCGTTTTAGATTAGCTAAAGAAAAGATTGAGGTAATAGAGGCTAATAATGCTGATGCCTTTATTACACTCTCTCTTTATCATCCAACGAAAGAAGAGGTTCAAAACTTTGCTCAAAAAAATCAATTTTTAAGTTATAAGCTCTTGACTAGGGTTAGTTATGCCTTCTCTCCAGCAATTAAAGGTGGAAAGCTAAAACAACGAGTTAGGATGATGCAGGAAGGCTCGATCTTCCCTAAGATTGAGAATCAAGACCTTTATGGTGATGTCTCAAAAGTCTTAAGTGAGGATAAAACAGGCAGTCATCCAGTTTATCGATATGGTTATGCCTTCCCATTAGCGATCAAGGTGTGATCATGTCCCAACTCGTTGAGACTCATAACTACACTATTGAAACCATCAGTCCAATTCATATAGGGTCTGGTGAAAAATTATTCCGTACAGATTATGTTATTCATGGTGGAAGGCTTTATGTAATAAACATAGATAGACTTATTGATAGCCTTAAAGCTGAACAAGCTAAGATTTTCTCACAACTTATTCAAAAAGGTAATATCTCGATAGCCCTTCAATCCTTAAATGTAAAGCCGAATGATTATATTAAGTATGCTAAGTACGTAATCCCGTGTGATTTCCAACTTGGTCAAAAACTACAAACTCATATAAAAGATATCGATTACAAGCCTTACATACCAGGCTCTTCAATAAAGGGTTCTATCCGAACAGCGATCTGTTATAATTTATTTGCCATTCCTAAGGAGAGAGAAAGATTAATTCAAGAGGTATTTAAGAGATCTCACTCAGAAAAAGCAATTTCAGAATTCATTGAATCGATTTTTGGAAGTGAAGATGGAAAGCGATCCCCTCACTATGATGTAATGAAATTTCTTAGAATCTCCGACTCTAAAAGCCTAAATCCTAATTCTATGGAAATTCAAAAAATAGAAGTAATTAATAGAGAAAGTCCATCTAGATATAGGAAGACTGGAATCAAAATAGATGCTGAGGTAATAAAAGCAGGCTTTAGCACTTCTGGAAAATTAGCTATAGATAAGACTTTATATCAAAAAACTTATTTAAAATATGCTGATGAATTTCCAAATTATAAAATCCTAACGAGTATTGATATGATTATATCTTACATTAATAAGTTTACATCTGACTTAATAAATAAGGAATTAGATTTTGCAAGAAAGTACAATATAATTTTGCTCCAAAATTTCTACTCAGATTTAAAAAAGAATCATTTAGAAAAATTAGATAAGAATCGATTTTTACTCAGAGTTGGATGGGGGAGTGGCTATTTAGCAACCACTCTTGGAATGCTTTTACAGAGTGAAAAGCAGCTTTTTGAAAGGATAAGACGGCACCTTCCAAGAGGGCTCAGAGAGCCATTCTCTCCTATATCAAGAAGACTTGTTATTCAACAAAATACTTTCATACCTCTTGGGTGGGTTAAGGTCACTATTGAATAAAGCATCTTTCATAAGGTTGGAAGGCACGATAACCACGAGAACACCTTTGCATATAGGCAATGGTGCAAAATCTAATTCGATCAAAAGAACTAGGAATTACATCCCAGGTTCTGCTATTAGAGGTGCCATCGGTATCTCCTTGATTAAAGCCATGTGCATAAAAACCAAATATATAGATAATCATGACGACTGTCCTGCAAAAGAAGGCTGTCCTTACTACCAACTTTTCGAAGAAAAGAAGTCAACAACAATCATCTTCAGAAATGCTTATCCAAAACATAACGGTTGCGTTAATAAAGGCACTTATCTCCCTGCTCCTATGACTTTGCATTATTGTGAAAATTGTAGCGAGAGGTTCTACAGCTATCATACACCCCTTAATTGCTCATATTGCCAAAATCCTTTAGAACCTTATGAAGGCTATCTATGTTCAGACTGTAAACACATAACTAAAAGACCAGTAGAAGTCATAAGAATCATCCCAAAAGATCAAAAGCAAGAATCAAACGGGAATCTACCATATGATATTGAGACAATTAGACCAAATGTGCAACACAGGTTAGAGATTTTAGTAAGTTTAAGGTCTGAAACCTATATCGATCTTATTCGTGACATATTAGAGGAAGTTATTTCAGAAGATGGTATTGGATGGGGTAAAAGACAAGGTTTTGGAAAGGTTGAGATTAAGATTGAGAAAGTTAAGCCAATTCTAATAGATGAGCTATACGCTAGGGCTGAAAAAATCAATACAAAAGACTTTGTGGTTAGACTTATTTCTAATGCCTTTTTGAAAGCGTCTATGATTAGGTCTGAAACCATGCTAGCTTATGCGGGTAGAGCTTATTCCGTTATATATCATAAGAGCAGACCTTCTTTACCAGAATTAATTCAAGCCGAATATAAGGTTGGGTATTCGATGTTTGGTGGTTGGAGCTTAAAGAAAGATAAAAGGAGGACTTTTCCATCCTTAAAGGCTGGAAGCATATTTAGGTTTAAATGTGGCGAAGAGCGTATAGATCTTGCTAAAAGTTTAGCAGCTCTTGAGGTATACGCTATAGGTGGCTTCAAAACTTACGGGCTGGGGCAGATTTTAATTGAGAGTGCATAATAAAGTAATCAGTAAGGAGGGGATGCGAGAGTAAGTAGGCGGGGCTACTCATCCCGCACAATGATTTTCAGATAATCACAATCAGCAATTATTGAGATAATTGTGAACGAGTTTATATACCCCCTATCGATTTTTCGATGTTCACAAAGCAAGTCTAAAATCAGAAGAAATGATACTTATTTAGCCAATCAAAGCTCAAAAAGGTTCGGATTCAATGACTCTATAAAAGATGAGAATACAGAAACTTTCCAGTGCTCCTTTACAGCGTGATCGTACGCTTCTGATTCAATGACTCTATAAAAGATGAGAATACAGAAACATAATTTTTTTCAAGCCAATATAAAGCCTGTTCTACCGATTCAATGACTCTATAAAAGATGAGAATACAGAAACTTATTAACATGATTACTATGATTATAATTAATTCTTCGATTCAATGACTCTATAAAAGATGAGAATACAGAAACAAACTTACATATTGACTTGTGGGGGGTATATTTTGGGATTCAATGACTCTATAAAAGATGAGAATACAGAAACTATCAAAGCTTTTACTGAATGCCAGCCTCGGCCCTTTGATTCAATGACTCTATAAAAGATGAGAATACAGAAACTTCTGTAGAGGCTGCTGTAACTCCAGCAGGAATAAAGGATTCAATGACTCTATAAAAGATGAGAATACAGAAACGTGGTAATGTACCGAAACCCATAGCATCGAAGAGTGTGATTCAATGACTCTATAAAAGATGAGAATACAGAAACTTATATTCCTTCGATGCTTGATCTCTCTTCGCTTCAGATTCAATGACTCTATAAAAGATGAGAATACAGAAACTCTGGAAAGTTCGTTTGGTAATATTTCAATCTCCTTGATTCAATGACTCTATAAAAGATGAGAATACAGAAACACCTTTTTGCCATTATGGGTCTTAGGCTAGTATTCTGATTCAATGACTCTATAAAAGATGAGAATACAGAAACTCAAGTGGCTT
>JACGUK010000036.1 GCA_024256265.1 archaeon
TTTACCAAGCCTTTGAGAAGATGGTAGGGCATGAGATAGGGCGTTTACCAGTGGTAGATAGATCCGATCCTAAGAAACTGATAGGCATAATTACAAGAGGAGATATAGGAAGTACCTATGAGCTGGAAGTGCATTCATTGTTAGAAAGTGCTCAATGATAGACTATCCAAACGACATGGTTAAGGTCGATACCAATATTTCTCCAGTTCAGCCTTGTGCTTCAAACGATAATATGTGAGAAATGCCTGTTCGAATGACATATTAACCACTAGATTTTTCAGTGAGTGATGTGTCCAACTCATGGTATTAGAAGAAATCGCCTCAGGCATCGTCTCTGGACTAATATATGGACTGATATCATCTGTATTTATCCTATTCCTATCTATGATCTTCAAATACTTCACGAACGAGAAGTTCCCTTGGATCATCAGCATTATAATAGGCTTAGGTATTGTTGGGATAAGTGGTGGATTAATCGCTATCTTGGATGAACCAACTCCACTATCGGTCACCCGCATCATAGTGGCCAGCCTTATTTTGGTATGGGCAACTAACGAGGGAGACAAACTAGCCGCTCGCCTTCCTAGAAGAAAGATACCTTTGATTTCCTCGTTGGGAAGAATTGGCAGGCAAGACTATTTGACGATAAAAGTGCCGGATGAGCGGGATATTAACGACATCCCTGGGAGACCTCGTGTTAGCGTAGTGGTCAAGAAGGAACTGGCGGGGAAAGAGTTCCTTTTTCCTGCTGACCTGCCGAGAGAGGAACTTGTAAATAGAGTTAAGCGAAGGCTTCTCACCGACTGGGGGTTAGGTGACGCCGAACTCGAACTAGATCAACAAGGCAGATTTACCTACTTCGCCATCTCCGCCAGAGAAGAAGGACTAAGCGAAGAGTTAAAGGAGGGTTTTGTGGCACTACCCATCAAGTATGATGTAGCACCAACTGGCCTTACCTCTGGTGACATAGTGAAAGTCTATTCGGGGAATAGTCTCTTGATAGACTCCGTTGAAGTCAAGGGTGTGAACGAGGTCGGTAAGACCATCACCCTAATTCTTAATGCTCAAGACCATCAAAAATGTGTCGGGAAGGAAATCACACAAATCGTAGCTCTTCCCCATATCAGGAAAAAGTTGACGGTTGGGGAAGTCATGACTCGTGGCGTCCGAACGGTCGGGCCTGATGCACCTCTTGTTGAAGCGATTTCCCTGATGAATCAGCATAGAATAGGCTCAGTTATAGTGGTGGAGGGGGATAAGGCGATTGGAATTCTTACGGATAGAGACGTTCTTCAAAGGATTGAGAAGGGCCGAGTAGATATCAAATCAAAGAAGGTTAGGGACTTCGTGTCAGAACCTATTATTCAGATTTCGCCTAATTTATCCGTCGATGAAGCATTAACAATAATGAAGAGTAGAAACGTGAGGAAACTCCCAGTATCTTCTGAAGGAAGACTCGTAGGGATAGTTACCGATAACGACATTTTTAGGGCTCTTCGAAGATAAAACTTCTTTATTGCCTTTTGAAGACGGCTTTAAAAGAAATAATAAGAAAGGAGCTTCTCGATATAAGAAACCATAGGGATTTGGTATAAATTCTGGTTCAAAGCGTATTAACAAAAAAGTTAATTGATTGTTATAAAGATGGAATTAATTAATGGTCTTTCCAAGTCGTGAGAGCCTTATAGAATTGATAAAAAAGTTGCGGTTAGGCGGGAGTATATCTATAGAGCCTCATGATTGCTCATTGATATTAGAAAGATCAGCTTTGAATGTGATTTTGAGCGAGGATAGCTTCATAAAAACATTGTTCATTGGCAATACAGTAGATAATACTTTAAAAGAAGGTTCAGTGGTTTACATCGATTTTGATACCATCTTTTCAGCCTTTTTAAATTTAATTATTCATACTACTAAAAATTTAGATAATTTGCTCATCTTAAGACCTGATGGTGAAGATGTTGAGAAGACTATGGCTTATGTTTGCTCTTTCTCCTCACATTATATAAAGCTCATGATATTGGATTCTATAACTACTCTATACTATCTTCTTAATAGTAAGGCACCATCAGATGTAAATAGAAAGATAAGCGTTTATCTGAGTTTACTACAAAGTTTAGCTAAGAGGTTCGATATTCCTATTATAGTCACAAGCATGATAAGAGCGAAGAGAGTTAAGCAAGCTGAGCCTTGGCTCACTTCCCCAACAGGTGGTAGAGCTTTGTTGAAATCCAAGATAGTTTTAAAGTTGAATAAAATCTCAAATCATATAGAGATAAACGTGATAAAGCATGAGAGCAATGCCTTTATCGGCAAAACCTTCAAACTTCCTATAAGATTAGGGTGAGCATCAAGAATGGCTAAGAATACTAGTGTTGAATACATACCTATCCATACTAGTGTGAAGAGAGAAAGATTCGACCTATTTAAGACCATTCAAAATGAAGTGGAAAAAAATGGAGAAAGATTGGAGGATGGAGATATCATAGTAATATCGAGCAAGTTCGTTGCCATGTCAGAGGGTAGATTGGTAAGGTTATCAGATGTAATTCCAAGCCCTGAGGCTGAAGATTTGGCGTCAAAGACTCACATGCCGAGCAATCTTGCCGAGCTGATATTGAGAGAAGCTGATTTAGTCTTTGCAGGAATGCCCGGCTTCGCTTTGTCGATTAAAGATGGCGTTTTTACTCCTAATGCTGGGATAGATAGATCTAATGTGCAAGAAGGCTGGGCCATACTCTACCCGAGAATGCCCTTTAGAAAGGCTGAGATGCTAAGAAGAAGAATACTCTTACAATCTGGGAAGAAAGTGGGGATAATAATAACAGATAGCAGATTGTTACCATTAAGGTCAGGCACAACTGGAATAGCCATAGGTGTGGCTGGCTTTGATCCAATCAAAGATGAGAGGGGAAGAAAAGACCTTTTCAACAACACATTAAGAGTTACTTTACGAGCTTTAGCTGATGATATAAGTGCAGGGGCTCAATTGATAATGGGAGAGGCTGATGAAAGCATCCCTATAGTCATAGTTAGAGATACTGGTATAAAATTACATGATAAGCCCGTAGATTATGAGCAGATGATTGTTGATTATGATGAATGCCTTTATGTAAGAGGGTTAGCATACAAAGATCGATCCATCTTCGACGGCAAATCTGGCTAGTTCTTTAATAAGAAAATAGTAAACAAAATTATACGTAAGGTTAAAGCAATATAACCAAATTATTTTTATTCTACCTCCTTTTTGGTCTAAAAATTGGGCTTGCCTTTCGAAATAGTTTGCGATAATTGTGGCACATTTTTATACTCTGGGATGGATTTAAAGTATGCAAGTAGCATTCTGAAGCTCTACAA
This sequence comes from archaeon, assembly GCA_024256265.1. The sequence goes on from JACGUK010000036.1 coordinate 3,358, forward strand.
TGGTAGGTGCAAAAAATGTGGCGAGCTCTTGTCTCTTCGAGACTTTATATTGGAGATAGAATCGATAGAAAAATAAAAAGTAGATTGAAATCATGCTAACGCTTTAGCAGGTGATTCTATGGGCTACACTTTGTTGATAGCAGAAAAGCCAGACGCTATGAGAAAGATAGCAGAATCCTTGGCAGAGGATGGTACTTTAAAGAGAATAGCAACTGATCAAGGTGTAGATCGTTATGAATTTATAAGGAATAATAAGAGGCATTTAATTGTAGCAGCGGTAGGGCACCTCTTCAACTTAAGCCCTACTGGAAGAGGAGAGTGGGTTTATCCTATTTTTGATGCTGAGTGGAGACCTAGCTTTGAGGTGAGAAAGCAATCGATTTTCTCTAAGAGATACTTTGAAGCCATAAAAGATGTGGCAAAAGATGCATTAGATTTCATTGTATGCTGTGATTATGATACAGAGGGAGGCGTTATAGGTTCAAATATTCTGAAGTTTCTATGTAAAGCTAAAGATGCAAAGAGAATGAAGTTTTCAGTTGACTGGGATGAAGATTTAATTATACTAAATGACAATAACGCTTATTTTACCAAAATTGGAGAATTCGTAGATAATTATCTTCAATTAACCAAAAAACAAATCGATGGGGAAATAGAATATGCAGATATTTCGCATTTAAATATAAAAACTTTCTCATTTAATCCAAAAGCACTTAAAACTTCTTTTAAAAAAATAACTAAAGTAATTAGACATAAAACGCATGAAAAGTTATCAGAAATAAAACTAGAAAGTGGTAGAAGAATAAAAGTTACAAAAGGTCATAGCTTATTTGTTTTAAGAGACGGAGAAATTAAAACAGTATCGACAAATGAAATTAAAATTGGCGACTATGTTGTTTGCCCACTTTCTATTAACCACGCAAATAATTTAGTTGAACTTAACATTACGGATAAATTAAATAAAGTCAAAGGAAGAAAATGGAAGTTACCAGATAAAATTCCTATTACAAAAGAATTCATCAGATTGATAGGTTATTATTTGTCTGAAGGAAGTTGTGGAGAACGACATGTTAGCTTAGACTTTGGGAGACACGAAAAGAATTTAGCTGATGACGCATGCTATTGTATTGAAAATGTTTTTGGAATTAAACCCAAAATTAATGAGAAAAAAAGTAGTCTTAATATATCATTTGGTGGAAAAATCGGTGTAGTTCTTTTTGATGAAATTCTTAATTTAGGAAGAAACTCAAAAAATAAAAAAATTCCAGATTTTGTTTTTAACGTCTCACCAGAGCTAAAGCTTGAAGTCATAAAGGGCATATTTGAGGGTGATGCTACTGTTAGTGGATATAGCCTCGTTTTAAATACGGCTTCTTTAGTTTTGGCTTCACAACTATTATACTTGTTCTTAACTTTAGGTATTTATGCAGACTTTCTTGCTTATACATATAATCACAAAAACCTGTTTGGAAAATTAGTAAGACAGAAGGTCTATAGAGTGTTTATTCAAAATAATGAAGAGTTGAAAAAGCTAGAATTCCTATTTCCAGAGTGGAAACAAAAGTGGAGTGCATACAGAAAAGAAAGAAGAAAATTTGAATATAGAAATAATGTAAAAGAATATCATACAGCAATCCCGATAGCTAAGTCATTACTACCTAAGTTTAGCAATAGAAGAGAAAAAATAGGAAGAATCTCTCTTTTAAGACTAATAGATAAAATCGAGTTGGATGAAGGAAGAAGGTCATTTATTAAGAAAATGATTAATTCAAATTTAGTTTTTCTTAAAGTTAGAGAAATTAATGAAGTAGAACCATCGAACGGGCATGTTTATGATTTGTCTGTTGAAGAAAATGAAAACTTCATTTGTGGCATAGGTGGGATTTTTGCTCACAATTCTACCCTAACAAAAGAAGAGCTTATCGATTCTTATAAGAATATGTCGAATCATTTAGACTTTGGTCAGATAGAGGCTGGTTTGACTAGGCATTGGCTGGATTGGCTTTGGGGTTTGAACCTAACTCGTGCCTTGACTTTGGCTATGAAGAACCAATCAGAGAGAGGCTTCAAGATTCTCTCAACAGGAAGGGTGCAAGGTCCGACCTTAGCTTTACTTTTAGAAAGAGAGTTGGAGATAAGAAGATTCATTTCAAAGCCATACTGGCATTTAGAGTTACATTGTAGAGTTGATGGTAATGAAATAGTAGCCATGTATGAGAAAGGTCAATTTTGGGATAGGGATGAGGCTGATCGAATATTAAGATTGTGTAAAGGAAAGGACGCGATAGCAAAGGATATCACCAAGAGACAGTATAGGCAAATGCCTCCTTACCCATTCAATACAACAGATTTACAGTCCGAAGCTTACTCTCATTTCAAATTCTCTCCTTCTCAGACTCTCGATCTTGCAGAAAGCCTTTATCAGATGGGTGCCATATCTTACCCAAGAACATCGAGTCAGAAGTTACCTGTAGGAATAGGTTATGAAAAGATATTGAAGGCTCTATCATCTATAGAGCACTATAACGATCTATGTAACGATCTTCTAAAAAGGAGCAAATTGATCCCCCATGAAGGGCCTAAGGAAGACCCTGCCCATCCTGCCATATACCCAACTTCTGAAGTTCCAGAATTAAGAAAGCTCACTGCTCAGCAGAGAAAAGTCTATGATCTAGTTGTGAGAAGGTTCATGGCCACTTTTGCTGATCCTGCTATAAGAGAGAGTATAAACCTGACTTTAGTCATAGAGAATAATAATTTCATAGCAATAGGGAGAAGGAATATCTCATTAGGCTGGGCAAGATTTTACTCTCCTTACACTACTCTTGAAGAGCAAATTTTGCCAGAGGTTAGAATAGGTCAAAGGTTGGAGAATTTGAAGATAGATATGATTGAGAAGTGGACAGAGCCTCCAGATAGATATAGTCAAGGGTCCATCATAAAAGAAATGGAGAAGAGGAATCTTGGCACTAGAGCCACAAGGGCTGAGATACTTCAGACTCTTTATGAGAGAAACTACATTTCAGGAAAGAGTATAAAGGTCACAAAATTGGGTGAGATGGTCACGAATGTGCTAAGAGATTTCTGCCCTAGGATAATAAGCGAGGAATTGACAAGAAATTTCGACGGAGAGATGGAGCTTATAATGCAAGAGAAGAAAAAGAGGGATGAAGTCATCGAAGAAGCGATAGATTTCTTGATGGATATTATTAATGAAATAAAAAGAAATGAGAGAAAGATGGGCGAAGCATTGTTAAAGGGCCTGATGGAGGCTAGAGAAGAAGAAAGAAGGCTTGGCATATGCCAGAAATGTAAAGGCGAGCTAAGAATTATAAGATCAAGAAAGAGCGGGAAAGTATTTGTAGGATGTAGCTCTTACCCTAATTGCAAAAATTCATACCCACTGCCACAAAGTGCAAAGATAACTCCTTTAGGTAGAGTATGTGAAAAGTGCTCAACCCCAATAATTCAAGTCAATAGAAGAGGGAAGAGAACTTTTACTATGTGCCTTGATCCTAAATGCCCAAAAAAGTCAAACCTTTCAAACAATAGTACATTTAAAATACAAGGTGTTGATAATGCTTAATACTATTTAGCGTTCGGAGTGAATAGAATGGCGATAAAAAAGAGATTTTTAGGCTTTTACTACATTGTTTTAGAAAGAATGAAGCAGTTGACAGGCAAGAAAAGGTTCATTAGATTATATAATATATTTAGCATGAAAAGACTAATAGAAATAGCCTATATGATTGCTCTACTCGTTCTATTTGCTGGTATAATAAATGCTTTATTGGAAGGACAAGCTTACTCTGGCTACATAATCATACCCTCTTTCAGAATTCAAAGCCCTATAGAGACTTCATTGAATTTTTTAGCAATCATGATTGGTACATTAGGAATCTATCTTATGCATCTAGGTGGGAGAAAGACCGGTAAAACAGCACCAAGCCTTTACGTTGTATCGGGCTTGACTATTCTTATAATAGGCGTGCTCATCTGGCTATTTATAATAGGTGAAAAAGCCGGTTAAATTCTCATTTTATAAGCTTTGAACTGAGGATGCCAAGGGCGTTAAAGGAATTTGTAGGAAGAGCTTAAGAAGGCTAGATTGATATTATAAATAAGTTACATAAACTATAATGCCTCTGACTCTTGTAACGATGAAGTGATCAATCCACAAGAGCCTTGACTACTTCGAGCCAAGCCTTGGCCACGTTGTTTGGATTGTAACCACCGCCACCCAAAGCCAGTATCCTACCCTCGCATAGCTCATGTGAAATTCTGTGCAGCCTATTTGTTGCGTATCTATGGGCTTCTTCCGTATAGTGTAGATGCGTATAAGGGTCGCCCTTTAACCCATCTGCTCCACACTGGAATATGATCAGTTCAGGCTTTACTTGGTAGGCAAACTCCTCGACCTTGGCAAAGGCTTCCTTGAATTCTTTGTCTTCAGATTTGGGGGCTAATGGCAGGTTCATCTTAGTTCCCACAGCTTCTCCAGAACCAGTCTCGCTACTAGAACCAGTACCTGGATAGAGATACCTTCCATCTTCATGTATATCAGCTATGTATACAGCTGGGTCATCATTAAGGTCGTAGAAGACACCATTACCATGGTGGGCATCTATGTCAACGTAGAAAATCCTCTTTAGACCATAAGTCTTCTTGGCATGTATTATAGCTATTGCAGCATCGTTAAATACACACAATCCTGCAGACCTACTCCTTCTTGCATGGTGCATCCCCCCTATTGGGTTGAATATGTGATCGAATTCCTTCTTCATGAGCATATCTAAGCCAAGAAGAGTGGATCCTACGAGATAGCTCGCTGCTTCAAAGATGCCCTTAAAGGCTGGCGTCTCTCCATAAGCCCAACCAAAACATGTAGGAGTATTTCCATAATCTAGGTAACCAGAACCTTGTTCTGAAGCTCTCTTAACAAAGTCTACATGGCCTTTTGTGTGAAATAGAAGAAGGGCTTCCTCGCTTGCTAGCACTGGCTCGATGATTTTGATGCTCCCTTTTTTGGTGATTCCTTCTTTCTCGAGTATCTGCCAGAAGGCTTCAACTCTCTCGCTAGCCAGTGGATAGTCAGGGAAGGAGTACTTTTTGAATTCTTCTCCAAAGATTACCCCAATACTACACATGACGAAATGCAATATGCCAAAATCGGGCCTTTAATATATTCTTTTACCACTCTATGGTAGCAAGAGATCAAGCTCTCACTTGTTTTTTGGACATTATCCGTTAAGAGTTCTTCATACTTATAGAAGACTAAGTTATTCAAAACTTGCTGAATGGGGTAAAGCTTATTGACTTAATTATGATAAAGGCTCCTTTGGTCCTATATGCCCAAACTCTGTCTGACAAATTACAGTTCTAAGTCCTGTCCCGTGTAAAATTTCCCAAACTTCAACCATTTCTCTATACGTTGGTCTTAATATATTCATTCTTCTAAACTCTGGTCTATAATCCAAAACACACACCTGAACCTCTGGATCGATCTTAAGAATTTCATCCCCAATCTTGGCAATTTCTTCTAGAGAAATCAAATCCTTATTGTAAGGTATTCCTATCCCTATGAAGATTTTATCCTTATAATTTTTAACAAGATATTTTACTGCTTCCCAGCTTGTTTGATGATACTTCTTTGCAAGATCCTTATCTTTTATTCCTGTTATTCTCATAAAAGTTTCAAGATGTAAGCCTTTCAGATCTGGTCCTATGTCTGTCATTCCAGCTTCTACCAATTCGTCAATATAATCTTTGGTAAGAATCGAAGCATTCGTATCCACATGAAAACGTGCCTTCTCGTCAGGATTAAGTTTTCTTAGTTCTTGGATATACTTAACCAGCCAAGATCTGTTTAAAGTGCATTCTCCCCCTGAGATGGCCATTCTATCCACTCCATAACTTCTTCTCGTATCGGTCATGAGCAAAGCAGCTTCTCTTGGCATCAATGCTACTTCTTTCCCACAATAAGTTGTGGTCCAATTTTGACATTGAGGGCAACGAAGGTTGCAACCACAAGCAAAAACGGCAGCTTCTATATACCAATGAGTCTTTTTTAAATACCACGGAGTCCCAACTCCGCCAACTGCATGAGCCATCCAACCATGGACAAGCCTTTTAGGAGTATAATCTTTAGGAAGTTCTGTCTTGACTTCCATCCCTTCTTTTACTTCAGCAACACAGCTAGGCTTGATCTCTTTGTTAATTTCAACAGCACAAGTATAACAGCCTCCAACTTCACAAGGAGCGAATAAATCTCCTTCACCAGGAAATCTGCTGATTTTATACCCAAGAAGTTCAAGAGCCTTCTTCACTGTGATTCTTTCTGGAACAGAGAAGTACTCTCTGTTCACTTTAATCTTAATTTCCTTTCCTTTCGGTCTCTCGTTCATGCGTATCGCTTCGTTTGGACATGCAAGATGACATGCTTCACAACCTATACACTCTTCTATGTAACCAACGCCGATACTTGAGCAAGCAACGATTTCATCGCAGATACCACACTGCTTACATTTGTCCATATCTTTTCTAGCGATGGAGAACATATCAGATCATCAAGAAAGAAGACAGGATAAAACAAATTAAGTTTTTATACTTAGATTGGAAAGGAAAATGTATGAGCCTAGATAAAGTTACTGAGGTTCTAAAGAAGAATCCTAAGGGCTTAAACATTACACAAATAGCTAAGCTAACAGGTTTAAGTAAAAGTGAAATTTCAAAAACCATTGCTGAAATGGAGTCTAGAAAACTTATCGAGAAAATAGTCAAGGGATGCCGAGTAACCTATAAACTTAAATCATAGCCTATTCTATTGTAAGAGGGTTCTATCCCGTTCGAGCCTATCAAGAAATTAGAGTATGAGTGACTCGGTGTCCTTTATGCCCATTAACTCACAGATTGTAAACTATCTACATCAGGTCTGACCAGACATTGATTAAGTCGCTTCTCCTGTCGGCATAGGTAGTTCAGGAAAGTTCTCTTTCATCCTCTTTTCGGCTACAATAGATGCTTCTGCCAAGATCTTCTCAGCATCTTCATTCGCAGCCTCAAAGTTCAGTGAAGTACCCCCAAGTTGACCTGCATCTACAAGTATGGTACTTAGCATGTTACTAATCTCGCCCATCTCATGCTGTGCTTCTGGCATAAAGTTGACCAGCCCAGATCTTACATTCCTTATGATACTCATCGCTGGTGCTATCGTTGCAACCATATCTCCAATATCTTGAACTGTATTAAGTCGA
>JACGUK010000133.1 GCA_024256265.1 archaeon
ATTTCTGGAGCTTGGGGAGCTTTTATGGCAGAGAGGGCTCAAAGAGTTAAGAGCATTAAGGAACTTGAGCAAGCTATGTTTACAGAGTTAAAAGACTCAATAATAGGTCGAGCATCTGTAGTGGCTGTTTTATGGGTAGCCTTAGTCAATGCCTTATCTCCTATCATAACTGTCTTCATTGCATTATCACCCTTCCTTCTCTCTTTTTATGGTTTGGTGCCTTTAGGGAATGCTCTGATAGCATCGATAATCTTGAACCTAACTGTTCTCTTCATCTTGGGCCTCTTCTTAGGGAGGATATCGAAATCAAGCATGATTAAACAAGGTGCTCTGATGGTTTTGGCTGGCATCTTTACCTTGCTCTTCTTGTTAGCCTTAGAATTGGCATTTTGATTAATATTAAAAGTCTGACTGGTCTAAATTTTTTAATTTTTTAAGTAAACAGATAAAAGTTACGCTTAATTAAACAGGTATGCGTTGTATATTAATTTGGCTTGAAGATAATCCGTAGATCTAAGCTTGAGAGGCTTATAGACATTTTAAGAGTTGTAGCAAATATTGGTCCTATAAAACAGACTCATATAATGTACAAAGCAAATCTAACTTGGGATGAGTTGAAAAAGGATCTTCAATGGTTAATAGATTTAAGGCTTGTTGAGAGAATGGTTATAAGAGAAGGTATATTTTATAGAATAACTAATCTTGGTTCAGATGCACTTTCTCATTTTGAAGAGACCGAGTTGATACTCAAATTGAATCATGAAGAGAAAATTTATGATGAAAAAAGGCTTAATTAATTGATCAAGCAATCTGTGACGATAATCTATGAAAAAAAGTCTCGCCTTTGTATTCATGGTTCTGACTACATCTATGATCAGCATTCTTCTTGGACTGAGCACAAGGGAAGTTATAGCACTGACAGTCTTCTTAGGCTTCATATATGGCACTCTTCTATTCTGGAGATTTCGCTTAGCCTTTGCTCTATTAGGCATTACCATACTTTTGGCTCTAGGCTTGATCAACATTCCTACCTTGATAGAATTTGCAGGAATCGATATAATTCTTTTTTTGATGGGAATGATGATCATAATAGGCTTCTTGGAGGAGAGGCATTTCTTTGAATATATAATAGACAAGATCGTGGAGATGATAGGGCCTAGGGGCTACATGCTTGTAACAGTAATGATGATCTTGTCAGCCTTATTTGCTGCTCTAGTAGATGAAGTAACCTCAATCCTTTTTATAGCTGCCACTATGATACACCTTACAGTAAGACTCAAGCTTAATCCTATACCTTTTGTCATCATGCTCATCTTTGCGACCAATATAGGTAGTAGTGCAACAGTGGTTGGGAATCCTGTTGGAGTTATGATTGCCTTAAGAGGCGGGCTTACCTTCATGGATTTCTTAAGATGGGCTACACCTATTTCCATTCTGGCTCTAGCTATTGTTATACCCCTATCTATCTACTACTTTTCAGGCGATATTAGAAGGTTAGACGAGCGCCTCAAGCTGGAGGTAAAAGAAGGAGAGGAAGGGACAAGAGAAAGAGGAGTCGTATCAGGAAAAGGGCTATTGATATCTTCTATATTGTTTCTAGGGACTATAACCTTCCTTATCCTTCATGGATTTATAGAAGAGGTTCTACATCTTGCAAAGAACTCTATGCTGCTTGGTACAG
>JACGUK010000134.1 GCA_024256265.1 archaeon
ATTTCTTTCAGGCGATTCTATCTTCAAGAGGCTAACATTAATATTCGCTCTCTCTGTATTGGCGCTGGCCCTCCTCATATTTTATGAGCTATATTCAAGATCGCAATTATCAATGAATAAATTTGGTTTTGGTTTTCTCACAGGAGTAGAATGGGACCCTGTTCACCAGATCTTTGGAGCTTTGCCTTTCATATATGGCACAGTCACCTCATCTATTATTGCTTTAATAATAGCCGTCCCGATAAGCCTAGGCATTGCCATATATCTCTCTGAATTGGCTCCAAGACGTTTCAGATCTCCCCTTTCCTTTATGGTAGAGCTTCTTGCTGCTGTGCCTAGCGTAGTCTATGGTCTTTGGGGGCTTTTCGTCATGGTGCCATGGATTAGGGATTCTTTGGAACCTTTTCTAGAATCAACCCTAGGTTTTCTACCCTTCTTTCAGGGTCCTAAATTCGGCATAGGGATGCTCGCAGGAGGAATTATTCTTGCCATAATGATCATACCCACAATATCAGCTGTATCAAGAGAGGTCATGCTGGCTGTTCCTGATGCTCAAAGAGAGGCTGCTTTTGCTCTTGGTGCTACAAGATGGGAAGTCATAAAAATTGCTGTTTTGAAATATGCAAAAACAGGCATCTTTGGTGCCATACTACTTGGCTTAGGAAGGGCTTTGGGCGAAACCATGGCTGTAATCATGGTAATAGGCAATAGACCTCAGATCTCTCTATCATTCTTCGAGCCAGCGTATACCATATCAGGGGTTATAGCCTCAGAGTACATTGAAGCGACTCAAGAACTCTACCTTTCAGCTCTAATTGAGATAGGTCTTCTGCTCTTCATAATTACTTTGATGATGAACATTTTCGCAAGGCTTCTTGTTTGGCGCATGATGAGAATGTTTAGGGGTGCTAGGGAATGATGGCCAAGCGCATTACTAGGAGAAAGATAGTTGATAAATTGGTTGCTTCTCTTGCATTGCTTTCTGTTGTCTTAGCGATAATACCTCTTGCTGGTGTGATAATCTTTGTCGCTTCAAAAGGACTCACTGCCATCAACTTAGAATTCTTTGCCTCATTACCAAAGCCTCCAGATGAAATTGGAGGAGGCATAGGCAACGCTATACAAGGAACCTTGATCCTTATAGGACTGGCATCGATGGTAGGTATACCTATAGGAGTATTATCGGGAATTTACTTGGCTGAATATGGGAATAATAAATTTGGATCTTTGGTGCGTTTCATGGCTGATGTGTTATCTGGAGTACCATCTATTATTATGGGGCTCTTTGTATATGTTGCAGTAGTTCTCACAACTCGTAGCTTTTCAGCCCTTTCAGGCGGTATAGCATTGGGCATTATGATGATACCTGTGATAACAAGAACCACTGAAGAATCTGTTAAGCTAGTTCCTAATTCGATAAGGGAAGCTTCCATGGCATTAGGGATAAGAAGATGGAAGACTATATTATTCGTTGTATTAAGCACTGCCAAAAGTGGGATAATAACAGGTATAATGCTATCTATAGCTAGAATTGCGGGTGAGACCGCTCCACTTCTTTTCACTGCTTTTGGTAGCGACTTATGGGCTACAGGCTTGAACCAGCCAATATCTGCTCTACCTCTAGTCATTTACAAGTACGCAATTTCTCCGTATGCC
>JACGUK010000135.1 GCA_024256265.1 archaeon
GGCATACGGAGAAATTGCGTACTTGTAAATGACTAGAGGTAGAGCAGATATTGGCTGGTTCAAGCCTGTAGCCCATAAGTCGCTACCAAAAGCAGTGAAAAGAAGTGGAGCGGTCTCACCCGCGATTCTAGCTATAGATAGCATTATACCTGTTATTATCCCACTTTTGGCAGTACTTAATACAACGAATACTATAGTCTTCCATCTTCTTATCCCTAATGCCATGGAAGCTTCCCTTATCGAATTAGGAACTAGCTTAACAGATTCTTCAGTGGTTCTTGTTATCACAGGTATCATCATAATGCCCAACGCTATACCGCCTGAAAGGGCTGAAAAGCTACGAGTTGTGAGAACTACCGCAACATATGCAAAGAGCCCCATAATAATAGACGGCACTCCAGATAACACATCAGCCATAAAACGCACTAAAGATCCAAATTTATTATCTCCATACTCAGCCAAGTAGATTCCTGATAATACTCCTATAGGTATACCTACCATCGATGCCAGTCCTATAAGGATCAAGGTTCCTTGTATAGCATTGCCTATGCCTCCTCCAATCTCATCTGGAGGCTTTGGTAATGAGATAAAGAATTCTAAGTTGATGGCAGTGAGTCCTTTTGAAGCGACAAAAATTATTACGCCGGCAAGAGGTATTATCGCTATGATAACAGAAAGCAATGCAAGAGAAGCAATTAATTTATCAACAATCTTCCTCTTAGTAATGCGCTTGGCTATCATTCCTTAGCACCCCTAAACGTTCTCATCATGCGCCAAACAAGAAGCCTTGCGAAAATGTTCATCATCAAAGTAATTATGAAGAGCAGAAGACCTATCTCAATTAGAGCTGAAAGGTAAAGTTCCTGAGTCGCTTCAATGTACTCTGAAGCTATAACGCCTGACATGGTATATGCTGGCTCGAAGAATGATAGAGATATCTGAGGTCTATTGCCTATTACCATGAGTACAGCCATGGTTTCGCCCAAAGCCCTTCCTAAGCCAAGTAGTATGGCACCAAAGATGCCTGTTTTTGCATATTTCAAAACAGAAATTTTTATGACTTCCCATCTTGTAGCACCAAGAGCAAAAGCAGCCTCTCTTTGAGTGTCAGGAACAGCCAGCATTACCTCCCTTGATACAGCTGATATTGTAGGAATGATCATTATGGCAAGAATTATTCCTCCTGCAAGCATCCCTATACCGAATTTAGGCCCTTGAAAGAAGGGTAGGAAACCTAGGGTTGATTCTAGAAAAGGTTCCAAAGAATCCCTTACCCATGGTACCATGACGAAGAGGCCCCAAAGACCATAGACTACACTAGGCACAGCAGCAAGAAGCTCTACCATAAAGGAAAGGGAGGATCTAAGGCGCCTTGGAGCCAATTCAGAAAGATATATGGCAATACCCAGACTTATCGGGACAGCTATTATGAGGGCAATAATAGATGAAGTGACTGTTCCATATATGAAAGGTAGGGCTCCAAAGATTTGGTGAACAGGATCCCATTCTATCCCAGTGAGAAAACCAAGACCGAATTTATTCATTGATAATTGCGATCTTGAATATAGCTCATAAAATATGAGGAGGGCCAGCGCCAATACAGAGAGAGCGAATATTAATGTTAGCCTCTTGAAGATAGAATCGCCTGAAAGAAAT
>JACGUK010000136.1 GCA_024256265.1 archaeon
GCTTAGGAGGGGATTTGGAGAAAAAGTTGGAGAGAACAAACATAATCTTGAACAGAAACTTGTTGGCTTACGATTTGAAATACGATAGGCATTACAAGAATCCTGGAGGCATAAGACTAGGTAGCCAAGAGTGCACCAGACTAGGCATGAAAGAAGGCGATATGGAATGCATCGCTGAATTGATATCAAGAGTTGTGGTTAAGGGAGAGGATCCTGAAAGGGTAAAGAAGGATGTCATAGATTTCCGCAAGAATTTCAACAAAGTGCATTACTGCTTTGATTCTCTTAGAGAGGCTTATGAATATATCAGGATACGTTAAGCCCTATTTTATTGATAAAATTTGATCTTCTACCCTTTTCTATACGAATCTTATTTCCAAAGAAAATAAGATGATAAAAATACCCAACTCGACTGTTTTCTCGAGCATTACCATAAACCATAGTAGACTTGAGGGGTCTACGGATATGAGAACTGGAACTTAATCTATAATCCTAATGGAGTTTAAAATTCGTTGATAGCGCTTAGACCCCAAAACTACTTGAGAAATCTTGAACGAATATAAAGATAATTTAGGCAGTTATAGTTGGGTGGAGGAGTTGGATGGACAAAAAATTGGAAGAGTAATCTATGGTGGATTGCTGGTTTTAGGCTTTCTTCTAGCGATCTTATCTCTTTTCTATGCCCTGAGCTCTGAGCGTGTGGGGCTCAATTTTTCGGAGCTTTTTGGAATTTTAAGAGGATTCCAATCAATCTTATTGTATGGTCAATTTACCATCATAGGTCTTTTAGGGGTGACTGCACTAACCTTTGCACCACGAATAGGAAAGCTAAATAAGAATGAAGTAGACCCTATCGTCTTACATCCTGCTTATATTCTGGTAATATTATTGCCTATAGTTTTGGCGCTCATGGAGGTCTCATCGGATTTAGTGCTGGTTCTATATAATTTTGAGAGAGCTCAAATAGTCGTTACAAGCCTTAAGTTATACGCTATCGGGGTCATTTTAACTTGGGCAACTCTGATTGCAATTTTCCTTTTACAGCTAAAGCGAGCTTTTCCCTTCTATAAAATTGCTATGAAAGATTCTAATATTTGAAAACTATAATCACTCTATCAACCAAAGAACTCTGTAAGTTCGAGTTGAGCCCCCTCTTTCTTCGAAATGAATAGAGATGAGAGTTCCTCGGATGCTATCTCAAAGCGACTTCTCACGTATTCGCTAACTTTAAACTTCTCAGATAGCTTTAACCCAATGTTTAGATACTTTTCTATGGAAGCCCTAGTAACAGTAGGTTGCAACTCTCCACCACAATTCAAGCAAACCCCTTTTAGAGGAATGCGACGATGTCGCTCCCCGCATGATTTGCAACGAAAATTCTGAGACGTGTATGCCTTCATATTTCCAATAACATCTGGAAGGATATGAGTCTTTAAGACTGAGGATACAACTTCATTAGGGTCTACTGCATTGATTTTCATAGCCAACTCTATCTGCTTTTCGAGTTTCTCGGAGAAGGACTTTAAAGTTGAATAAGTGCTCCTATTCCTCTCTACATATATAGTACTAGTATCGTGTGTGAATTTCAGACCATAAAACTGGTTTTCATTCTTCAGCCTATTCTTGATGATGTCTATGGC
>JACGUK010000037.1 GCA_024256265.1 archaeon
TGCCTATGTATATCTCTACTATCTGAGTATTTATTGCCCCGTTATTATAGAACCATACTCTAACCTGACCAGAGCTAGGATAATTAAATGCTACATTCGTTATTACAAACCTCTCTCTAAGACAATTCACATAACTTGCTGTAGATTGTCCAAACGCACCAGAAGCAACTGCTGCCTCGCTATTCACAAAGGCGAAGACTGCAAAACCAACTACCAACGTCACTGTTATGATTATTACAGTTGCTACTACAGGGCTTACCCCTTTTCTTACTCTGTTGATCATTTACTCATTTGTTCATTTTAGTGATAGTTAAGAATTATGGAGCACTGCTCTATTAGATGGCTAGTGATCGTCATAGTAGAAGTATCTCTTTTCTTCCCAAGTTCAATTTTTAGGATCTTGAAGGATAAATCTTTAACATAACACGCCCGAGCATTGCAAGGGATATACCTAAGCTCTTAACTTTTGGTTTTAGCCAGATAAGGTCTTTTTTCTTCAGATACTTGTAGTAGATTTCTACTCTGTTCTCTAGATTCACAAACCTTTTTGCCAAGAATCATCTTTTCGATTTGATGTTAGCCTTAGAATTGAAACTTTTTGAGATCCAAAATAGAATAAAAAACGGGCAACGTGTAATAGCAACATGAGGCGATGAGCAAATATTGGAAGAAATGGATCAAAGAACAAAAAAGATTCTAGTCATACCTTCTTTCGCTGTATCAGCAACAAATAGGAAGCCTATCGATGAAGATCTTGGGATGGCGTTTATTTACTATATGGCTGAAAAAGAGAAAAAGAGGTCTTTTACGGGAAAGGAGCAAGAGAGTATATCCTTTATTGTGAAGGTTTACTATGGAATTTGGGCTTACCCCTTCGATAAGAGATGGATATTCATCGATCCTATGAAACTTCATTCCTTCTCTCTAATAGCTGTTGAGTTGCCCCCAATAGATGAGTTCATAAACCATTTAAGGGATGCCCACAGCAATAGAGATCTTTTTGATAACATGCTCGTGAGGCATAACAAAACCTTCTCTCAATTTGGAAGAAAGACTTACACTGTAACAGGCTTGATAGAGAAACCTCTTGCATTTGCAATTACGAGTTATATGAACGATTTTGGTGTCATCAGCGCTGCATCTCCAAATTCCTTCATGCTACCTTTGCACATAGATGAAAGAAGGATGCTAGAAGTTGTTTATGAGTTAAACAAGGTAAAAAGGGATCTGGAGGACGATAGGACCAGACTCGAAGAGACCATAAAAGTTTTAGATGAGGAGACGAGCTTTCATATGGCTCAAATAGATGAAGAGATACTTGGCATAAACAATGAATACAATCGTCAAATGGAGGTTACAGCAGAGATCGTCAATAGGTCCGTAGAGCAGCTCAAGACAAAGAAGGAGTTGGAGATGAAGATGATTCTATCAAGGTTCGAGGAGCGTAAGGAATTCTTCAACTCTCAGATAGGAGAATACAGAAAGCTATTCATGTACCTAAAGAAGGATTATGAGACTTTGAGAGGGATGGCCGATTCATCCAAGTCTTCAGTGAAAGAAAGAAGTTACTTTGGTCTCTGGAGTAAGATATTAAAGGATATATCGTCAAGGATGGAAGACATTGAAAAAGAGATAGAAGGGCTTCAAACTGTAATAAAAGCCTTGGAGGATGAGAGAGGAAAGGAGATATCTTCTATCGAGGGTGCGTACACACAGCTTATAGAATCTAGGATGAAAGTCCTTAAAGATGTAGAGATAGAGAAAGAACTCGAAGTAAAGAAGAGAAGGGAAGAAGCCGAAGCTCTTTCTAATAGGGCCATGAGTTTGAGACGCCAGATATTAGACATACATAGTCATGTCAAAAGTAGCTTGGAGCAATTAGAGCAACTGCCACAGCAAGAGTTTAAGGACGATCAACCAAAGCTTCTTTGCATACCTTTTTACCTTGTCTGCTATGAAGACATAAAAGGAGGGAAAAGATATAAGACGTATCCTCCTAGCCTAGTTCAATTCCCTGCCATTCATCCTCCATTAAAATGGATGCATGGCATCTCTGCTCAACCTCTTAGACCTTATTCTGGTCAACTTATGGACATCTTTGATGTCAAATTCATAGATTATATTAAGGCTGATCCTATCTTAGAGGGAGAAATCTATAAGAGAGGTAAAAAGTTCGATATGCTAACCTCTTATGAAACAAAAAAGCAGATTTCTAATGCTATAGATACTCTTTTAAAGCAAGGTTGGATGACTGACGGACAAGCCTCAGTACTCAAAAGAAGTCTAAATTTGATGCCTTCTTATCATTGATGCAAATCTAATTTTTTCCGTTATATGTCGCTTGTCCACACGTGCCATCCTTATATTGGTATCTTTACCCATAGGTTATAAGCAAAAGGTTGCATATTTTTATATGGGCTACCTACACGTTATATATAATGGACTTGAAGATAATCCGCAGGTCTAAACTTGAGAGGCTAGTAGACATTTTAAAAGTCGTAGCAGGTGTTGGTCCCATAAAACAAACGCACATAATGTACAAAGCGAATCTTACTTGGGATGAGTTGAAGAGAGATCTCCAATGGTTGATAGATCTAAGGCTTGTTGAGAGGACGGTGATAAGAGAAGGCATATTCTATAGAATAACGAATCTTGGTTCAGATGCACTTTCTCATTTCGATAAGATTGAGTCAATACTTAAACTAAACAGTGAAGAGCAGATTTATTATGAAAAAAGGCTTAACCGTTACATGACGAAAGCCTATGATCGCTAATAAGTTTCATAAATAGAGGTTAGGATACCGAAAGTGATGAAGAAGAGTAAACCCATTAAAACTGCTACTATATCAGGCGGCATAAAAGGCTCTGAATAACTCTAGACGAAGTTAAAGAATACCCATCTTAATGCAACAGACGTTAAGAATGAAAGAGAGCGACCATTACCATGAAACGAATCCATGATAACGTCACTCTAACTTACACCTTCACCATTTCTCGCAAAATTTCGGCTTTAACATCGATTCACTAGGGCTTTAAATGAATCATGAGCTTTATAGGAACGTTATCACTTATGATAGCAACTATTGTGACTATGCCTTCCTCAAAACCTGTAAGAGGTTCTAAAGCCTTTCTTATCTTTTGAATTGTATTGAGTTTATCTTGTAAACTCTTAACTATATCTTCAAGCACATCCATCTCTTGCCTTAAGCTAGGGTTTACAAAGACTTTAAAGCCCGATAAATCTATTTCTCGCCCTTCGAGTGAAGGTATTTGCTTCTCCCCTGCGAACTTAATTATAGCTTCTTGAGCCTTCTTTAACTTCTCTGTTTTAATGCGGTTCTCTTCTAGACGGCGAAGATAATCCCCGAGGAGAGTTCTTATCCTACCTATTTCATCATCTAAAAACTTTTTGAGCTCGTCAGGAGTATTGAACATCTTAAGCTCTAATGAAGCTTGCAAAATTTACTCTTGAAATAAGGGAAAGAACCTATATTTAACAGTTATGATCATTACGATGAATGCTTCAGTTTATCTACTCTTAAAAAATCCTAAAAATAAACCTCCGATAAGTCCAATTAATGCGTTCACTAGGCTTCCAAAATATAGAAAAGCTTCACTTGTTGCGGAGTTCAAAATTCCTTCAATTGTGTCTTGAGTAAAAATAGGCAGGATTGTGACTAAGAAATTCTCTAATCCTATAGGCATTAATAAATGGAGAAGTATCGTTATTAGTACTGTCCCAAGTAGTCCGCTAAGAAACCCTGCTATGGTTCCTTTCTTCCAGTCTCTTGCCAAGTACCCTGCCACTCCTCCAGAAAACAGCGCACCAATATATGGAACAAGACCGACGAAGATCATCAGAAAAGTACCTGCGTAAACTCCAAAGGCAAAACTCCCTGGCTTGGTTAGAAATGAAATTGGGGATTCCCTTACTTGGGCGCTTGGGCGACTAGGCTTCTGAGTCAAGTCTGTAGAATAAACTATGGGCTTTGGTTCCTCCATCTTCGATTCTTCCGTTAAATCTTCTAATAGAGTTTTATTCAATAAGACAACATCGCCTATCTTCCTTATCTGATGCCAAGGCACGGAGGATTTATACAACAAAACAGTTTTGCTGGATTCAAGGCGTGTAGGTATCTCGTAACCTCTCATCTTAGCATACGTCAAAAGCTTGTCATCGGTCAAATTTTGAGGCTGTTCAAAACCGAGAGATTCTAAGTCTTTTATAATTTCTTTTGGAGTTTTTTCAGAAAAGATCCTTTTCTTCAATGAGTTCATATCTGGAATCAATTTCGTTACCATCCCATCTTTGCCCACCTGAACACTTAAACCATCAGCGCTCATTAGAATGCCATGAACTTTGCCTAGTATCTTAGCCGTGTTATCTACAACAAGCTTACCCCTTAAACTCTCTTCCTTTTGATAAAGTGCAGCTTTTTGTGGCTCTATACTTCTTATCGTAGCCTCTACGGGAGTCTTGACTAAGATACAGCTGCCCAATTCACTTCTGTTTATGGCTTCTATGTCGCTTAAGTGGATATCTGGCTTTTCCTCTTCTACTTCTCTTAAAACTTCTCTCATAGGTATTTTTACTTCCTTGAGTTTTGCATAGCTTATCAAGTCGTTCTCTGTAACGGACTGTATCTTTAGTTCTTTTGCTATAAATCTGTATAACTCTTGAACATTAGATATGCTGAACTTTTCCTGAAGGACTTTTTTCAAGGCATCGATATCAGGTACAGATTCTTGAACACTCATAAGAGATTTCACTTTAAATACGGGTCCTTCAGGTTTAATATCGACTTTTACAACATGACCATAGATATAACCTTCAAAGTCTACTACCAAAGCACCAACTAGTTCTGATGGTCTAAACTCCAAACTATACCCTTATCTATAGCCGATATATTTAAAGAGTAGTATATGATTTTTTAAACCTTTAGGAGATGTTACAATTGAGTAGTAGAGCTCCGAGCGGTATTGAAGGATTAGATGAGTTAATGGAAGGGGGCTTCCCAAAAGGTAAGAACATAGTTGTATCAGGTGTCCCAGGTTCCGGAAAGACGACTTTTTGTATGGAGTTTCTCTATAAGGGTGCCATTGATCATGATGAGCCAGGGGTTTATGTGACTCTTGAAGAGAGCCCTGAAAGTATAATAAAAAACATGATAGGATTTGGAATGGACTTAAAGAGCTTAGCATCTAAGAAAAAATTGATCCTTGTAGACGCTAACCCGTTAAGAGGAGAGACGATGCTCACTACGACAGGCGTTCATACGGGCTTTATCGAATTTAAGGCTTATGGACTATCAGAGTTGATAAGGCAAAAGGTGAGGGAGATAGGAGCAAAGAGGGTTGCTATAGATGCATTAACAGCCTTGCTCATGCATTATAGAGATGATTTTGAAAGGAGGTTAGAGATAGTACGTTTGATCATGGGGATATCTAATTTAGATTGCACGACATTGATCACAACAGAGCATCGCTCTTATGAATTAGGTAGACGTTTTCTAATGGAGCATTTTATAACTGATGGTGTAATCTTTTTGGACATGCTACAGGTAGGAGGAGGATTTGTTCGAGGAATTCAGATTATGAAGCTTAGAGGCATAAAACATGATTTCGACTTTCACTTATATCGAATCACCGATAGAGGCATAGTAGTCTTTCCGAAAGAAAAAGTTCTTGCTCCTGCAAAAGAAGAGCTCTAATACTCCACGGACGACTAAAGTAACTAAAAAGCCTTAAGAACAAATACTGTGAAGGCTTATCGATGTTACTCGTCAAGATAGCTATGTGCTTCATCATGCTAAGTTATGCATCTTATAGTGATTGGAAGACAAGAGAAGTTAGTGATAAGCTATGGATACTTTTTTCCTTTATAGGGATAATCCTTAACATAGTAGAGCTATCTTCTTACTTTAGTCTTCAATTTTTAATCTTGGTCATAGCATCTATATCTTTGAGCTCTTTGATCTCTTTTATACTATATTACTTTGGCTTTTTTGGAGGGGCTGACATGAAGGCACTAATAGTCATATCATTACTCATTCCAGTTTATCCATATCCAGTCTATTATCCATCTAACTATCTTCATCCTTTTACATCTCTAATTTCTCTTACTAATGGAATATTCCTTACTATAAGCCTTCCAGTGATCTTTTTCATTCTGAATATCATAAGGCTTATCCATGGCAAAGATGTCTTCTCAGGATTCGAAGGAGAGAAGCTTTGGAGGAAGGTTCTTGCATGTTTTCTAGGATATAGAGCAAGCAAGGCTGAGAAGAGTCATTTTTTCATGAGCTTAGAGAAGATGGTTGATGGTAAAAAAAGATTTCATATCTCTCTCTTAAAAGATGAAGAGTTCACATTAGGGCAAGACGTATGGGTAACGCCTGGAATTCCTTTATTGATCTTCATAAGTTTAGGATTCACATCAACTATATTGTTTGGGGACTTTCTTACTCTTCTCTTTCGATACTAACATCTCCTTTATGCAGTGAATATAGCCTCAGATAATCTTAAGACATACGAGTAAGGCTATATAGATCTGCACAGAACTTTTATGAGTTTGATTGAGTATAAACTTTTATGTCCCTTATTAAGGCATAGATACATAGATTGAGTATGCCGAGATTTGTTGTGCATGAACATTGGGCTTCGCATCATCACTTCGACTTCAGGCTAGAGATGAATGGTGTTTTAAAATCATGGGCTATCCCGAAAGGACCACCAGTAGAGCATGGGGTCAAAAGATTAGCAGTAGAAGTTGAAGACCATCCCCTTGAATATGCGGATTTCGAGGGAACGATACCTGAGGGAGAATATGGTGCTGGAAAAGTAGAAATATGGGATAGAGGTAACTATGTCTTAAAGACAAAAACAGTCCGAGAGATTCGGTTTGAGCTAAGAGGCAAAAAACTTAATGGAGAATTTGTACTCCTCCTAATAAAGGAGGAAAAGGGCCGAAGACAGTGGTTGCTATTTAAACGTAGTAGCTAAGAACGATTTTTGGAGCTTAATGTTAACATTCTTATTCTATCCGTTCCTTAAAATAAAGAGCATGAGCTGGAGATTCGTATATAGAGCTACCTTTGAGGTTCGATTATTACCTTTATGGAGTCTTTGGGGTTAGCTACAAGCTGAAAGCCTAGGCCTGTTTCAGCTAATCCAAGTCTATGTGTAATCATCTCCTTTACATGTACAGTATGAGAGCGGATTAACTGTAGAGCTACTATATGATCTGCGGGGCTACCTGCATAGGAAGAAGTTAGAGTCACCTCGTTACGCCAGAAGAGCTCGTTTAGAGATAAGGGAATAGTGACGCCATACTCAGTGGGAGCAAAGAAGAGAACGATCCCACCTCGTTCCACGGATTTAAGCGCCTGAACGATAGCCGACTTCGCGCCTGTGCAAACTATCACCCTATCAGCTAGCATTCCATCATTGACTTCACGCACCCTTTCAGGTATTTCCTCAGAAGCGTGAAAGGCAGAGTCAGCCCCCATTTTTAGCGCTACCTTCAGCCTGTACTCGTTTATGTCCGTTGCAACTATTTTGCCTGCCCCCATGGCCCTTGCAAGCCGTATGTGAAGCAGTCCTGCGATTCCGCTGCCTATCACAAGCACGCTAAGGCCTGGCTGAATTTGGGCTAGCCTCTGCCCTCGGAGGACGCAGGCAAGAGGCTCTGTGAAAGTTCCCTCATCAAAGGATACGCTATCAGGCAAAGGGTAGACCCCGCGGTCTACGTTTATGGCTGGCAACCTGACGTATTCGGCAAAGCCTCCAGGGTCGAAGTTTGTCCGGCGGAGGGTTTCACACACTGTGTGATGGCCTGTGAGGCAGTAGTGACAAGTGTTACAAGGTACATGATGGGAAGCTGCAATTCGCTGACCTTCTCTATAGCGTTCCACACCTTCTCCAACCTTGACTATTTCGCCAGCTATCTCATGGCCAAGAACTAATGGAGCTTTCTTAACACGGTACCATTCCATAACATCGCTGCCACATATACCACAGGCTTCCACGCGTACCAAGAGTTCGCCGGGGCCTATCCTCGGTATCGATATCTCCTCCAGCCTAATGTCTCGGTTGTTATAATATATGGCAACCCTCAAAGAGGCAACCTCAACAATACAGTCTATTCACTAGAATAAATAGATTGCAAGTGAAAAGAAATAGGGTTACTCTCTACTTTGCTTAAGGCTGTTGAAAAGCTCGTGGGCTTCCTTCGTGGTGGCGCCCTCATGGACTATTGCCCTTATAGCCTTAATCATGGCTATAGGGTAGTCGTGTTGCCAGATGTTTCTTCCCATGTCGACGCCTATTGCTCCAGTCTCTAACGCATCATGGACGAGCTGAAAAACATCTAGCTCTGTTTCAAGTTTAGGCCCTCCAGCAATGACCAGCGGGACAGGACAGCCTTCAGCAACCTTCCTAAAGTTCTCACAGTAATAGGTTTTCACCATACTGGCCCCTATTTCAGCTGCTATCCTGCAGCAGAGAGCGAGGTAGCGGGCTTCCCTCTTCTCAAGCTCCTTTCCAACGGCTGTAACAGCAAGTACAGGCATTCCGTACTCTTGACCCTCATCGACAAGTCTTGCCAAGCAGGTTAAGGTCTGATGTTCATATTCTGTGCCCACGTATATTGAGAAGGCAACTGCAGCTACGTTAAGTCGGACAGCTTCCTTCATGGACGTGATTATCTCCTCGTTGGCAAGAGTTCCAACAACGCTGTTTCCACCTGAAACCCTCAGCACGATTGACGTTTCAGTCTCAGGAGGAATGGATGAGCGTAGCACTCCACGGGTCAACATAATCGCATCAGCATAGGGTAGAAGAGGCACTATAGTTCTCCTCGGGTTCTCTAGCCTAAAGGTTGGCCCCTGAAAGTATCCATGATCTACAGCCAGCATAATTGTGCGGCCGTCATGCTTAATTATCCGTGACAAACGGTTTCTTAAACCCCAGTCCATTGATATAACCTCGTCTATCTAGCTCTTGTATTCTCAGTTAAATAAAAATCTTCTCTAACTTCAGCATACCTACGATACCCTGAAGAGGAAAAACTACCTTAGGTAAAATCTAATAGTGGAGTTGTATCAAACCCAAGTTCTAATCAACATGACAAGATGGAGGAAGTTTTCATATATGTGTGATAATTTAATTATGCATACTCTTCTTTGCTGTAACTATAACTATTCCTCCAAGCATCTTTACTCTTAATATGACTTCGCTAAACCAAATGCGAACAATGTTTTTTAACTCTCTATTTCTCGGCAATCTCTTATAAGTTGTATAAATTGCAGTGTAGAATAAGCCCTTTCTTTTAACAAGAACTGTGGTCATGAGAGGGACTATGAATCTCCACCATATCCCTATGATATATCTTTTTACAGGGTTGTCAGGCTTTCCTAAGTCGACTATGATGAATTCACCATCATTCTTTAATACCCTAGATATTTCTTTTACAGCTAGATTCATGTTTACCGAATCCCTTAATGAAAAGCCACACATAACCAAATCGAATATTCCCCTCTTAAATGGAAGAGCCTCAAATAGGCCAACGACCATCTCAGGATTATTATCTGCTAACCTCTTCCTCGCTATCGTAAGGTAATCAAGCATGGGGTCTAACAATATTAGATCTTTTATCTTCAATTTCTTAGAGGCTATTTCGCTCATCACACCAGGACCACAGCCTGCATCTAAAACCAGTTCTGCAGAAGGTAGAGCGTTAGCGATGCCCTCTTCTCTATAGGCTCTATCTCGACCAAAGGATATTATATGGTTAACACGATCGTATACAGGCATAATAGCGTGAAGAGCATCTATAACTTTATGCCACTGCTCTCTTAATCCAAAATTTTCTGTCATAATATTATCTGTCTTAATTTAAATTTCATTTGCAATTCCTTTTGATCTGAAACTTACATTCTAGGTCTTCTTCATGAGACTATAGATTATTGCAATCAACCCAACAACTAATATTAGAATTGCTATTATTAGAATCCACATGATTGGATAAAGCCATAGCATTCCTATGCCTATAAGGAGAATGCCCCATCCTCCTACCATAAGAGGAGGTGCTTCATAGGCTGTTGTTTTCAAAGCCTTTTTTATGAAGGCTAAAATTATGAGCCAAGCGCCAAAGACAACAATGGTTAAAGGAAGGACCCATTCTAAGGGAATCAGAGCTGTTACTATTGAGATTATAGCTAAAATTGCTAAAGTGATCAGAAGTATTCCTGCACTAAGAACGTTCCAAAGCATCTTCATAAGCCATCAAATCGATGTAAATAAAAGCTTATTCTATAAAAGTTTCGTTTTTGATTA
>JACGUK010000038.1 GCA_024256265.1 archaeon
AGAGATTGAAGGGGTTCCAGAGGATGTGAAAAGATTATTCGTAACAGCATTGGATATAGAGCCTGAGTGGCATGTAAGGATGCAGGCAGCCTTTCAGAAATACACAGACAATGCAGTATCTAAGACTATTAACTTGCCTCACGATGCTACCGTAGAGGATGTAAGAGATGCTTATATTTTAGCCTACAAGCTAGGTTGTAAGGGCATAACTGTATATAGATATGGTAGCAAGAAAGAGCAAGTCCTATACCTAGGCTCAGTTCTTGGTGTGGAAAAAGGCGAAACTTTAGAGTATGTTGGCGCTGACTCTGAATACTCCGGAGGTTGCCCTACTCCTTATTGTGGAACCATGTAAAAAGCAAAACTTAAAGCTATGAATGAATCTTTGCTGAATGGCTAGCCGCCGTAGCTCAGCGTGGTAGAGCAGCTGATAATGTAAGCTGAAGCTGTTAATCCACGCAGGGACCAGTTGGTCGCCCGTTCAAGTCGGGCCGGCGGCGCTCACTTAATAGTTAAAGAAGAGCTTGAGATACCTAACTAATGGTTGACAATTTGTTAGCGTATTGTCTTCACAGAGGACATTAATCCGAAACACCTTAATGGATTGACTATAAATATCCTTGGGGTGATGGTCATGAACATCCGAGAAAGGCTTTCAGTGATTGAACAGATTGTAAACGCAAGCGTGGATACACGAGGAGCTGTTCACATACTGGAGTTCATGGGTGCCTCGGCTTTTCCCACAGAAATCTTGGAGGAAATCAGACTGTATAGTGAATATCTACCTAAGGCTCAAGAATTAACCTTTACCAGAGAGCAGCGTTATCTGCATTTTTTATGGGACGCCCTTGACAAACTCCCAATAAGTGTGGCCGTGAATTTTGCCATTCCATTCCGACGTATCATCGCCAAGCGATTGTTTAAAAAATGTGGCAAGAACTTCATAGCAGAAGAAAATGTTCGTTTCAACTTCGGCCAGAATTTAGAGCTTGGAAATGATGTATTTATGAACCGTGGTGTATATCTGGATGCCAAGGGAGGCATCATACTGGGAGATTTCGTTGCATTGGCCGAGGGTGTAGAGATTTACACTCATACCCATTCGGAGTCCGAGCATAGCAAGAGAAGCTACAGCAGGGTAGTGATTAAAGACTTTGCCAAGATATATGCTCATGCTATGATCTTACCAGGAGTCACTGTAGGCGAGCAGGCCGTTGTAGCCGCCAAATCATTGGTAAGTAAGAACGTGGAGCCTAACATGGTAGTAGCGGGTATTCCAGCAAAAGTCATCAGGGAGAGAAAAACAAACGGAAGAATGAAAGGGGAATTGGATCATATATGGTTTTATGATTCCGCTTTTCAAAAAGAGTGATGTAACGGAGAAAAGAATATGAAAAAGAAGAACAATGAAACTCTCTTCTCTATATCTTCCTTAGAAAGAGAAAGGTTAGTGCTCATAAACAATAAGAAGTACCCCAAGAGGCCGATCATATTTATGCTATAATGTTCAAACCCTCTGTTGATTCACTTCTTTGAGTAGTTTAGGCTCGGCTTTTTCTTCGACAATTGTCCCATCCATAAAAACAACTTACAACCCAAAGAGATAAAAGCAAATTGTGCACACCTCTATAATTGACCAAAAGAAGGAAAAATAAGATGGCACGACTCAAATACTTTCTGGAACCTGAAAAGTTTGCTTACATCTTAGATGGTGAACATGAATGCGATATTTGCCATCAGAGAAGAAAGTGTTTCGATGGCAAAGGATACTACATTCGCTCGCGCATTCTCGAGGACGTATTTAAAGAGCTAACGAGGAGGTTCCCTGATCCGAAGAAGATGAAGAGGAAGGAGCGTATTGAATATAGAGTTCGCCTAGCAGAGGCTGAGGCGCGCAGAGAGAGAGAAGAGCCCAAAGCGTTTAAAGCGTTCTGTTTTGAGTGTGTAGCCGAAGGCCGCCTGCTCGAAGTCAGAGCCTCAGCTGTTGAAGGTGATTTTGGAGCACTGAAAAGACAAATGCAGAGTAAAAACCCTAATGCATCAGCTAACGAGATTGAAAAACAAGCCCGAGAAATAACAAAACAGCTCGAGGGAAGCACGCCTAAATTCCCTACATGGCAGGATTGGCATTGGCCAGCTCATTGTGGAGATTACTGCCAATTCATTAGACTAGCAGGACAAGACGACTTCAACAAATTAGCAGAAGACGGAAATGGCAAAGAACTCTTCAGAAACTCTTTATACGGTGATCTGAAAGAAACTGAAAACGTTGACTTAATTTGGTCAAGACTAAAACCCGACAGCGTATCTGGTATCATAGATCCAAATGACAATTGGAGTCCTATGGCATACATTTTCAAATGCCTAAAATGTGGTGCAATTGTGACGATATACGACTTTGACTAGGCGACAACAGCCAGCAACAGGTGATGCAATTTAGTTTAGAAAGTGCGAGGATATGAAGAAAAGAGAAAATAGCGCGCATCTTCCCCCGATCCTAGGCATATAGAGGAGGAATTGGTGCGTATTTAAGAGGATACAATAACGTTTGGGCGTTAACTGGTGATTTTTCTTTCATTGCAGTAGGACATTTGGGTTTGCCAGAAGCACTACAAAGAGGAATCCCACCTAAGACTTTGGTATTCTATAATGGAAAAGCAGAAGCAACAGGTGGTCAGTTAATCCCTGAGGGTATACTTGAAAATATATTGGGTGGATATAATAAATATTTGAGATATATCAAAGATCCCCAGAATTGCCATGAGATTGAGACCGTTCTAAGTGAAGCAAACTACTCGAAAGAGATGAGAATTGTAATTGCAGACTATAAAAACTTATAGCGTAACTCCCTTTTGAACTTTCTTCTTAAAGCTTTTGTTTTCCAGCAAGTTAAACCCAATACTTTTTAACGCATAATCCCGATTTTTGAATGTATGGCGTGATGTATCTAAGCAACAATGGCGTAATCACAATAGTTACTATTAGATTACCGATAAACCAGCCAGTGAATATATTTGCAACATCAATCCATGAAGCAAGCCCACCTATAGCAAGCATACTTGCACCCCAAATAGCACCCACCAAATTATTTAACATCCAACCGAAAACGAGGAAAATTAAAAAGCCCCTTTTCGTTCTAAGGCCAACATCTGCATCAAATATCTTGAAAGCCACCAGCGGTATCAAAACCTGCCAGACATCTGCCAATGACCAATAAAGATTAACATCAAGTGGCATACCCGAGAGCATCCCTGCGCCTATAAAACATCCAATATATGCCGCAATTACTCCCCACGCCCCAAACCATAACGCAAAGGCGATCATAAAGGCAACTGAAAAGTATAATCCAGAACTTCCAAGACCAATCGGACGAGCAATAACACCAAAACGAGCCAAGAGCGAATTTATTATAGTAACTATTACTAAAATTATCAGATAAGTATATAGTGACTTTTGTTTCTTATCACTTCCCATGCTCATCTATACTCCTCATTTTATTCTAATTCTTCAGACGGTCTCACATTAAAAGTTAATCATGGTTAATCCAACTCTCAGAAAATCTATTTGAATAGGATATGATAAAGGTCTAAGGACGAGCTTGAGTAATATTCGGCTAAGGTACGCTGGCTTAATGGCTTATGGTACAAGAATAATGAGCATCTTTACTGGTCTTATGTTCTCCATAATAACCACAAGGCGCCTGACAGAGGCAGACTTTGGAATCTGGCAACTTGTAGGATTGATAGTAAGCTACGTCTTATTCCCTGCCTCGATCTCTAACTTTTGGATAACTCGGTATACTGCAAGAGGTGAAAAAGTTGCAAAGACTGGGCTGATTATGAACTTTACCATCGCCCCTATTGCAGCTATGGCTTACATTCTTGCATCCATCCCTATAGCTCAAAGAATACAATCGCCTCTAACATACTTTCTTGTGGCAGGGATTCAAGTCATCCTCTTTTATGCTATATCAACTTTAGAATCTATTGCTCAAGGTATAAGACCAGAGATTCAAAGTTATGGGTTCTTCGTCTTCGAAGTTGCAAAGGTAGCATTGGCTATATGGCTTGTCATGGAGTCGAGAATGGGAGTGATTGGTGCCATACTCGCCATAGCTTTTGCTCAGATAGCCCAGATATTCTTAGTGGCCTTTATGATAAAAGATACAATAATTGGCAACTTTGATAAAGAATTGGCTAAGAGATGGCTCAGAGTTTTTTGGCTTCCTATATTTGGCTCATTATCAGGAATATTATATGGTTTCGACGGGCTTATAGTTCCTGCTCTAACAGGTTCACCTTTACCTTTAACATACTTTAGAGTTCCAGGCATAATAAGCGCTGTAATTACATATTCAGGCCTCTTGGCTGTAGCTCTATATCCAAAGTTGCTAGGAGGGGGAGGAAAAAAAGATGTTGAAGCATCGATAAGATTCGTGCTAATGTTTGGTATCCCTATGAGCGTTGGAGCCTTTGTACTGGCTCGTCCTCTGCTCTACTTGCTTAATCCAACTTATGCTGACTTACTATGGATACTAAGGGCAATGATTCCTGCATCGTTGATCTCCTCTCTATCAGGAATTTTTGGCGCCATCTTGGTTGGGACTGAAAAGGTAGAGTTGAATCTCAATTCTAAGTTCAAGGATTTTATGAAAAGCAACCTCTTCATAGTACCATCGATAACTTATGTTTCATCTGCATTTTACATCTTAGCGTTGATCATCTTATTATACATCCCTACTATTTGGGGATTTGATTATATCTTCCTTGCCTTAATTTGGGCAATCTTGTCCTTTGTAGTTACTCTATCCTCTACAATGTATAAATGGATTTTATCCAAAAGAGTTATGGACTTTAAATTCCCATTCATCAATCTCTTAAAGTACTTATTCTGCTCAGGCATTATGGCGATTTTGCTTCAGTTACTGGAATTCAACCTTGAGTACATTCCAACTTTTTCCATCTACATCATATCTGTCTTAGCGTTGGTAGGGCTTGGTGCTTTTGTCTATCTTGTTACCTTATCAATGATCGACAGAGAATTTAGGCAAATAATTCTCGCTACATTCAATCATGTAAAAAGGGTATTCTCAAGGTTAAAGTAAATTTATAAGATTAAGATTAAATATATTTACATGTTAAGATAATCTGTAAAAAATTGATTAGAATAGATTCTGAGGAAATACAAGAATATCTATCATCTATCTTTAAGAATAAAGTTGCCATCAACTACATAGGAGAGCTCTGTAAGGAGAGGGTGAGGAAGGAAAAGAAGCTGAAGGCATTTGGATACGGTCTGCCTTATCTTATTGAGATAGACGTTAAAGGCAAGAAGAAGAGTTTAGTGCTAGAAACTTTGAAGAGAGAAGGCTTTGGTCATGAACACTTCTCAGATAGAGCTCAAATCATAATATGGCAAAATTCTACATTCAACAAGCTACCAAGGCATGTCAGATCTTATGATGTAGGCGCGTTTACGAAAGAAGGCAGGTTGAAGTCTTTAGGAGATTGCACTGAGTACTTTATCTTGATGAAGAAAGTAGAGGGCAAGTTGTATCATTTAGATCTAGACAGGGTAAAGGCTACTAATGAGATCGATGAACTAGATGTGAGAAGATGTTTAGCCCTATCAGATTACTTAGTAAAAATACATGCAAGAAAGAGAAAAGAGCACGGTCTCTACGTAAGAAGGGCTAGAGAATTGTTAGGTCATGGGGAATGCATCAT
Organism: archaeon; assembly: GCA_024256265.1. The sequence continues at coordinate 5,727 of JACGUK010000038.1, forward strand.
GGGCTTGATAGACAGTTATCCTTTCGGTTTGCCATATATAGATGAAGAAGGGTTGAAGAAGATAGAGAAGATGTGCATAGATTGGAGATACATTTCAAAGAAAAAGGCTCATAGGCTCTCACAAGTTCATGGTGACTTTCATCCTTGGAATGTAATTTTCAGGAAGGGCGTAGACTTTACGGTCCTTGATAGGAGCAGAGGGGAGTGGGGAGAGCCTGCCGACGATCTTTCTTCGATGAGCATAAATTACATATTCTACTCCTTACAGGCTCATGGTAGGCTTGAAGGGCATTTTGAAAAATTGTTCATGAATTTTTGGGAGAATTATATAGATAAGACAAAAGATTACGAGGTATTCGAAGTAATTCAGCCCTTCTTTGCATGGAGGGGGTTAGTTATCGCATCTCCAATATGGTACCCCAATCTATCAGAGGATGTGAGAATAAAGATATTCAACTTCATAAACAACGTGCTAAGCATAGAGAGATTTGATTTAAAGAAAGTCAACTCATATATAGCCTAAAAAGGTGTTACTATGAAGGAAGGCTGGTGTATATGGCTGACAGGACTACCAGGATCAGGAAAGTCAACAGTAGCAAAGGCTTTAATCAATAAGCTGAAAGATAATGACATTAACGCCCAGATAATATCTTCAGATGAACTAAGAAAGGTGATAACACCAGAACCAAAGTATACTGAGGAAGAAAGAGAGATAGTTTACGGAGCAATCCGTTATGTTGCAAAGCTGTTAACAAAGAATGGAGTAAATGTTATAATAGATGCAACAGGGAATAGAAGAAGGTACAGAGAAAAAGCGAGAGAGGAAATAAAGAATTTCATGGAAGTCTATCTTTATTGCCCTTTAGAAATTTGTATAAAAAGAGAAAGTAAACGCATGGAAACCTTTCAAGCTCCTAAAGATATTTACAAAAGAGCCATCGAAGGAAAGTCTACAGTACCAGGCATGGGCGCTCCTTATGAAGAGCCCTTAAACCCTGAGCTAATAGTTGATACAGAAAAGCTTAGTCCAGATGCTTGCGCCGATAGGATATTTGATTTGATAGTTAAGAGGCAAATCTTGTAGTAAATCCTATTTTCATCATCTAATTCTATCTTCCTAAATCTATAGTCTTCAAAATCTTATCGCAAATTATTGAGTTAGATGCCGCTATGAAGGATACCCTTTGAGTTGGTTCTAGAATCGAATCAAGTTCCTTTCCATTAGGTGTAAGAATTTCTCCACCTGCTTCCTTCAGTATTATGTAAGATGCAGCCATATCTGTGACTCTCAACATCCCTCTAACATCTACAAATGCATCTGTGAACCCTGAAGCAACATAGCAGATTTCTAGAGCATTGGCACCAAAATGCCTCATATGCCTGACCTTTTTGAAAAGAGGCATCAATCTAGTTATAATCTTCTCTTCAGCCTTGCTAAAGTCTATACCTATGACTGCATCTTCAAGTGAGATTCTATCAGAAGTCTTTATCTTCTTATCGTTCATGTATGCTCCCTTGCCTCTTTCAGCATAAAATATGGTACCATCAGATAAGTTCAAAACAACCCCTGCATCAACATTTTTGATCGAATTACCTTTTGACATTGCAATTGAAGTGCAGAAAAAAGGAACTCCCCTGATTGCATTCGTAGTACCATCTATGCTGTCAATTACGATGTAAACATCTGGCTTGCCTCCAATCTCCATGATTCCGCTTTCCTCGCTTACCACGATACATGATATATTCTGACTCTTGAGAGAATTTATTATAACATCTTCAGCCAATTTGTCTATCTTCATAGTAAAATCTCCCCCTGCTCCTTTGCCGATGACTTCAGAAGCCAAAGCAGAACCTAGGATGGGTTTAATAGCACTATGAACCTCTCTTGATGTACTTATGAGGAATTTTAACCAGTCGTTCAAGCCACGAGGTATTAAACAATACATTAATAAAAACGATTAATTAACTTTTTGAAATAAATTTTCACAATAAAGATTCTTTCTTCTTTTTCAGTTTGTAAACTCTTTTTGGTTTTACCGTTTTCAACAGCTCTTCTACTCTATCCATTTCTTCGCAAGCCTTTTCTGTAGGTGCATAAGGTCTGCCCTTATCAACGAATGTTTTCATGTCTTCAGCTCTAGCTAGCCTTAAACTATAAACACCTGTCTTCTTGTCAAGGTATACTGGGCATCTTTTTACTCCTTGAGTAAGTAAGAAGTTGCATATGTTATCAAGAATTCTACGGTCTGCTTGTGATATGTAGATTGCTTTTACTGGTTCGATCTGGATGCCTCCCTCTCCTCCATACCAATCCATCACTCTTTGCCAATTCCATGAATTTGCTGGACATTTATTAGCCATTACTTCCTCCTCATACTCTTAACTATATATCCTATTATAGCACCTGATAAAGGAGATGAATAGGAAAAGATAATATTAAGATATTTTTTATAAAACGATATGCGATGGCGACTAATGGATATATTGGCATGCCCTATATGCAAGACCTTCCCACTTCAGCTTATAGTATTTGATGAAATGAAGACGAATTCATCAATAAGCATAATCGAAGGGATCATCATATGTAAAAATTGTGACCGTTGGTACCCTATCATAGAGGAGATTCCCCACATGTTACCTGATGAGCTAAGAAATGAGAAAGAGGATAGAAATTTCTTAATCAAGAACAAAGAAAGAATTCCAAAAGAGATTCTTAGCAAAGGAAAGCCGTTTAACCTATCTGATTGATTTAACTGCTCTTCATTAAATGAATCATAGTCTTTCTTAAATCTTCTTTAAAGACTTCTATTGGTCTATCATCATTCACAATGTAAGAGTCTGCTTTGGCTATGACGTCTCCCAAGCCTAGCTTTAACTCTGCCTCATCCCTTTCTTCAAGTTCTTTCTCGGTCTTTGGATCTCCTGATCTTTTCCTTGATGATAAACGTTTCAATCTGATTCGAAAAGGAGACAATAAGGCGAGAACATGAACATCTTCAGCGATCTTTCTAAAGTATCTAACCTCCTCAAGACTCCTAACTCCATCTATGAATGCTATATCTGCTTTAATGTAATTCAATTTCTTTGCTGTTCTCTCAGCCACTATCCGATTGCTAAGTTTTGCTCTAATATCCCTCATGACGAATTCGTAACTTTTTGCTTCTTCTTTTAGACCTCTACTTTTTACTTCCTCCCTTATTACGTCGCCCATTATAAGAACTGGAATGCCTAATTCATTTGCTATTTCCCTTACTACGGACTTTCCAGAGCCTGGCATGCCTGTGACTAAGATGAGCCTTTTAATCAATCCCCTTCATCATTTTTCCTATCAGACAATCCTTTCTGAGGGCTAGAATCTAATAAAAAGTTTAGAACTCTTTCTTACTTCTCTTCTTTAGGCATTTGTCCAGGCGTGGTTGTTGGGGTCAATTCAGGCTCTATAGGCTTTGGTGGTGGAGTGGTTGCCATAGTCCATCCTATCCAAGCCAATATTGCTAATATTGCTACCATAGCAATGAAAACGGTTATCTGTAGCACGAGCAGAGAGATCTGAGCACCAAAGAAGAAGAGGAGCCAACCATAGATGATGATGCCTAATATGCTAGCAATCAGGATTATAGCGCCTATTGCTTGATCTTTTTCCAACTTCTATCCTCCTAAACCTATAGAATCTATCTATATATACTTTAAATCTACTCTGGCTTAAGTAGGTCAGCCCTTGTTACAATTCCTGCTACACTTTTCCCTTTCATTACCAAAATCGCTGGATAAAAATTCAACATAGGGACCAAAAGATTTATAGGAGTATCTTCATTCACAGTAGGGAAAGGTGGTTCCATGACCTCTTTTACTTTCCTCATGAAGAGTATTCTTGGGCTTTCTTCACTTGATAACTTCTTTATAAGGACCTTTTCAGATACACTACCTACGACCTCATCTCCACTTAAAACTGGCATTTGAGAGATTGCATGCTTGTACATCAATTTTACTACTTCGCCCACCTTAGATTCAGCATCTGCAGATATGACTTCCTTTGTCATCACGTTCTTTACCTTTTTAGAATTTTTCAGCTGTAACCTTTGCAAAGTTTCAAAGATAGCCATGGTCTTAGAAAAAGATGGGTCTATCTTTCCAGCCTCTATCTTCGCTATTAACGATTGACTGACTCCAGAGAGCTTTGCCAGTTCGCTTTGAGTCAAGCCCAGTATCTTCCTTATCTTTTGTATATCCTTCAGCTGTAGCGACATTATGTTATATGGATTCTAATCTTTGCTATAATCCTTTTTGTTATAGCGATTACCACAATCTATCTATAAACTGCTCATTTCATTAAGTCTTCCTTAACAAAATGGCTACTTCAACCAATCGATCAACAGTTTTATAAACGCTCTTGAAACCTTCAACATCTTCTTCCGCCCCCTTTGCGCCCAGATCTCTTGACCATATGGTTCCACCCAAGTTTGCTTTTAAGGCTCCACCACTCCCCCCCTACAGCGACTCCTGCACTAGCCTTGTTCTTTAAGGCATTCGGGTTCTTTGCCACCAATGCTCTGCACCTATCAAAGAAGGTCTTGAGCTGTCCACTAAGCGTACCGTTGTATACTGGCGTTCCGAAAAGCATAGCATCTGCCTCTTCAAGCTTGACATAGGCTTCGGTCATGTCATCTTTCTGTATGCAGCCCATCTTTTTTCTAATACAGTAATCACAATGAAGACAGAAGTTTATCTTCTTTCCATAAAAGTGGAAATAATCCGTCTTGACCTGAAATTTCTCTTCAGCGTATTCCAAAGCCTTTCTAACAACGAAATCGGTGGCTGCTTTCCTCGGACTTCCTGAAATGCCCAAAATAATTAGTTTCGAGCTTTTCAATCCAATCACTAAGTTATTTTAATGCCATAGTTACGAATCAGATGAACTTAATAAATGATCTGTTCCTCAAACCATCTCTCTGCCGTGATAACATCAATATGTATTTATGATTTCATGG
>JACGUK010000137.1 GCA_024256265.1 archaeon
TCTATTTATTTCTACATCTTTACAAGTCTTGAGAAAAAATCAGATGTCAATCTTCATTCTTTTGAATTTCCTTTAAATAATCTTCTCTAATTTTCATTGCTAATTCTCCATCTTCAATTATGAATGCACCATGATAACCACATTCTCTGCAGTCCCAAAGACCCCATAATTGAAGAAGACCAGAAGCCCAGAACACATCTGTTGAACCACATCGAGGGCAAAACTTTGAACCTCTTTTTATCTCAGTCATCCTTATTCTGATAGAAACATGACTCTCCCAAGATTTAATGTTTTCAAAAGGTTAGGATGAAAGGACAAGTCGCCAAGGGTTTATACAAAAAGAATTGAGAAAAATGAGAGGGAATTAGTCCCTCCTTAACAACGAATCTATCTTTTTATTTGGCTTGTTTTAGCATCTTTTTTATTTCTTCGAGGCCGATTGCCATTTTGTATTCAGTCGTATTGAAAGAATCCCATGCTGACATCTCCGGCTCCATACCGAATTTTAGGAAAGCTTCCTGACTGGGGGCATCAAACACAAAGTACGTTAGGTGTTCTGAAGGCACATTCCAGACTCCGATTACTTTGACTCCGTGTTTCTTTGCCAGTCCCTCTAATTTATCTGCGGCATCCAAAGTCATTTTTCTGAATTTTTCATTGTACGCTGGGCAGACTTCAGGAGAATGCCTACCTATCCCTATGTAGATCATACCAAAACTCTGCCATCCTAACGTGTATATGAATCTTTTGGTCAACAGAGTTAAGGTTTACTTAAAAGTTAACCTGCCGATGAAGTTAATAAAATTAGGGCGATGAGAGCTTAATCCCCTGCTCTTATAGATTGGAGGACTTATGTTTATTCCTTAAAATCATAAGCTAAACGTTAATTTAATCCATAAGTACATCGATTAGCTTGCCATGAGCACTATAACACCAGAAGAGATGGCTATAGCGGATGAAAACTCAGAGTATCTAGGAGTGCCTAGATTGCTCTTGATGGAAAACGCTGGAAGGGCTATAGCAGATGTTGTGAAGGAGAAGCTAAAGAAGATTCAAAAAAATAAAGTCATGATAATAGCTGGAACTGGGAATAATGGAGGAGATGGTTTAGCGTGTGCAAGGCATCTTGCTGGTCAAGCAAATGTATTAATCATACTATTAGGGAGAGCAGAGGAAATTAGGACTGAAGAGGCATCAAAGAATTGGCATATTATAGAAAAAATGATTCTTAACATTCGATACGCTCAAGCTTCTGATGCTCAATCTTTGATGAATTTGAGAAGTGAGATAGAAGATGCAGATATAATCATCGATGCCATATTTGGTACAGGAATAAAAGGCAAGATTAGAGAACCTTTCTCATCAGCCATAGATATAATAAATTCATCGAAAGGCTTCAAGATAGCCATAGATATACCCTCAGGATTAGACCCTCTAACTGGAGATGTTCATGATAAATCTGTGAAAGCAGTCGTTACTGTAACTTTACATAAGATGAAGCCAGTATTAATTAATAGAAAGGCGATAACAGGGAATATCACACTCTCTGCTATAGGGATGCCTCCTGAAGCTGAGGTAATAG
>JACGUK010000138.1 GCA_024256265.1 archaeon
CATTTCTGAGCATATGAGCGAAGAGGAAGAGTATGATGAGGAGCGTTTTATTAACTCATTAGCTTTGTATGGCTTAATAGTTTATCGCCTTCATAGCTCAGGCCATGCAACCCCTCTAGATTTGATGGGATTCATAAACGAGGTTAAACCAAAAATGCTCATACCAATTCATACAGAGCATCCAGAGGCTTTTTATGAATTGTTCAAAGATATTACAAACGTTGTAATTCCAGAGAAGGACTTACCAATACCTATCCCTTAGAGTTTTATTAATAAAGGTGATTTGAATCAAGTTAGAAATCAAAGATGGCAAAGGAGTATACACTCTTATAATAAATTTAGCGAAGAAAGTCAATCTGAAAGTAGGATGCCTAGGCTCATTAGAATTTGAAAAGGGATGGTATGCTTATACTGGCTCAGCTTTAGGTCCAAGAGGATTGATAGGAAGAATTCAAAGACATCTAAAAAAAGATAAGAAGAGCTTCTGGCATATAGATTACCTTTTGAATAGTAAGCATTCATCTATAAAAGCAATAATCTATGCAAAGACCGATATGAAATATGAGTGTAATATTGTAAGAGAGATGAATAGTATGAATGTAAAGCCCATAAAAGGGTTTGGAGCTAGCGATTGTAAAGAAGGATGTAAAAGCCATTTATACTACATGATTGATGATTTTAAAGAAATAATTGGAAGTACCCTTAGTGTTTACAGTAATCTAAACTTAATGGCTAACTTTTATCTTCCTAAGACTTTCGCTAATCTATCTTGAATTGCTTTGGTATCCTCCGATTCTATTATTAAACTTGCTTTTTCTATTAGATTTTTAAAGTAAATTTGTTCGTCATTTCCATAGTCTTCGGGTTTAAGTGATTTGGAATCTATCAAGTACATCACAAATGATAATTTTTTATCTTTAAACTCGTACAGCACTAAACCTATCCAAAACTTATAATGTAATTTTTCTGTTCTTTCTTTTATTTTGTTTATAACAGTTCTTTTTGGTGGAACTGTTTCAAAGCTTAGTGTGCTAATATCACGTGTTTTGACAGATATCAGAACTGGCTGATTATCAAATAGATTAGTTCCAATAGGTATCTCAATATCGTATTTATCAGCAGAGTGACCAACCCAGTGAATTGGCACATTTCCATCATCAATTATTTTCCTAAGACATAAAGTAACCAAAATCTCGCCAAAATCACCAACTATAGCAGTTTCTCCAAAAGGTTTTTCTTTTTTCATCATTCTCATAGATTAACTATAATTGAAATATATGAGTATTATGCCTAATCAGTGGTATGAAGCAGATAACAGTCATAGGTAGCGGAAGTGATGTGTCTAAAGAAGTATGGGATATGGCTGAAGAATTAGGAAGAGGGGTAGCAAAGCGCAGAGCTGTCTTAATCTGTGGAGGAAAAGGAGGTGTCATGGAAGCAGTATGTAAAGGTGCAAAGCAAGAAAGAGGTCTAACAGTAGGGATACTCCCTGGTACTGTCGATGAAGCGAATAGATACGTTGACATAAAGATAGTAACAGAGATGGGCGATGCAAGAAATGCTAT
>JACGUK010000139.1 GCA_024256265.1 archaeon
AAATTTATCATCAAAAAGAAGTCTTAAATAATTTACACGTGCATGACCCACGGATGAAAGAATGAATCTTATAAAGAGAGAAAGAATAGGCAAACTTCTAATAAATTTAACCTTGACATCGATTTTGATTCTAAGCACAATAATGATCGTTCCAGAAGGTAAATGTCAAGTAACAAAAGTTTATGTGAGCACAGACGTACCCAAAGACATAAAAGACAAAGTGACGATTGAATCGATAATCAATGTACCTGATAAAGGTACTATTGAAGACATCAACGTTAAACTAACGATTCATCACACTTACGATGCCGATTTAGATGTCATCTTGATATCTCCTAACGGCACTGAGATAGAGCTATTCGACGACGTAGGTGGCAGGGATAATAATTTCATCGATACAATTCTTGATGATGAGGCTGATGTGAATATAACAGATGGGTCTGCTCCATTCACTAATAGTTACCGACCTGAAGAGAGTCTGTCTGTTCTTGACGGAGGAGAGATGCAGGGAACCTGGAAACTAAGAATTTATGATGACCTCGCGGGGGATGAAGGAACCTTAGATATTTGGAGCATCGAGATAACATATCCATCTTCTCCAATTTCGACTCAATTGTGGTTCTGGCCATTAGTCCTAGGCGTTATCATAGTAGTTACAATCGTGATCATCATATTATTAAAGAGAAGAAAGCCTTTACCTCCTACCATTCCCACCTCCGTCATGAAGAACGTTGCCATCAAGTTATGAAAAAGGGGGAGCTAGTGGGTATTATGTAAAGCAATTACTAGTCTTTTTTGTGAAGGTAACTATGCTCGATTTTTGATAAGCTTTGTAATGAAATAAAGCCCCGGGCGGGTCTCGATCCCGCGACCTACTGCTTACAAGGCAATCGCTATTGGATAGATTCTTCCAGCTGAGCTACCGGGGCTAATTTAATGCTGATAAGACTCTGCTTATTTGTTTTGCTTTATCATTAAATGATCTTTCTCAAAATTTATCTAATTGAGCATATATATTACACGCTGTTATTGATAATTGGGTCTAAAATAAGATTGATCTCTAAATCAAATTACGAGGAATTACATGCTAGGTATGGTCATTATGGCAAGAAGTTAGAAAAGGCTTTAAAACTTTTAGAAGATAAGAGCGTAAAGCTCCATAAGTTCTCTCCAAGTGGGCGTGAAATATGGACGGTGGTTGGAAAAGAAGGAGATCAATTGGTTGATGACTCACAACCCTACTGCTCCTGTAGGCACTTTTACTATCGAGTACTCAGTGAAAAGGATGATATCTGCTACCATTTGTTAGGTTTAACTATAGCAAAGAAAATCAATTCATACGATATAATAGAGTTTCAGGACTTTGAATACCAAGCCTTTCTGGAGTATCTTTTGAGAGATGTTGTGAAGTTAAGTAAAGATTAATGGCAAACAAAATTGTTAATATGATCAAGACAATATAACCAGATCACTTTTATTCCGATCTTTTAATTTTAAAATGGGTATGCCCTTCGAGATAGTTTGCTATAATTGTGACACGTCCTTATACT
>JACGUK010000039.1 GCA_024256265.1 archaeon
ATCATTCAAGGTAATACCGCTTAAATAAAATGCTTAAATAAATTATGATGGGTTATTACACCAAAAGGAGATCAAATAAATGTTAACTCATGTCAAAATAGAAAACTTTAGAGGAATTAAAGAAGGCGAGATAGAGCTTGCTCCTTTGACGATTTTGTTAGGACCGAATAATTCTGGAAAAACAACTATTCTTGAAGCTTTGTTCTTAGCTCCGAATCCTTTACGTATAGTTCCTTATTATCCTAATACTTTAGCCTCAGGAGTCATTTACTCACTACATAAAACTTTAGACTCTGAAGGGTATGCGTTCTTGCTTTACAATTATGTATCTAATCAAGCTAAGATAGAATGTAATTTTAATGGTGAAACATACTTACTTAGGTTTGTTAAAGAGGGAGATCAGATCCAAATGTTGGGAGAAAAAACAAAGACTACTGATGGTGAAAAAGAAATTGTGAGAACAATATTCGGTCAAGTGCCCGTATCTCAATATACTCATCAAAGGACTACTACAAAATCGATCATGGAAAACACACTCTTAATAAATCATAGTTTAATAGATGCAGGTTACAGATATCTACAGAATAATTGGGCATCTATAGTTAATCTAGGAATATGTGGAAAAGTCGCTAAAGAATCTTCAGAATTTTCCTATGAGAGTTACAGAGATATAACTATAGAACCTTTCCTTGGTAGAGAATTAACCATATATGCATATCTTGAGGATGGAAGAAGGATAAGGCTAGGCGATTTAGGAGAAGGAATTCAGAGTTATATAATCTCAAGGATTCTTTATGAGTTAGAAAAGCCAAAGATTTTACTTTGGGACGATATAGAATCTCACTTCAATCCAAGGATTCTTTCAAGCATCGCTGAGTGGTTTTATGATTTATTAGAGGATGGAAGACAAGTAATCTTAACAACTCACAGCATAGAAGCTACAAAGATAATCGCAGGCTTAAATGAAGAGAAAACATGGATATACTTGACTTCTTTAGAGAATAATGTCCTAAAGACTAAGAGGCTGACGTTGAAAGAAGTTATCGAGTATAGTGAAGCAGGAATCGACATCAGAGTAGCAGAGCGGTCTTTATTATGAAACTTTATCCATTAAATCCAAATAGCGGGCTTGCAACTAACATAAGAAAAATTTCAAAGAAGTTAGGAATAAAAGTTGTTGCTACAAAAGTAGAAGATTTAGACAGAATGGTGGTTATAACTAATGGAACACCAGACGATATGGTATTCGCTATAATATCCCATCATTTAAATGGGGATAAAACAGTCAGGATAGTTAAGCCTAATGGAATTACTAGGCTGGTTGCTCTTGATTTACTTAAAAAAACATACTTAAAGCTTAAGATCAACAAAATCATGTTTTTAATCGATCAAGAAACCGACCCTCCCGATCAAATTTTTGAAAAAGTTAAAGAGAAATTATCTAGCATGGGAATAAGTATAGATAGCGAGAGAGATGGACATAGGTTTAGAATATATGAGTGTAGGCTTGCTGGTAATAAGTTCAAAGTTATAATAGTAGTTAATGGTTTAGATGATATTCCTATAAAGAAACATACGATAGAAGATCATTTGATAAAGATTGCAGAGATAAAGGCTTTAGAGGACACAAAAAAGACTTGGTTAAAATTAGACCAAAATAAGAGAGATGAGATCTTCAAAATGGTAAAGGATGTAAAGACAGTAAAATACATCTTTCCTCAACAGATCGAAGGATGCAAATATTTAATGGAAGAGTAAAATTGAGTAAAATGAATACGATTTATCCTTCACTTCATCCTTAATTTTTAATGTACTAGTATAACACCGTTATAAACTTTAATAAACAGGAAGACAATAAGAATTTAGAAGATAAATGGTAGTAGAGTTAGAGATTAAAGACCTACATGTAAGCGTCGAAGGAAAAGAAATCCTGAAGGGTTTGGATTTAAGGGTTATACAAGGCGAGATTCATGCCCTTATGGGGCCCAATGCCTCTGGCAAGAGCACTCTATCACATACTATAATGGGTCATCCAAGGTACAAGGTAGAGAAGGGAGACGTACTCCTTAATGGTGAGAGTATCCTTAAGCTCTCTCCAGATGAAAGAGCAAGGAAAGGACTTTTCTTGGCTTTTCAGTATCCTCTTGAAATTTCTGGAGTGAGTCTAGCCAACTTTCTTAGGATAGCTTACAACAATATGAGGCAGGCTGATAAGCCAAAAGATATGAGTGCGGAGGTAGTTTCCGTCTTTAAATTCAAAGAAATTTTAAAAGAAAAGCTAAAGCTTTTGAAGATGGATGAGTCTTTTGCTAATCGCTATCTAAATGAAGGCTTTTCTGGTGGTGAAAAGAAGAAGTGTGAAATTTTGCAAATGGCTATATTGAGACCAAAGATAGCTGTACTGGATGAGACAGATTCAGGTTTGGATATTGATGCTTTAAAGACGGTTGCCAAAGGAATCAATACAATCATGGGTCCTGATATGGGCATATTGTTCATTACTCATTATCAGAGAATATTAAGATATGTAAGACCCAATTATGTTCATATCTTATTAGATGGTAGGATAGTAAAGTCAGGAAAAGAAGAGTTGGCTTTAGAGCTTGAGGAGAAGGGATACGATTGGATCAAGAAGGAGCTTTCGATAGGGTGATGTAAATGACATCAGATAAGATGATAATAGATGAGTCAAAGTATGAAGTCAAGGTCCCAATCCGTTATGTATTCAAGACAGAACCGGGTCTAACAGTGAGGACTATTAGAGAAATATCTTCAGAGAAGAATGAACCTGAATGGATGCTTAGACGCAGGCTAAAATCCTTTGAAATCTTCAAGAGTAAGCTCATGCCAACATGGGGTCCAGACCTTAGTGAATTAGACTTCGATAAAATCACTTTTTACATAAAACCAGGAGATAGGAAGGCTACGAGTTGGGAAGAGCTACCAGAGGATATCAGAGAGACCTTCGATAGGCTAGGAATACCAGAGTATGAAAGAAGGTTTCTTGGAGGTTCTGGTGCTATGTATGAGTCAGAAGTTGTTTATAGCAGCTTAAAGAAAGAGCTTGAAGAGATGGGAGTGATTTTCACAGACACAGATACTGCGGTGCAAAAATATCCCGAATTGGTTAAAAAATACTTCATGACGAGTTGTGTCCCCCCAACTGATAACAAGTTCGCTGCCCTTCACGGAACAGTTTGGAGTGGCGGGAGTTTCATATATGTTCCACCTAATACCAAAGTACCTTTTCCTTTACAGATTTATTTCGTAATGGCTCAAGAAGCAGAAGGGCAATTTGAGCATACTATTATAGTAGCCGAAGAAGGAAGTGAAGTAAATTACATTGAAGGATGCTCTGCCCCCAGATATAGTAGATCATCATTACATAGTGGAGTTGTAGAGATATTCGTCAAGAAGAATGCAAAAGTCAGATACACATCCATTCAAAACTGGAGCAAGAGCATCTACAACCTCAACACGAAAAGATCTTTGGTTGATGAGAATGGGGTAGTAGAGTGGATAAGCGGAACGATGGGGAGCAAGGTGACGATGCTGTATCCTGCCAGCATACTAAGAGGTAAGGGAGCAAGGGCAGAGCATCTCACAATAGGGTTCGCTGGTAATGGTCAACATAAAGAGGGAGGAGCAAAGGTGATAATAAATGCGCCCTACGCTTCAGCCAAAGTGCTAGCAAAGAGCATCTGTGCAAATGGCGGTGTAATGGGCTATAGGGGGCTTGTTAAGATAAATGAAGGAGCGATAGGATCAAAGGTGAATGTAAGATGTGATGCATTGTTAATGGACCCAGCATCGAAATCTTACACGATTCCTTTCAATGAAATAAATGAAACAAGAGAAGTTATAGCATCCCATGAGGCATTCGCTGGAAAGATAGATGAAAACCATTTATTCTATCTCATGACTCGAGGTTTGAATGAAGAAGAGGCAAAAGCCCTCATAGTGAGAGGGTTCATCGAGCCTATTATGAAGAAGTTGCCCTTCGAGTATGCCGTAGAGTTGAACCGCCTTATAGAGTTAGAAATCTCTAAGTTGCCAGGAGCAGTAGGCTAGTTAAGAGTACTGTAATTTTCATCAAACCTAGATGATACACATGAGTCTATCAATAAATCTTGTTGAAGAAATATCAAGGCTAAGAAAAGAGCCAGAATGGATGAGGGAGAAGAGAATCGAGGCTTGGAAGATCTTTGAAGATTTGCCCATGCCTCAGTGGCGTTATGTTGATAAAGAAAGATCAGAATTGCGTTATGCAGAAGAATGGAAGTACACTAGTCAATACATTAGTGAACTAGATTTATCTAAATTCGTCCCATTCGTTGAATCTGAAGAGTTAAAAGTTTCTCCTAAAGAGTTTCGAGAAGAAAAAAGAGTAAGGTCTGGCTTTTTGATGCAGAAGAACTCCAGAACTGTTAATATAGCATTAGAAGATGATTTAAGAGATAAAGGAGTTATCTTTACCCCTCTAAGAAAGGCATTGATAGAGCATCCTGAATTTGTTAAAAAATACTTCATGGAATTAGTGCCTCCGTCTGAGAATAAGTTCATGGCTCTTCATGGAGCTTTATGGGATGGTGGAACTTTCCTATATGTGCCTGAGAACGTTAAATTGGATCTTCCTTTACAAAGCTCTTTTCATGTTACATCTGGCAAAGCTTTCTTCAATCATACGTTAATAATAGCTGAGCCTAATGGCTCTATCACGTATTTCGAGGATTACAAATCAAATTCTCAAGTACAAGCCTTGCACATCGAAGTAGTTGAAATTTACTTAAAGAAAGGAGCCAGGATAAATTTCTTTACAATTCAAGATTGGAGCAATAAAGTTTACAACTTCTCCGTAAGAAGATCACTATTGGATAGCGATAGCATAATAAATTGCATCATAGGATCATTTGGAGGTAAATTAAGTAGAACTAATTTAGACTCTCTTCTAAAAGGCTCTAATGCTAAATCTGAGAACTTCGTCATATTTTTTGGGAGAAAGAATCAGCACTTAGACATCATCACCAACGCTCTTCATAGCGCCAAGAACACAAATAGTCAAACAATAGTAAAAGGTGGGTTAAAAGATGATGCAACTTCGGTTTATAGAGGAAAGATAAAGATCAATAGAGAAGCTAGTCAATCAGATGCAAATCTTTCTGAGCGTGTACTGCTCTTAAGCGATAGAGCCCGTTCAAACGCTATACCTGGCTTAGAGATAGAGAATAATGAGGTTAAGGCTGGACATGGCATAGCCGTTAGCCAAGTCGATGACGAGCAACTTTTCTATCTGATGAGCCGTGGGCTTAAAAGAGTGGATGCTGAAAAGCTAATAGTTCAAGGTTTTTTTGAGCCTATAATCCAACTTGTACCCATCAACGATTTAAGACTGAAGTTTCAAAATATCATCGGAGATAGGATAGAAAGATGAAGGAAGTGCAAAGAAGATTCATAGATGTAGAGAAGATTAGGCAAGACTTCCCTATCTTTTATCAGAAGTTCAAAGGGAAACCTCTCATCTATTTGGATAATGCAGCCACGTCTCAAAGACCTAACCAAGTCGTTGATGCAATGAACGATTATTATCAAAGATATAACGCTACAATTCATAGAGCTGTGTATGAGCTTGGAGAGGAGGCTACAAATGCCTATGAAGGGGCTAGAGAGAAGGTAGCCAAATTTATCAACGCAAACCCTAAGGAGATAATCTTTGTTAGAAATGCTACAGAAGCAATAAACCTTGTAGCTTATAGTTGGGGCAGATCGAATATAAGAGAAGGTGATAAAATCCTTCTAACTCTGATGGAGCATCATAGCAATATCGTACCATGGCAACTACTCGCTAAAGAGAAGAGAGCTCGTTTAGAGTTCGTCGATATAAATGATGAAGGGCTTTTAAAAATGGATGATTTTGAAAAATTTATGAATGAAGGGATAAAGTTCATGGGCTTAGTCCATGCATCCAATGTATTAGGAACAATTAACCCAGTTAAGGAGATGGTAAATTATGCCCATAAAAATGGTACATTGGTACTAGTAGATGCAGCCCAGTCAGTACCACATATGCCAGTAGATGTTCATGAGATAGACTGCGACTTTCTAGCATTCTCAGGTCATAAGATGCTAGGACCGACTGGGATTGGGGTATTATACGGTAAAAGAGAATTGCTTGAAGAGATGAATCCATTTCTTGGCGGTGGAGATATGATCAGAGAGGTTCATCTTAGAGAGGCAAGCTGGGATGATCTACCATGGAAGTTTGAAGCAGGCACATCTAATGTTGCAGGAGCTATAGGCTTAGGTGCTGCTGTAGATTATCTCAATAAAATAGGCATGAAAAACATAAGAGAGCATGAGAAAGAATTGACCAGATACGCCTTAGATAAGATGACGAAGATCAAAGGAATTAGGATTTATGGTCCTAAAGATGTAAAGGTGCGAGGCGGAGTTATATCCTTCAATTTAGGAGATATACATCCTCATGATCTAGCATCTATATTAGATGGTGAAGGAATAGCTGTAAGGGCTGGTCATCACTGTGCTCAGCCTTTGATGGAAAGATTAGGTGTGAACGGTACAACAAGGGCAAGTTTCTATGTATATAACACGGAAAGAGAGGTAGACTCTTTAGTAAACGCTTTAGAGAAGGCTAGGAAGGTGTTCAAACTATGAGTGATATGTATGCTGAAATGATAATTGATCTTTATCGCCATCCTATGAACTATGGCAAACTGGAAAATCCTGATATAAAGGCAAAGGATACAAACCCTATTTGCGGGGATATAATAGAGATTCAGATAAAGCTGAATAAAGGCGTAGTGAAAGAAGTCAAATTCAATGGAAAAGGCTGCGCAATAAGCCAAGCCTCTGCTTCATTATTGACAGAAATGATAAAGGGAAAGAAGATAAATGAGTTAAAGAAATTGGATAAAAAAGACATACTTGATGCTTTAGGGATAGAGATAGGTCCAGTGAGGCTTAAGTGTGCTTTATTGCCTTTAAAAGTTCTTAAGATGGGAATCTATTCTTACCTTGGCAATTCAACTAAAGCTAAGGAGTAATTAATAAAAAGTGTTCAGGCAAACTTATTGCTATATAATCTCAAAAAAATGAATTTTAAAGCAGGCGCACACGAATGTTTAAAGAGTTAGCCCTTATGGTTTGGATGATGTGGCCGATTATACCCGTTTTGCTTATCCCAATTCATCTATCGCCTAAATTCTGGAGAAAGATAGGTATTCTTACATATCCTTTTTTGCTTGCCTTTTTGTTGCCTATAGCCTATTTGATCGTTTTAAGCCAAGACTTTCTTTTGGAAATTGTAATAGAATTCCCTATGCTCATCTTTTTACTAGGTCTTGTTCTCATAACAATTGGTGTAATAATTCATGGATGGACGGCCAAACTGCTTGGAATAAAATCGTTGATAGGATACCCCGAGATTCGCCCAGATAATGAAAAGGGCAAATTGATCACTTCAAGCCTTTTTTCCATAGTTAGGCATCCTACATATTTGGCTCACGCATTACTCTGGCTCGGTTTCTTCTTATTAATGGGTTTCCTAAGCTTAGGACTTTTAACACTCTTAGACTTTCTTCTTTCATATTATATAATAATACCTTTGGAAGAGAGGGAGTTGGTTCAGAGATTCGGGCAAGAATATATAGATTATAAAAAGAGAGTGCCAAAGTTCTTCCCTAGATTTTTTGGGGGTTGAATTTATGAGTCTTAGTTTGAGAGACAAATCGATTGATATAGCCTCAGATCTTAAAAAAATAGTAAAAGGAGAGGTTAGGTTTGATGATGTATCAAGAGCTCTTTACAGCACTGCTGCTTGCATATTTAAGATAATGCCTATGGGAATAGTGATACCAAAGGATGAAGAAGATGTAATAAAAGTTGTAAAGTATGCCTATACTCATAAAATACCGATTACAGCAAGAGGCTCTGGCTCTTCTTTGGCAGGTCAAGCTTTGGGGGAGGGGATAATAATAGACTTCAGCAAGTACATGAACAAAATCCTTGAGATAAATGAAAAAGAATCTCATGTTAGAGTTCAGCCAGGTGTTGTATTAGCAGATTTAAACAAAGCATTGTCTAGCATAAACAAGCTCTTCCCTCTAGACCCATCGAGTGGTAATTGGTGCACGATAGGTGGGATGATAGCCAACAATGCTGGGGGAGCACGCTCTGCCAAGTATGGCGATACAAGGGCTTATACGATGTCCTTGAAGATAGTGCTTGCAAATGGCGAAGTTATCACAACGAGACCTATCGAATTATACGGTCATGAATGGAAGAAAATAATAGATTCTAAAACTTTGGAAAGTGAAATCTATAGAAGGCTCGGAGAAATTTATGAAGAGAATCAAAATTTGATTGAAGAGAATTATCCTAAGGTCTCGAGGAACTCCAGTGGTTATTATATGAAGGAGATGATTGTAGATGAAAAGATAGACATTACAAAGCTCTTTGTAGGATCGGAGGGGACTCTTGGTATAATAATAGAGGCTAAGCTAAAGATAGTGGAAATTCCTAAAGTTAAGGCTACCGCTTTAGCCTACTTTTCAAGTCTAGAGGATGCAGGCAAGGCTATAATCGAGATACTGAATTTTAAGCCTTCAGCAGGAGAGTTGATGGATGAACGATTGGTTAGCATGATTAGACAGGCTCGCCCCGATATTGATAAATGGCTACCTGAAAACACTAATGCAGTTATACTGATAGAGTTCGATGGAGATGATATTGAGAAGATAAAAAATGAAATAGAAAGAATAAGAAAACACATTGTCGATGATCTTAAGATTGCCATCAGAATAGATGTAGCATACGATCCATTCGAGCAGGAGAAGCTATGGCAGATACGCAAATCAGCAGTGCCAATAATGAATAGAATGAAAGGTGAGAAGAAGCCAACACCCCTTGTTGAAGATGCTTTAATCTATCCATTCAAAATCCCTGATTATATCAATGGAATTTATGAGATATTCAAGAAGAATGAAGTAGAGGCCATCGTCTATGGGCATGCTAGTGATGGTAACATCCATGTGAGGCTTGCCATGAACCTTAAAGATAAAAATGATTTCGATAAGATGCAACCTATCGCTGATGAAGTCTATGATTTAATATTGAGATTAGGAGGAACCTTCTCTGGAGAACATGGTGATGGGAGGCTTAGATCAGCATACATACCAAAGCTCTTCAAGCAGATCTATCCTTTATTCAAGGAAGTTAAGAACATATTCGACCCATTAAATATTCTAAACCCTGATGTGAAGATTTCTGATGATAAGAATAATCTGATAAAGAATCTAAGATACAATCCAAGTTATAAAGTTGTAAAGACAGGTACTTCTCTTGATGATCATGAATATATAAATGAGATAGAGGCCTGCCATGGTTGTGCTCAATGTAAATCAATTATTCTTACCAATATGTGCCCTGTTTACAAGGCTTTATATGATGAAAAAGCAGCACCAAGGTCTAAGGCAAACCTTCTCCAATCCTTTATTTCAGG
>JACGUK010000040.1 GCA_024256265.1 archaeon
AAAATCTTTAACAGCCCTTAAAACTGATGGGACTGCATGGCTTTTCTTATGGAAATAAAGTAAGTAGAAGGCATGAGCCAATTGGGTTGTGATCAAGATTGGAAACAATCGGATGAAAATGGATAAATCGAAGATTTAAAACATAGTTGCCAATAGATTCTTTGTATAAAAATACAAGTTGTAATCATTTATTCCACAAAGAGTCGGACTCCTAGCATGGTAAACTACACAGTCTGGGATATATACCACTTTGTATCCTGCTTTCCAACATCTAAGACCAAAGTCTATATCTTCAGATAGCAAGAAGAAATCTGGATTAAGAAGGAAGCCAAACTCATTCATTAACTTCCTTCTAGTCAAAAATATTGCTCCAATAGGGTGAGTCACATAATCGAAGTTTGAATATTGTCCTACATCAACTTCGCTTCTGCCTCTGTCCCATCCTTGACCCAAAATATTAATTGTACCACCACATCCGTCCAATACTTGATTCATAAAGAGAGATTTTATCCTAGGACATACAGCAGCCACATTCTCATCAAGTTCTAGAACACTTACGAGTTTACTTAACCAATCAGGAGTGACAAGAACATCATTGTTTAAAACAGCTATGTATTCTCCTTTAGAGTTCTCTACACCTACGTTTACAGCTTTAGCATAGCCAAAATTTTTCACAAGTCTAATTAGCTTAACTTCTGCAAATTTATTCTCTATCAATGCTAGATCATCACTCGATGCATTGTCCACTACAATTATTTCTAATCTTGAGCGGGGGTATTGCGTAGCAATTATTGATGGGAGGCATTTGGGGAGCCATCCCTTACCATAATTCACAATTATTATATCCACAGAGGGTGAACTATCAGTCTCAAATTTAACCAAGTGCCATCCTCAAATATTAATCACATTACATATTTTGGTTAGAAAACAATTAACTGGCCCGGTACAGTAGTACCAACAAAAACATTTATTCTCTTTTCGTTTAAGCATTTCTCTAAATTCTTGTATTCTCTTGTCTCGCCAGATTTCATTAAAACTTTTTTCACGCAAATTGCCAAGGCGTTGTATAAACTCTGGACAAGCGTAAGCGTTCCCATAGGGGTCGATTTTTAGCGAAAAAAACGCGCAAAAACATTTATATCTGGTCATTAGATGTTTAGTATTAAAAAAAAATGCTGGAAATTCTTTATAATAAGTATTTCTTAACCATTCATATTTTTTAATCAGTCTATCAAAACAAAGAGTAAATCGTTTTTTATCTTCCTTTGAGATTTTTAATTGTTTTTCGCTTATATGAAAAATAGACCCTTCATGTATAGGCTGGAAAATTATTTCATCAACTTTTGTTTTCCAATATTCTATGAATTCTTCCAGTTCATTGTAATTTGTTCCACTGACTGCTGCTCTAATGATAATTCTTGGTTTTTTGGATTTTCTAACTTTTTTAAGTTCTTCGATTCCTTTTTGTAATAAATCAAAAGAACCCTCAAAACCTCTTATGTAATCGTGTACTTGTGCCTTATGGCTCTCAACGCTGATGGTTATCGAATCAAGTCCCGAATTTACTAACAATTCTACTTTTTTTTCTAATAATGAACCGTTTGTATTAATGTTGACACTCATCCCGTATTTTTTTGCTTCAACTATCAAAATGCCGATATCATCCCTTAGAAGAGGCTCACCGCCAGTTATAGTAAGAATGCAGACTCCTGCTTTTCCTGCCTGTTTTATAATGTTAAAACACTCGTCTGTGTCTAATTCATCTTTAGTCTTCATTCCAAGTTTCCAATAATTACAATACTTGCATCGAAAATTACACCTAAATGTGATATCCCAACCAAGATATAGTGGACCTCTTTTTGGTTTTTTTAGAAAAATATAATTCAATAAATTATCAATTCCCGTGAAGAAGCATCTGATGATATTTAAATCATATTTCCGTCTGAAATTAAACTTGTCGAATATAGTTCTAACCATTATAAATTGAATTTCTTTCTCTCTTTCTTAAGTATTTCCTCTCTTCTATATGACCATGCTTAAAATCCCAAAAGAGTTAAATGAAACTGATCCAGATAATTACGAACCATGGTTCCATCGATAAAAAAAGTATTAAACGTTATACTGATTTCTCTTATTCTTCTTTCACCTATTGTGTATTTAGCAATTCTAAATCTGGCAATTCCTCAATCAAGCATAAAATTCCATGCTGGATGGGAAGATAATTCCTTTCAAAATGGATGGAGATTGGCAAGCAATAAACCAGTCAACGCAAGCATATTGAGTGAGAACGGGATATTGAAGGTCTATGCTAACGGGAATCTATCAGCAGGTACAATTGTTACAGCGCAAAGAATTGATGGGCTCGAGTTTAACTTAGATACCTATAGATACCTTAAAGTATCGATCATGACTTCAGGGCCTGATGTTGCCGCCATTATTGAAATTTGGACAGGACCAGATCTAGACTATTTACATACAGTTTTGTTGAAAACTTACAATGATGGGAATTGGCATACAGAGATCATTGATCTCTTATATTTTGGGATTTATGGTTCAGGTCTTTTTATGATCGAACTAGGTTGGATGCAAGTATATGAAGGTTCTAGTAGCATGGCATGCTATAGCCAACTCTCATTCAATAGCTTGGAGGTTACTTGATGCCTTCAAGAGTTCAAAATGTAAAGGATGATTCTTTAATTTGTAAGCAAGGTAGGTTTAATATTATTCCAAGGAGTGTTAGACCTTATAAAGCAACTATAATCAAATGGGGATTAATAGGCTACCTGATCAGAATTGCAATAATGCCTTTGTTTGCCCAAACTGACTTGATTCTAATAGCTCGGACAGGTGTTATACTGTGTCAAAACCACCAATTAGTCCTTAGTGCGTACTCCCTTGGATCCATAACTTGGATATTTGCCTCTGTATATGCCTTATTTAATCCTATTTTGCCTAATACAGTTCTAAGCGAACTTACCTCAAATACTTCTTACACACCTAGTTTTGCTCTATCTTCTCTTTTCCATTTATCACAACCAGGCATTTCGGTGTTTCTTTTCATATCCAAAATACCCTATTTAGTTTTTGATTTCGCACTAGCCTTACTACTCCTTCACATGATCGATAATGGTGAAAAGGCTTTGCTCGCCTTCAAACTTTGGATTATAAATCCAATATCAATATTTATTTCCTACGCTGTTGGTCAATTTGATATTATTCCCACTTTTTTCCTAATATTGGCATTGTTCTTCTTCAAAAGACGCAGAGAGCTACCAAGTATTTTATCGCTTGGTGTATGTGGGGCTCTTAAAATGTTTGGATTTCTTTTTATGCTACCAATGGCATTGATCTACTTAAAAGAACATAGTAGCCTAAAATCTAAAATAAAGCATCTATTCTTAATGTTCATAGTAGGCTTCTTGCCTTTAGCCGTTAGTCAAATTTCTATATTCTTAACACCAATATACTATGAGTCTGCCAATTTAGCTTCGCCATTTAAATTTGAGATTCATGGATTTTTTGGAAACGCTTTTTATAGCAGAGGTGAACTAGGAAATCCGCTTCTTATATCAGTTTTCTCCTATATCCTAGAGTATTCATTTAGACTCGGCTTAGACACTCTCGGGTCAATAGAAATATACACTATTCCCTTTATTTATGGTTTGTTTCTGTCGGGAATAGTTTATGTAAGAGACTGGTCTTTTGAAAAACTTTGGAAGGCATTTTTACTATTTTTAATAGCATACTATGCTTTTGCTTTTTTCCACCCGCAATGGTTTGTTTGGGGATTACCTCTTTTGATATTGTTAGTGGCAGAAGATCGCAACAGGTATCTCAATCTTTATCTCCTTCTTATACCCTTATTTTTTATCCTTACTTGTTACTGGAACGATTATCTTACATCATTGTTTATGCCTATTATTCATCAGGCGTACTTTTGGCCAGGGCCACACGATTTATTAAACTATCTTGGCTTTCCAGTTTATCCTGTAATTAGCATCTTCAGATCTATTTTCTCAGCAGTGTGTATTATTTTTATAGTATTAATGCTCGGGATAGACCGTCTTTTGCACATGAGTAAAACTAAATGACAAAATTATCTTAATGAGTAGAGCGAATTTATAATGTATTAAGAGAGACCACCTTTACATAAACATGTAACGGAATAATGACTCAACCTTATTTGTGATATGCTTTTTTACAAATGCTAAGTTGTAAGATGGCCCTTGATGTCTCAGAAATCTCTTTTAGGATTAATCTCGTAATCCTACCCATAGTTGCGAATAGTAATACGAAAGTTACCCTCGTGGGACATTGTATATCTCTGCTAATTTCAAAATTTCTTTGTGTACTTTCTCATCAAAAGATCATGTTTGTAATATTACTAAAGAATTCTTTATCTTTTAGATTCTTTCCAATCAATTTTCCAATATCCTTCTATGTATTCCTTCAAAGCCTCATCCCATCGTCTCATTTCGTTCATACCAAGCAACTCAAGCATGTAGTTTCTTGAAGCCTCGGATCTTGCTCTAGGCGCAGGCAAAGGAAAGTTAGCAGAAGTCACTGGTTCAATCATAACATCAGACCTCCCCAAGCACTCGACGATCTTCTTGGCAACTTCATATCTTGAAGCGTAACCCTTGTTAGTGCAATGATAAAGCCCGTAGCGTTTAATTACAATTAGATCCGCCAAACATCTTGAGAAATCCAAAGTATATGTTAGACTACCAATCTTATCAGTGACAACTTTCAGCCGGTTTGTTTTGTCCAACAGCTTAATGATCTTTGCAACAAACTTCTTGTCCTTTTTAGGGCCGCCTCCGATCATCCAGCCGGCTCGAACAACGTAGTATTTGTACAGCAAGCTTTGAACTATTTTTTCGCCCTCTAACTTACTTCAAATTCCGTGTAAGGCTCAGGCTTATTTCCGTCGAAAACACCTATGGTACTTATGTAGACCATTTCAATGGCGTATTTCTGGCACATTAAGGCAACGTTCTGAGTACCTATTGTGTTGCTCAGGTATGCGTGATCTGGGTCAAGCTCACATTTATCGACATCTGTTTCGGCCGCGAGATGTACCACCATATCTGGCTTTACCTTGATGAACTTCTTAAGTTGCTCGAAGTTCCGCACATCCAAATATTCTATTCCTTCCTCTGATGTGTCTACATCCGTTGCATAAATCTCATGGCCTCTTTCTCTCAATATTGGGCATAAAGCACTTCCTAGCATTCCAGCAGCACCAGTGACAAGTATCCTCATCTTAACCCACTATATTCTGATATGCTAAACAGGCTCATTATGGATATTATTAAACTATCTGCCCTTTTATCCCAGTCCCATTCTCCAGCGCTTCCTTACGAACTCTCTTATAAAGATTTAACTATGGATAGGCCCTCTTACGAATGATTAATGCCAAGATATATCGTTGGTAAGAGCAAGCCTCTTACTTCACATCATTCCATCTTAATGACGAATCAATTCGACAAAAACTCAAACCCCTTAAGTTGAAAGAGTCTATTTTCCATATATGTATGTCCTTAATACGGGCTTGCTGCTCAGTAACTTGGTTTCTCGTTTAGTTCTCTAGTCATTAAACCTCTCAAGCATTGTATAACGTATACCAGGTGAATTAGGGGTATGCCAAACATAGCTAAAAGAGCAATAACACCACTCTTACTTGCTAGCAGTCCTGATACGAAGCTTGCAGCAAGATAGATCAAACCCAGTATTCCAACTAGTAGTAAAGTGAAATATGAAAATTGGCTGAAGAGTGTTAAGACCGTCACGAAGATAATTGTCACAACGCTTAGTAGGGATGATATGAAAAATAAATTCCTTTGTTCTCTGTATTTTTTTGACAAGAAACCCCTGTAAAAAGCGTAATTTCCTATCTGACGAATTAGTGGAATAAACAGAGGCCGCCTTTTGTGATAAACGATAACATCATTTGCATACAATATCTTTTTACCCTGATTTCGGATTTTTGCGCTGACAAGTGCATCGTCCGCCGCTCTGATACCAACTGGAAAACTACCGATCTTAAGTAGCAGATCACGCCGGACAAGTAGATTGCATGCTGGGGCAACATCTCGAATAAGCTTTTGCTTACATGGCGTATAGCGGCACCTGGCAGGTCCCGTACCTAAATACGAAGCCAGAACTGCGCTACTTGCTCTCTCCATCAAACTCTCATCATGAGGCGAGATGCCAGGCCCACATACAGCGCCTATACTAGGGTCTTCAAAGTACCTCACAGAATTGCGGAGCCAATCAGGATGTGGAAACGCGTCATCATCAATGAATGCACATATCTCGCCTGATGCTCTAGCTATCGCGACGTTTCTCTTATATCCTGGTGATTCATTGCTCACATTTAACCCTATCACATTATCACTAGACATCAAGGGGTCAATATTTCCAGCTACTATAATTTCGAAGTTACGATAGTTAAGTTTCAGGCAATGTTCTAAACACTTCTTAAGGGTTTCCTTATTTTTATAAAAAGCTACTATGATAGAGACTTTAGGATGGAAAGTGCTCATTTTAGCACTTCCTGTAGCTCCTAAGAACTTTAAGCGCAGTACTACCTCGAAAATAGTGTACATAATTAATGTCAATATTGTATAAGGGATGATTAAGAAACCATGCAATGTTGGGCTTGTTCTTGTAGCCAATTATAGCGTCTTTGACTAACACTTTCACTTGTTTATCTTCCCCTCCCAAAAGCCATCCCCAAGTAAATCTTCCTTATGATCTCAAGCAAGCTCTGATTTTTAACATTCACCGTCAATCCCATCGCTTCATACACCTTATTTGATCTATGATTCATAAATTTCCCCGTCGCTACCTCTTTATAAGTTAATAGTTTCTTACCCATGATTTGGCTTATCCTCAATATCGCTAGATCTGCAACGAGCGTTAACATAGCCCTGAAGGGTATGATCTTAGATGCGCCCCACGATCTATTCTCCACCCAATCCACCCATACATTTTTCATCGAGACCTTCGATCTCTTAGCGTGCACGATAAGCTCTGTGTCAAATAGAAAGCCATCAGACCTAATTTCCGGAAAGGCCTTTCGAGCAAAATCCATCGTCAAAACCTTCAACCCACACTGATGGTCCATGATGCCCGTTCTAAATAGCAATCTAACAAGGGCGTTATACCCTATGCTTAAAACCTTCCTTGCCACACTTGTTGTAGGTCTGCTCCTCCTTACTGCTATGACTAACTTAGCCCCTTCCACCTGCTCTAGTATCTTCCTCAAATCTCGATAAGACACAGGCACATCTGTATCCATTAAAATCAACAGGTCTCCACTTGCCACCTTAGCAGCATTTTTTATCGTCCCACCCTTTCCTATCCTCTTATCATACCTAAGATACACAATCCTTGGATCCTCTTTGCTACAGCTCAAAGCCTCTTGTTTGGTCCTGTCATCGCTGTGATCATCACATATCAATATCTCATAACCCAAATCCATCTTATCAAGGAGAGCCTTCAGTTTCTGAACATTACTTCTCAGTATTCTATCCTCATTGTAAACAGGTAAGATTATCGAAAGCTTAGTCTTAATATCCATTGTCTCTCTGCTCCCTTGAAATCGATTTCAGTGTCAAATGATTAAACTGTTCTCTTTCAACTTCGTTTTTGAAGACTTGGATAGATTTCTGTAAGGAGAAAAGTTTTGAGGTAAGAGCACTCTTCGCCTTCGAGACAGCGAGTGAGGAATCCTTTAGTCTCCTCGCAACCCAATTCATATCCTCTAAGATAGCTGGTACGGCCTTTAACCTGTCTAAGCCAATCCTCATGTTACAAATTCTGTAGTTTTTAAAGAATAATAAAGTTTTATTACTATGGGTTAGACGTCTGTATGGTACTACAGTCTTGGGAGAGATAGTTGAAGATGAAGGTGAGAAAGTGGATCGTGCGAGGGCCTGAATGGGATGAATTTCTCGAGCTGATGAAGGCTAAGACGAGGGGGGTCAAGATAACGAGGAAATGGACTTGGGATAAAGTATTATTATCAAAAAAGGTCTTTGTAGAGGTAGGATATCATGAAGGCTTTGGTTCTTAGTGGCGGTAAGGGTACTAGGCTTAGACCTTTGACCTTTACTCTGGCTAAGCAGCTTATCCCTGTTGCAAATAAACCCATTCTAGGCTATGTCCTTGACCAAGTTGCTGAGACGGGCATAAAGGATGTTGGCTTGATAATCGCTCCAGATACTGGCCACTATGTTAGAGAATACGTTGAGGACGGCTTAGAATGGGGTTTCAAGGTTACCTACATCCCACAAGAGCCCTTGGGCCTAGCTCATGCCGTTAAAGCCGCTGGAAGCTTTCTAGGAGAAGACGACTTCGTCATGTGCCTAGGAGATAACCTACAGGGTGGGAGAATAGTCAATTTAGTAAAGAAGTTCGAGCAAGAAAGACTAGACGCCCTCATCCTCCTAAAAGAAGTTGAAGATCCAACAAGGTTTGGAGTAGCAGTCCTAGACGAGAAAGGCAATGTTGTGAAGCTTATAGAAAAGCCTAAAGAGCCGCCCAGCAATCTAGCAATGGTTGGAACATATTTATTCTCAAATAAGATTCATCTAGCAGTAGAGAGGATTAAGCCCTCTGGGAGAGGGGAATTGGAAATCACTGATGCAATTCAAGAAATGATAAATATGAGCTTCAAAGTTAAGGCTGAAGTACTCAATACATGGTGGTTAGATACAGGTAAGAAGGACGATATACTATCAGCGAACGTAAAGATTCTAGACGAATATATCGAGAGAGATATCAAAGGGAGCGTTAATAACAGCACTGTTGAAGG
The DNA here is from genome assembly GCA_024256265.1 of archaeon. The sequence continues at coordinate 8,825 of JACGUK010000040.1, forward strand.
AAGGGTTAGAGTAAATGAGGGAGCAAGCATAATAAACAGCACAGTTAGAGGACCATGTGTTATAGGAAAAAACACACTGATAGAGAACTCTTTCATAGGACCATATACAAGTCTTGGAGACTGCTCGCAAGTCATCAACTCTAACGTTGAGTACTGCGTTATCTTGGAGAACGCCCTAATCAAAGATGTGGACAGGCTCGAAGAAAGCCTTGTAGGTAGAAGCGCTAAGGTAATGAAAAACAACAGGAAGAGAGCGATTAAACTACATATAGGAGACTACTCTGAGGTGGAAGTCTAAAATTGGAGATATTGGGAGAGGTGAAAAGCACTGTTAGCTGGTATAGTAGTTAAGACCTTAAAGCGCTTCGCAGATGAAAGAGGTTTCTTTACAGAGATATTTAGAAACGATTGGAATGACCTACTTGGAGACGATAATATAATTCAAGCAAACTTCTCGATAACGTATCCTGGTATAGTAAGGGCGTGGCATAAGCATGAAAAAGGACAAGTGGACTACTTTGTTGTAATCAAAGGGGCAATAAAGATATGTGTATATGACGATTCAACTCAGGAGCTAGATGAGATAATATCAACGGGCGAAAACATACAGGTCATCAGAGTTCCTGGGCATTACTGGCATGGTTTCAAAGTTGTGAACAGCGAGCCAGCTTTCCTTGTTTACTTTGTGAATAAGCTTTATGATTATACGAATCCAGATGAAGTTAGGAGGATTTGGAATGACCAAGCCATAATCCCCAAGAAAATAAATGGTAGAGAAGACGACCCTAGGTGTAATAAGCCTTGGGACTGGTTATATCCGCCTCATAAGTGATGGATATGAAGATTCTAATTACTGGTGGTCTTGGTTTCATAGGTTCCAACTTAATTAGATACATGTTAACTAAGCATAAAGAAATTCGTATTGTCAACTTGGATAAGATTTCTTATGGGGCTAACCCAAGCAATTTAAAGGATGTAGAGGCGGACGAACGGTATACCTTCATTAAGGAAGACATAACGAACCTAGATCTGATGAGAACAGTGATAAAAAAGGTTGACGCAGTAGTAAATCTTGCCGCAGAGAGCCATGTAGATAGGAGCATAGCGGATCCATGGCCTTTCTTTAGGAGTAATACGGAAGGTGCGCTTGTTTTGCTTGAAGCTGTTAGGTCATCTGGAAGAAAGAATAGAATAATACATGTATCCACAGATGAAACTTATGGCGACATAATTAATGACTCGTTCAAAGAGGAAGACAGGCTTAAGCCATCTTCCCCCTACTCAGCTTCAAAGGCGGCAGCGGACCTATTCTGTTTAGCTTATCATAGAACTTATGGATTAGACGTAATAGTTACTAGGTGCACCAACAACTTTGGGCCGTATCAGTTTCCCGAGAAATTCATCCCAAAGGCAATAATAAGGGCAAACATGAATATGAAGGTTCCAATCTACGGAAGTGGAGAAAATGTCAGAGACTGGATCTACGTATTAGACCATTGTGAGGCCTTAGATTTAGTATTACAAGACGGCGAGGCGGGCAAAATCTATAACATTTCAAGTAAAAATGAATTGAGCAACTTAGAAGTCGTTCAGCAGATATTAAAAATCATGGGGAAGCCCCAAGAGTTGATAGAGTTTGTCAAGGACAGACCGGGGCATGACTTAAGATATAGCCTTGACTCCTCTAAAATGATGAAGTTCGGCTGGAAACCTAGGCACAACTTTAAAGAGTCTTTATCGGAAAACGTCAATTGGTATTTGGAGAACGAGCAGTGGTGGAGACCCATAGCAACGGAGCAAGTTCTCCACCCAACCCCATGGAAGCTCAAGTGGTAGCGTTGAGAATTCTGGTAACGGGTGCTAGCGGGCTTTTAGGACATAAAGTGGCTCAGCTAGCTTTGGGAAAAGGCCATGAAATTTGCACCATATATAAAGAACATGAAATAAACTTGGGTTTTCCTATCAGACTTGACTTAACCGATCGAGAAAAGGTACTACAGATAATTCCTCAGTATAAACTAGACGCAATCATTCATACGGCAGCTTACACTAATGTTGACGACTGCGAAGTTAACCGAGACTTAGCTTGGAAAGTAAACGTAGAAGCAGTCAAGTATATAGCAATAGCCTCCGCTAGCATAAACTCTCACTTAACCTATGTGTCCACGGATTATGTCTTTGATGGCGAAAAAGGATTTTATGTGGAAGATGATGACCCAAACCCAATAAACTACTACGGATACACAAAGCTTAAGGGAGAGGAATTTGTTCGACAACATGCTAAAGAGTGGTGCATTGCTAGGCCTAGCGTTGTCTACGGCTGGGGGCAAGCTCATAAACAAAACTTCGCCACATGGCTTTTAAGCAATCTAAACCAGAAGAAAGAGGTAAGAGTCCTAACAGACCAATATGTCTCACCCACATTAAACACGAATCTAGCTGAAATGCTCATAGAAATTGCTGAAAGAAAGATCACCGGAATCCTGCACACAGCTGGAGGCACAAGGATTAACAGATATGAATTTGCATTAAGGCTAGCTGAAATTTTCAACCTAAACAAAGATTTAATCAAACCAGCTAAAATGGATGAAATGCTATGGAAGGCCCAAAGACCCCGAGACTCATCACTGAACGTAAGTAAAGCTCTAGCTCTATTAAATCAAAAACCCCAAGAACTTAGTCAAGCTCTACAATCCTTTAACTGTGAGTTCAAGAGCGTTGGGTCATATAAAATTCTAGTAAACAGAACATAATAATAAGGTAATGGGGTTGTAATAGCAAAGATCTTTAAAAATGAATCGTTTCTTCTCGTCGTCTGGATTCGTCTTTTGAATTTCATTACCATGCTTCTATTGTAAATTATCCCACCGACCCTACTTTACTTAGCTTATCAGTTTAAAAATTAGCATTAAACGGGGTATTCATTAAATATACTAAAGGTAGGTACACTCTACCTAATCCGCTCTGTGATATGGCGATAATTTTAACCCTCTCTTAGACTGCTGCCAGCAACAAAGATGCCTATAAATGTAAAAATAGCCGCGAAGAGCGCTAATACCTCTAAATTGAAGAATAAAGCTGCATGATCGACCGCTGAGCCCATTAGGAAGGCTTGGCGAATGGCGTCTACAGCGTAGCTAAGTGGATTGAGGGATGCCACGGTCTGAAGCCATGCTGGCATGAGCTTTATGGGGTAGAGCGCGCTGCTTGCGAAGGTCATCGGTAGGTTCAGCAAGTTAAGGACGGCCATCTGAGACTCCCAGCTCCTTACTTTGATCGTTAGCGATATGAAGAGAGAAGACAAGCCGAGGGCTAGCAAGAAGAGGGCAACAAAGGCTAGCAGAACCTCGATGATGCCAGCGGGGTTTGCCTTGAACCCAAAGGTGAAGGCAATAAGTAGTACCAGCATAGCTTGGGCTAATGCTCTAACGACACTTGAGAGGACCTTCGAAAGAACTATGGAACCACGCTTTATGGGGGCTACAAGTAGCTTGCTGAGGAAACCAAGCCTCCTGTCCCACGCTGTAGACCATCCACTGAACATGGAAGTAAAGAGTACGACAACTGACAGCATGCCCACTGCCATATATGAAAAGTAGTCTATGTTTGCTGTTCCAAAGAAATCTGTCATGATTCTGTTGAAGATATTGGATAGCTGTGAGGCGATGTTTGGAGGCAGTTGGCTAACTATGTCATCAGGTATTCTCACGAATCCTGTGAGGTTGAAAGCTTGACCAAATAGACCCATCCACATGACTGGTTGAATTATCATCATAAACACTAGGAAAGGCGAGCGGTACCACTTCCTCAGCTCCCGCTTGCTAAGCGCCGTTATCTCGCTGGCTACCCTACTCACCCTGCTCATGTCCTCATCCTCCTCAGCGTCATCCTCTGCCTAAACGTGTCCTCCCATCTTTCGTGCTCCTCACGTAGAGAGCTGCCAGTATATTCTAGATAGACCTGATCCAGCGATGGCCTTTGTAGCACCACCCTTGTCACCCTTAGTCCCCAACTCATTACATGCTCGAGAATTCTGGGCAGAGCTTCCTCACCATGCTCCACCGTGAGCTTGAAAGAGTCGCTTCCCCCACGAACCTTTTTGACCAATGGCACAGATTGGAGCTGGCTGATGATTTTTGGCGGTGGCTGCTGTATGATGATTTCAACGATGTCTCCGCCCAGACTGTCTTTAAGGTATGAAGGCGTATCTATGACCTTTACCTGACCATGGTCAATAATGGCTACACGATCACATAAAGAGTCTGCCTCCTCCATGTAGTGGGTCGTGAGGAAAATAGTCATGTTGTACCCCTTCCTAAGCATCCTGATGTAATCCCAGATAGCCGCCCTTGTTTGAACGTCAAGGCCTAGCGTCGGCTCATCTAAGAAAAGTATTCGAGGCTGATGAATAAGACCGCCTGCAATCTCCAGCCTCTTCTTCATACCGCCTGAATAGGTCTCAACCTTTCGCCCAGCCGCATCGCGTAGGCCTACGAGCTCCAATACTTCTTCAATTCTATTTCTAGCTTCTAAGGTGGGAATGTGGTAGAGTGCAGCCTGTAGCACCAAGTTTTCCTTGCCGGTCAAGTCATCATCAACCGTGATTTCTTGAGGTACCAAGCCTATGACGCCACGAACTTTCTCGGCTTCGGTCACAACGTCAAAGCCTCCCACTTTGGCGCTGCCAGATGTCGGCTTCAGCAATGTGGTCAAGATGTTTATTGTGGTAGTCTTTCCTGCACCGTTTGGCCCAAGAAAGCCGAACAGCTCCCCTTCGTAAACGTTAAAGCCTATATGATCAATAGCGGTTAAGTTACCATATTTCTTGGTTAGACCACGGATTTCAATTGAAGCTGGTCGTCGGTTCAGGTTACTTTCTTTAATATTGTTAGTCGTCACTCTATCCCTTTCTATATCGGTTCGATACTATCGGTACGATATATCAAAGTATATAAATATATCGAGCCGATATAGTTCTCAAGGGAGATCATTGTGCTGAAAGGCTTCGCCGAAAAGGCGTACCAACTCATATTCCTTTGGCTGATGAAAGACGGCCCGGTATACGGATACGAACTCGCTAATCGTTTTGAAAAAATGACAAAGGGCCACATCAAAGTGAGCTATGGAACTGTTTATCCATTCTTGCGCCGTATGGAGAGCGGAGGTTTGATAAGCTCTATAAAGGATGAACCTTCAGGGAGAGTATACTACGAGCTCACACCAAAAGGGAAACTCGCTCTAGAGAAGCTATCAAGTAAACTTAAGGAATCTCAAGTTTACTTCAATGAGAAATTACTTGGCTTTCTCGCAATCTACCTGGAACTCTTCGGGCGTGAGGCCTTAAACAAATTATTAAAACGAATCTAATGGAGCACAAGGACGCTTAGCCTATAAAAATTAG
>JACGUK010000041.1 GCA_024256265.1 archaeon
CTTGAGCTGTCCACTAAGCGTACCGTTGTATACTGGCGTTCCGAAAAGCATAGCATCTGCCTCTTCAAGCTTGACATAGGCTTCGGTCATGTCATCTTTCTGTATGCAGCCCATCTTCTTTCTAATACAGTAATCGCAATGAAGACAGAAGTTTATCTTCTTTCCATAAAAATGAAAATAATCTGTCTTAACCTGGAATTTTTCTTCAGCATATTCCAAAGCCTTCCTGACAACGAAATCGGTGGCGGCTTTCCTCGGACTTCCTGAAATGCCCAAAATAGTCAGTTTCGAGCTTTTCAATCTAATCACTAAGTTATTTTAATGCCATAGTTACGAATCAGATGAACTTAATAAATGATCTGTTCCTCAAACCATCTCTCTGCCGTGATAACATCAATATGTATTTATGATTTCATGGAATAATTAAAGTTGAAGTAGGCTTGAGCTCACAAAAATCACCAATAAAGATAGCTTGGGGGATAACAGGCGCAGGAGATCTGCTACCTGAGACGATCCAAATTATGAGAAGGATAGTTGAGAGGGGAAATGCAAAGGTACAACCATTCTTGTCTAAGGAAGCACTCATAGTTGTGTTATGGTATGACCTATGGTATGAACTGAAGAAAATCTCCTCTAGGATTCTGGTGGAAAAAAGCGCGAATGTTCCTTTTATAGCAGGCCCTCTTCAACTTGGAAAGTACAAATTCCTTCTGATAGCTCCGGCAACTGGTAATACTGTAGCCAAGATAGTTAACGGAATAGCAGACACACTTGTAACCAACGCTGTCGCACAAGCTCAAAAGGGTAATGTGCCTGTATACATACTCCCATCGGATCGAGAGACAGAAACTGGAAAGATAACAACGATCTTGCCTACAGGGGAGAAGAAGGATTTGATAATAAGAGACGTTGATCTCATGAACTTTAGGAAGCTTAAAGCTATGAAAGGAATAACAATTATAACCAGACCTAATGAGATAGAAGAGATAGTAAAAAGAGAAGTCTCGTCTTAGTTTTTTAAACTTCTTCGTTAGTAATATAAGCATATAAGGCGATAGGGTTGATAGAGCTTAAAGCCATGATCCTTGTTATCATCTCTTAAAGATAGAATCTTTGGACATCGAGAATATAGTCTTCTCATATCCTCAAGATCATTCAATAGATGCTATACATGATTTAGCAAAATCTTTAAGATACTAGCAAGAGATTACTTTAACTTCACTTGAGCTCACAAAAATTACCTATAAAGATAGCTTGGGGGATAACAGGCTCAGGAGATCATTTACCTGAAACGATTCAAGTTATAAAGAGGGTAGTTGAGAGAGGAGACGCAAAAGTACAGGCATTTCTTTCTAAATCAGCCGTTATAGTTGTGAGATGGTATAAGCTATGGAATGAGCTAGAGGAAATCTCCCCGAAGATTATGGTGGAAGAAAGCGCAAATTTTCCTTTCATAGCAGGTCAGCTTCAAATTGGAAAGTTCAAATTTCTTTTAGTGGCTCCAGCAACTGCTAATACTGTAGCTAAGATAGTCAATGGCATAGCAGACTCATTGGTAACTAACGCTGTTGCGCAAGCTCAAAAGGGTAATGTGCCTGTATATGTACTCCCAGTGGATCAAGAGACAGAAACTGGGAAGATAACAACGATCTTGCCTACAGGGGAGAAGATAGATTTGACCATGAGGGAAGTCGATATTATGAACTTTAGAAAGCTTAAAGAAATGGAAGGAATAAAAGTTATAACGAGTCCTCATGAAATAGAAGAGATAATAAAAAGAGAAGCCCAGTCTTAGTTCTGTCTTTTTAAATTTTAACTTCTACTTCCAAAATCCATATTAAAGACTTCAGTTATGGCTAAGGTATGAAGGCTTGCTTACTCATCAAGACACAACCAGCTAAGTACGATCAAGTAAGAAAGAAAGTAAGTGAAATGAAGGGCATAAAATTTGCTTTTTCAGTCTTAGGAAGAACGGATGTAGTTGCAAATGCAGAGGTTGCAAACTTGAAGGAGCTTGGCACTTTAGCATTAAAAATAGGCGGCATAGATGGTGTATTCGCTACTGAGACCCTTATAGGTTTGGAGGCATGATGCTATGATAAATGGTTTAATGCTCATAAAGGCTACAGCCGCAAATTCTCCTAGCATAGTAAAAGAGGCAAAGGCGATAAAGGGAGTTACAGACGCATACATGGTCTTCGGGCGTTTTGATATAGTGATCTTCCTAGAGGCTGAGGACTTCTTAAAGCTCAAGGATATAGCAAAGAAGATATCATCTTTACAGGGAATAAAGAGCACAGAAACTCTCCCACAGGGAGACTAACCTTTTTTTATTTTTCCATCACAATTTTTTGGACTGCAACAAATGGAGATATGATACATATATAAGTTGCTAAAGTGCTGAAGGATTTCAAGACTTGAGCAGGTTCAAGAAATGATTCCCGAGAAGAATTGGCACGCAATAGAGGTCTCGGATGTGCTACAGACGCTACGCACAGATAGAGAGAGGGGGTTATCTGACGATGAGGTTAAGTCCAGATTGGCTGTCTATGGCCCAAATGAGCTTGTGAGGGAGGAGAAGGTCTCCCCTTTGAAGATTTTCTTCAAGCAGTTCGCAAACATACTGTTAGGCATCTTATTGGTCGCTACTGCCATTTCAGCGTTTTTGGGAGAAGTGATTGATGCAATAGTCATATCCGTCATAGTCTTCTTCGTCGTCATACTAGGATTCGTCCAAGAATACAGGGCTGAAAGAACTCTGGAATCGCTGAAGAAGATGCTGAGCCCCACATGCACTGTCATACGAGACGGCAAAGAGAAGGAGATACTGGTAAAAGAGGTAGTTCCTGGGGACATAGTTGTTCTAAAAGACGGGGACAAAGTGCCGGCCGACATAAGATTGGTTGAAACAGTGAACCTTCAAGTAGATGAGGCTCCCTTGACGGGTGAGTCAGTTCCTGTTATGAAGACGTTGACCGTGTTACCAGAGAAAATTCCTGTAGTGGATAGGACCAATATGGTGTTTTCTGGGACCACTATCACTTATGGTAAGGGAAAGGGGGTTGTGACTGCATCAGGGATGGAAACCGAGTTCGGCAAGATTGCCAAGGAAGCCACAGCAGTAACCACGGAGAGGTCGCCACTTGAGAGGCGAATGAGTGAGATAGGCAGAAAGCTCGGCTTAATAGCACTGGTAGTGATATCCATAATAGCCGTGGTAGAAGTAGCAGAAGAGTATATTATACTCGGATTCATCAGCCTTGGCTTCTTTCTTGAGGTCTTTATGTTTGGCATCGCCTTAGCCGTCGCCGCTGTCCCTGAAGCGCTACCAGCCATTGTAACTGGAAGCTTGGCAATAAGTATGCACATCATGGCCAAGAGGAACGCTTTGATCAGAAGGATGCCTGTCGTTGAGACCTTGGGCTCCACACAGATAATATGCTCAGACAAAACGGGTACGCTTACGAAGGGAGAGATGACCGTAAGGCGGGTCTACGTCGATGGGAAAAAATTAGAAGTCACTGGCGTTGGTTACGAGCCAAGAGGTGAGATACTTTATGGTGAAATACCCATCGACCCCGGCTTGAAGAACGTTTTGGCAAGACTCGCCAAGGCCGTCCTACTTTGTAATGATGCAAGGCTTGAGACGGATAACAGCAAATGGACGGTAAAGGGTGATCCCACGGAGGGTGCCTTGATTGTACTGGCCGAGAAGATGGGCTTGAGGCAAAATGAGGTTAGAGAGCTTTACCCTAGGGTGGCGGAGGTGCCCTTCAGCTCTGAGCGGAAACTTATGACAACGGTCCACTCTACCCAAGATGGTACTTATGTTGCCTATATGAAGGGCGCCCCCGAAATGGTATTGAAGCATTGTAGCTATCTCTTCAAAGATGGGCAGATGAGAGAGATGAATGAGGAAGATAGAAAGCTTATTTCAGCGGTTAACGAGGAGATGGCTGAGAATGCCCTACGGACCCTAGGGGTAGCTGAAAGGGTACTACCTATAGATCTAGATCTCTCAGACAGTGAGCATCTTGAAACAGATTTTTCATTCCTTGGGCTAGTAGGCATGATCGATCCTCCAAGGACGGAGGCGGTGAAGGCAGTTGAGACGGCTAAGCAGGTGGGTATGACCCCCATAATGATTACGGGGGACCATAAGCTAACAGCCGTAGCCATAGCCAAAGAGATGGGCATATACAAAGAAGGTGACCTTGTCTTAACAGGTGAAGAGCTAGAGCGACTAAGCGACGAGGAATTTGAGAGATATGTCGAGAAGGTAACTGTTTATGCTCGTGTTTCACCCTTCCATAAGCTCAGAATAGTCGAGGCATGGAAGAAGAAGGGCCGTGTAGTGGCTATGACAGGGGACGGTGTAAATGATGCTCCGGCCTTGAAGCGCTCAGATATAGGCATTGCGATGGGCATTTCAGGAACGGATGTCACGAAGGAAGCCTCAGACTTAGTCTTGGCTGATGATAACTTCGCCACTATAGTCAAGGCCATCGAGCTTGGGCGATGGATATATGACAACATAAAGAAGTACTTAGCATATCTTCTTCAAGCTAACCTCGTAGAGATAGCTGTGATGAGTATAGGGGCCTTGCTTATCTTGCGCTTTATGGGATTCTATGGGGAGGCTGCACTTCCGCTTCTTCCTGTCCACATTCTTTACATAAATCTGGCTACGGATGGTCTCCCTGCCCTAGCCTTAGGCTTCAGCCCATCAGACCCAGACTTAATGAAAAGACCTCCTAGGACTAAGGACGAGCCTGTCTTCACACGGGACGTGGTGTTATTCCTCATAAGGGCACTAATTGTAGAAACCCCTGTTCTCACACTCGCTTTTATAAGTGGGTTGTCATATGGAATGGACGCCGCCAGAACTAGACTATTCCTCATGTTCATCTTTGTCGAGCTGGCTGTGGCATTGAACTGCCGCTCACTACTCTTCACAATAGATAAGGCGAAACCCCATAAGTGGCTTCTACTCGCTGTAATTTGGGAGAGCCTTTTAGTCGCTGTATTGCTACATATACCCATGGCACGAGAAGCCCTGAACATACTCTATCCTACATTCGAAGACATAATCTGGGTGGCAGGAGGCGTACTGGCAACTTTCATTAGCATAGAAGGCCTCAAACACTTTGCCCTGATCAGACGGTAAGCACTGTGCAACCAAACCCATCTTCTATCTTTACTTTCATAAGCATCTCCTTAAGTAGAAGGGTTTATGTAACGAATTCTAATTATCATACGATGTGAACATTCAAGACATTTTGCTTTTAATCCTTATCATCTTATTCGTATATCGGCAAAAATCCACCCATCCCCAATTCCAAGACAACTTCTTAGAATACTTGACATTCCAGTTAGAGATTACATCTTAAGCAGAGAAGAATTGTTGAGAAGGTCAGGTCTTAAATCTGGACAGAATGTCCTTGAAGTTGGTTGTGGCACTGGTTTTTACACTATTAAGGCATCTGAGATTGTAAAGGAAGGAATTGTTCACTCATTAGATATTCAGGATTTGGCTTTAGCAAAGGTAATGAAAAAGGTTGAGGAGAATAAAGTCAAAAACGTCATGCTTGTAATGGCAGACGCTCAAAACTTGCCCTTTAAGGAACAAGCCTTCGACATAGCTTTCTTGTTTACAGTCATAGGAGAGATTCCTAAAAAAGAGATAGCCCTCAAGGAGTTACATCGAGTATTAAAGCCTGATGGTTTATTATCCATCACAGAGTTTCTCCCCGATCCTCATTACGTTATGAGAAGAAATCTCATCTCTCTCGCTGAGAGACTTGGTTTTAATCAGACCGAAAAATATGGCAATTTCTTCTGCTATACTGTAAACTTTCAAAAAGTAGATTTAGCGCAAAGATAATGTAAAGTATGACCATTAGTATTATTAGTGGATTAATGCCTTCACAAAAATTTGATCTATCATTCTGGGCGGTGGCTCTACGACTTTCGCTTCAGCTATAAACGAAGGCTGTGTGGAATAAAATCAGTTAAATTATACATTTTATGAGACTTAAATACTTAATTTGATAAGGATAATCGCTATGGATATAGCTATCGAGACTAAAGGCTTGTCGAAATCCTTTGGAAGGATTAAAGCAGTTGATAGACTTGATCTTAAGGTTGAGGTCGGAACTGTTCATGGCTTCTTAGGTCCTAATGGAGCAGGCAAGACTACTACTATTAAACTTATTTTAGGGCTATTAAAGCCTGACTCAGGCTCCATTCAAGTTCTAGGCTTCGATGGTGGTGGACGGAAAATTGATGTAAGGTCAAGGATAGGATACATGCCAGAGCTTCCCAAGCTACCACCATTTCTTAAAGGTCGAGAAATTTTGGAGATATATGGAGAGATTTATGGTCTATCGAGCATGGATAGGCTCAATGAGGCAAAAAGGCTACTGGAGCTAGTTGGTTTGAGCGATAGAGCTAATGACAGAATCGGTCATTATAGTAAAGGTATGCAGCAAAGGCTAGGTTTGGCCCAAGCCTTGATAGGGGACCCTGATTTGGTAATATTGGATGAACCAAGCCTAGGTCTTGATCCCGTTGGCATGGTGGAAGTGAGGGAGATAATTAGGAAGATAGCATCAGAGGGAAGACCTGTATTTCTCTCCTCTCATCTTTTAAACGAGGTTCAGCAGGTTTGCTCTCACGCTACAGTAATTAATAGAGGTATGAAGATTATAGAAGGTAGCATCCCAAATCTTCTTGAAAAGCTCTCCAAACCTAACGAAGTCATTGTCGAGTTAGAGAGGGTATCTCCCGATGTTATGAAGGCTATAAGAAGCCTTAGCTTTGTAGAGAAGGTGAACTGGGTTGGCAATAAAGCCGAGATTTTCTGCTCAAAGCCTAGTGACTTTAGAGCTGATTTATCAAGAGCCATATCAGATTCTGGAGGCCTTATCATAGGCATGAGAGTAGAGGAGAGAAGTCTTGAAGAGCTTTTCTTAGAGCTTGTAAAAGGTGGGTCTTAAGATTGGAGAGAAAGAAAAAAGCAAGTAGTTTGAGCAAGTTCAGGGCTCTTTTAAAATACGAACTTCTTTGGAATTTAAGAAAGAGGAAGTTTCAAGCAATATTGCTGATAGTCGTGATAGTTCAGATGATTACATTCGTAGTTCCAGTAATCCTCTCTTCCATAGCTGGTCAAGCAATTCAACAAAATCCTTACAAAGCTTTGTCTTCTCCATCAGGCTTCTTCGTATTTTTATTCGCAATAGCTATAGGAATGAATTCGATCCCTGAAGAATTCGAGCATGGTAGGGCTCATATCTTATTTTCAAAGCCAGTGTCTAGATCGCTGATATTTCTTGCTAAGGTAGTTGCTGCTCTTATAATATTGACGATTGCATACATAATCCTTTACTTAATAGGTTTAGGGTTATCCTACGCCATATACGGTCCTCAAGAGTACATGATATTTTCTCCGTTTCTCATTTTAGGGATTCTTCTCTCTACGATTTTATATTTGTCGATAGTCTTCTTCTTAGGAGCAGTATCTAAAAGCTCAATAATTGCAGCCCTAGGCTCCTTTGGCATTCTTATCGGATTGGGTATTACAGTAGGAATTTTAGGAGCCTTTGCAGGTCAGGCATGGATAGCTGACTATATACCAAGCCAAGGTCAGTCTGGGATGATAGTAGATAATAAAATATCCATACAAACAGGGACAGATGCTCTTGGAGCGATCTTAAGCCAATTTGCCATAAACCCTAATGCCAATGTTAATGTAACATATATTGTTGGTGTTCAGACAGGAACACCGCCTACATTTCGTACAGAGTCCCAGATCATACCTATGGCTCAAATTGCCCTTAGAGCGTTAGGAGTAGTATTGGCATACACGGTACCTTTGATGCTTGGAGCATGGATATTGTTCAAAAGGACTGAGATCAAGGAATGAATCCAACTTTCAATCATTTCTCTTTACTCTAAGGCATACGAAACTACCTTTATAGCCTTTGACAGGCTCCTCGGCCCTCTCCTCCTCAGATGGGCTATAGCTCAAAGTGCTCTTGACTTCTACTATAGATGAGCCCTGTTCAGCGATTAGCTTCTTTAACTCATGAATAGTATAGAACTTTGCATGACTGTAGAATTTATACCCAGCCTTCTTCTTTTCTTCATATAATCTTCCCCAAGGTGAATCCTTTAAAATTATACAAACTATCAAGCTCCCATCATTCTTTAGCACTCTGAGAGACTCTTTGATGACTGAACTGGGCTTATCGAGGAAGCATAGGGTGCAAACCATAAGCACGTAATCAAAGATCTTATTGACAAAGGGAAGACACTCACCTAGGGCTCGAATTGCCTCTACTCCTCTCTCTTTAGCGATGCGAAGCATAGCGAGATTGGGGTCAATACCTAAATCAACGTCTATCCTGCTTGCGAATACCCCTGTGCCTATTCCTATTTCCAAGCCAAGACCTTTCAGATCGAACCCTTTCAAAACTCGAATCTCTGATTCATAAATGGCAGGATGCTTAAAGTACCAAGAATCGTATTCTTTTGCATGATCCTCAAAGACCTTAAGAAGCGCTTTATCATAGCTAGGTTCTGCCATTACATCCAGCCTTCATAAAACTGCTTCCTGTGCCAATCATTATAAGATTCGCCAAGAGGCTCAGGTTCCATTCCCTTAGGTAAGATGGATCTGACCAATCCATCATCTTCAAGAAGCTCATAACGCTTTAGATTATCGTCATAAACCATCCCTTTCAGAAGAAGATCATAGGCTTGAGCTATCAACTGCATCTTCCTCATTGAATCATGATCTTTGGGATTCCTATCAGGATGATATTTCAATGTGAGCCTTCGGTAAGCCCTCTTTATCTCCACTTCACTTACATCATCTACATTAAGAATCTGCTCAGCCCTTTTTCTAATCGAGTCTTCTTTGAACTTAGTCTTCTTCAACTGTATTTGATAGATTTGTAATCATTAAATTTAAGCCTTTGTCATATTTCTAAGGTTATGATATCTTTTTTCTCCAGATAATGTAAAATATTATCCCTGATAATACTGCAATTGCAGTAATTAGAATAGACCCAATAGAAAGGAAGGTTATTAGCATCAAGCAAGAGACGAGCCCAATATAAGGTATGAATTTTGGATAGAGCCTCTCTCCCTTTCTCAACTTTATAGCTGATACGTTTGTAATAGAGTAATAAAGCAATGAAGCAACGTTGCTCATGCTCACCATTGCTCCTAGATTCAAAAAGCCAGAGATGATTGCCATGAGAAGCCCAGAAATTACAACAGAGTAATGAGGAACATTGTACTTGGGGTGAATCTCCTTAAGAAGTCTGGGAAGATCGCCATTTCGAGCCATAGCAAA
>JACGUK010000042.1 GCA_024256265.1 archaeon
CTAGTTTTAAGGCTGTCAATTCTAATACAGTGGGGCTTGGAATCGAGGGCGGTGTGAATGAGAATTGATAATGAACAATAAGACCTAAACCACACTTATTACAGCGTTCATTTAGAAAATCATAGTTGTCTTTTATATAAGCTATGAGAACCATCGCCGAATATTTCGCCGTTATCTCCCTTAGTCGTCTGAAGTAGGTTATGAGGTCGAACCTCTTATCTTTTACAGCCTCACAAAATTCCCGCTTCTCTTTGGCATGGGAAAGTGTGTTCTCAACAGCTTCAAGATCATCCCTTAAGATAATCTTCAATTTCTTCTCAACATCTATGTTATTTTTACAAGTAGGGCATGGAAAACTGAATTTTTCTGGCTTAGGAATGTTTATTGTACCGCTTTCAATTTTGGTAATTTTGACATATTGAGCAATATCCAATTTAGATGGCCTCCTCTAAAGCTTTCTTCAATAGATCCTCTACAGCCTCACTAATCTTCTGATTTTTATCATAGGCTAGCTGCCTTACTTTAGCCCATAAATCTTTATCAATCTCAATTGTGGTTGTTGTTTTTGACACTTCTATCGTTAAAGACTTAAAAGAAAGAATTATATAAGAGAATAACAATTTTAATTCGGGGGTTCCTTGAGAGGTTTAGGCCAAAGGCAGCAAAAAGAGAGGGAGGAAACACAAAGAGTTATCATATTAGCCCTCCTCTCAGAGAGGCAGCCTTTAACTTTTAACAAATTATTCGAAGCTACAAAGGCGTTAAAGAAGCTTTCGCGCTCAACTTTTTATACACAGCTTCAGAATCTTTTAAAAGAAGGCATAATTGTTTTAAGAAGGGGCTGGTATGAGCCTGATAAATTGATTGATTCAGAGACCATGATACTTTATTTTAGTGGCTCACAATTAAGGGGGGCTTCACACCCAATTATAAGCCCGATGATTCGAGAGAAATTTAAAGAGATTCGAAACATAGCTAGGACGAAAGTAAAAAAGCTAACAAGAAAGCAAATGAATGATATTTTAAAGCTCCATGCTAGAACTTATGCTAGATGGAACCCAAAAAGGAAGGTCTATATGTTACAACCAATGGAATTTAGATTATTAGAAGAATCTTAATTTCGTATGGACGTCCTACAGAGTGGATGGTTGATGAGAATATACAAAGGAAGAATTATAGTCCGATTGAGATGGCGAGGGCTTTCATTTTGCTTAAAGAACAAAAAATTACACAAGAAGAAATAGCAAAAAAATACGGCGTAGATCAAAGTAGGATAGCCCAGATAAAACAATTAGAAAGGCTTCCTTCTGAGATTCAGAATAAGTTGAATTGGGACGAACCAAAAATTGTTAACCAAGTTAACAAACCCATCACCCCTAAACACGCTTATTATCTCTCACAATTAGATTCTCCTCAAAAGCAGATCGAAGTCGCCAAGCTCATTAAAAAATTCCTTTAGATCTGTTATTATGTTATCGGCCTTCAGGCCTTCTTTATTCTAGCTTCCTAATCGTAGCTACCTTCTTACCATCTCTTTTCTCAACAGTCCAATCCAAAGCATCCCCGGCCGTAATGCCAAGCTCTTTTACAACCTGTTCTGGGATCGTTGTTCTTAATGATGGAGATTTAGTCGCTGCTTTACTCACTATGGTCTTCTTGCCCAATTCGGTTAAAATGATTGGGTAGATGTATATAAAGCTTAAAAGGTAAAATTTACATTTATTTAAATACCTCGCTTATCTCTTTTACCAATTTTACCTATTGACCTATCAATTATCAATGTCTATTAGGTATATAATGTAAAATTTACAAAACAAGTGGAAAGTTCAGAAAGAGTAAAGCGTTAAATACCTTATAGGTAAAGTAGGTAAACGAATGGAGCCAAGAGCAAAACGCTCTAAGCAACGGTAAATATAAACCGTTCGGCTGACGAACGCAAAACGGGTTCCGCAGGCGATTACCCAAACTTGGGCAGCCCAGTTCCCCTATCAACAAGCGGAAACTTAAGATTAAGCCTCTTGATGAGCTAGTGAAATTCTAGCGAAACAAAATTTATTTTTTGTAGAGGCAAGAAGATGAGCAAAATAAACGCAACTCAAGAAAGAAGAACGGTAACCAAGCTATTACTTCAAATGAAACCAGAATCCAAGAAGGAAGAATACGCCAAGAAGGCAGCTATAGCATCCATGTTTCTGGCCAGATCAACATATGATTCTCAAATCCAAATGTATATGCAAGAGCATCATATAACAAAAGAGGACCTTAAAGCGAGAGTAGAATATTGGGAGAATAAGTTAAAGGGGGTGAGATAAATGAGCGAAACCATTAAAGCCTTAGAGATTCTCAGTTGGTTGCGATTCAGATTCATGCCAGCATGCCAAGCTGATCTTAAAGATGCTTTAAAGTTCAAAAATAAAGAAGAATCCCTAACAGCCAATCCCTTCAATCATATAGATTCCATCTTAAACGATCTTCAGCAGCAACTCTTAGATCAACTTGCGAATGAATACCACGAGAAGGCCATAAAGCCTTCTGGCCTGGAGAGTGAATATATATACCTAAGGGAGAATCCTTAACCATGCCAACCATAGGAGCAAAGTTAACCGAGAACGATCTTATAGCCTTAAACCGAATCCTACAAACCAAAGGCCATGAGACATTAGGCCAGTTCTTAAGAGCCGTCATAGAGGGTAAAGTCGATCTAAATGAAGTGGAGAGCAGGTTAACCTCAATAGAGGATAAGTTAACCTTCCTTATTGAAAAGGTTGACTTGGTGCCGAGGGCAGGACTTGAACCTGCGACAGTCCGGTCTTCAGCTTCACCCTCAAGTAACATAATTGAGTCGGATGCTCTCCCAGACTGAGCTACCTCGGCACAGTTTTAAAGCCATCGACTTTATGGCATTAAAAAAGAACTAATATAAAATCTTCATAGTTTTATTGATGCTTGTTTGATGTTGAGAAGATGTAAAGAAAAGGACTTGAATCAGGTATTGCAGATTGAGAGGATATGCTTTAAGCATCCCTACGATTACTTCACTTTTCTTTACTTTTTGATGAAAGAGCCCGAGGGCTTTTATGTTGCTGAGGAAAATGGGTGTATTGTAGGGTACGTAATTTCATCTGTGAGAGGAAGTAAAGGCACCATAATATCCATAGCCGTCATTCTTGAGTTTAGAAGAAAGGGCATTGGTAGCAAGCTGATGAAAGAGAGCCTAGATTTTCTCTCAAAAAGAGTTGATCATGTGGAGCTTCAAGTGAAGATAAACAATATAGAAGCGATAAGCTTCTACAGGAAATTTGGATTCGAAGAAATAGGTTTGATCCCTAATTATTACCCAGATGGTGAAGACGCATTGGTCATGTCTAAGAAAATACAAAAATTAAAGGTAAGTGGTGAGTAAATGAGGATACTTTTTGTATAGGAGCTTATTCAATTCCATCCTAAGCTTCATATCTATCTCACTTTGATTTGATATGAGTTCCATAGGCTTTGCGGGATAGATCACAGGTCCTTGGACAATGAATTCGCTCTTTATCCTATCAATTGGCAATGGCTTTTCGCTCATAATTTTGCTCATAACTCTATCTACACTTTTATCGTCATTGAAAGATTCCATAACCTCATCTACGATCTTCTTAGAAAGCGGTCTGAAGCCGAATTGGTATGGTTTTATGTCCTTGAGCACTTCTTTATCTTCTATCCCTTCTTTAACACCAAAACCAATCAATTCATAAGGCTTGACCTGCTCCTCTTTTATAAACCAGATATCTTTTCCATGTACAACCAAGGTATCATAGTATCCCCTTTGATCCTTCCCGATGAAGACATGCCATCCTTTTGGCTTTTTGTTATAGAGCCTGAAAATTTCCCTTTTAACGTCAGAAGACGATATCATCACAAAAACTTCTCTTAAAGTCCCTTTTATCCTTTTAAGGACTTCAACTTGATCTTTGCAAAGCTCTGAGGCGCTTAACTATGTTAGGATGAGTTGAAAAAAGCTCCAAAATCTTGTCTGCTCTAGTGATCTTTCTTGAAATTATCTTCTCAACCAATTGTCTATCTGTCGAGTATCCAGAAAACCTTGCCATCTCTTGATAATCTCTATCAGCTCTTTCTGGATCGGCTATGAACAAGGATCGAAAGCTATTAAATGCACTTGCCTGCTGGTGTGAGCGATATTTCATATTAGCGCTGTAGTTAACTATCTTAGCCAAAGCCTCAGATAGCTTACGGGAGCCGTCATCCACTATTGTAACGCTATGCCTGTCAGCATAATACTCTCTTAATCTGCTCAACCCTAATACGAAAAGGGATAGTATCCAGTATATGACCATGCTTGCAATTCCTATCAGTATAGCCAAGCCACTATCCCTTCTTCCACCGAACCAAGCGGAGAGCATAAAGGAGTACGCTATAAAGTAAAAGATAGCTGGAAGGACTGAGGCGAACATCATTATCTGGACATCCCTATGCTTAAGATGACCCAACTCATGCCCTATGACAGCCTCTACTTCTTCATCCTCAAGAGTCTTTAGCAACGTCTCAGTAACTACCACCCTTCTTCCTGCTATAGGTGAGCCATAAGCAAAGGCATTTGGAATAGGAATTTTAGCTATCATCACCTTTGGCATCTTTATATTGGCTCTTTTGCTTAGCTTCTCGACCATGCCATAAAGTTTTGGATTATCATTTCTTGATATTGCTTTGACTCTATACATAGCATCGATCATGTAAGGAGCAATAAGCCATTGTACGAGGTTAAAAGCTACTACAAGCGATACCAGTAAGACGATATTTAATGTGCCTACCAAGCTGAGAATAATAGTGAAGAATAGAGTAGAGAGACCTATCAAGAAGGCTAAGGTGCCTATTATGGATAAGCGAAGCTTTAGAAGGCCCATCTGCTAACTAACAAAAATTTGTTCTTCCCATTTATAAGTTTTTTTAATATCTTATTGAGGGATATTGTTCAACGATCTCTGGATGGCACAACAGAGTTTAAACTTTAAGAGTTTGATTAGTAAAGACTATATACATAATAGTTAGGCAACGGTATTATGGGCCAAAAGGGCGTCTTGAGCGCAATAGAGGATCTATACAATCAGCCTAATGTAATTCATATCAAGCCTAAAGGATTTGGAAAGATGACGAAAGGTTTTTGCACAAGAACTGTGTTTAGGCTTTATGATTTTGTATCGATTGTGAAGAACAAAGGTAGAGGTAGACCCTTCGGATGTTAATAAAACAAGAAGAAATCACAATTGAAGGATTTAAGCAACTCTTTTTTAAGATTATTGAAATAAAAGAGAAAGCTGGAATCACAGCAGTCTTAAATAATCCACCAGATTTATTTGAGAGAGCAAAACTTTACGGTACAGGATTTAAGAACAATGCTTGGGGCTGGGCTTCAAATATCTGGCATCGATCCGCAGCTGGAAGTGTAGTAATTGAGCAGAATGAAGATTTAAAACCTGAGCATAAATTTTTGATGATGCGTGTACTCGAACACATTTTGGCTCAGGGTCCTTTAATTCAAGTCGACTGCTACTTAGGATCAACCAATTCTCCTGTTAGAATGCATGCTCGGTTATATTGTGATCCTCAATTCCCGGATATCGCCTACAGATGGTCACAAATAAACTTTCCAGCCCCTCCAGAAGAACCAGACGTAATGCTTATGGATATTCCTCATTACTTAGGAAATCCAAATGTACCTGGAACGAATCAAATGCTTCGTGTAATTCGCTTTCCCTACCATAATTATACTATAGTAACTTGTAGCTCATATCAAGGTGAGGTGAAAAAAGGATTTTTATCACACTGGATTTATTTCGTTTATAAAAAGGGTGGATGTGGTGAACATGCATCTCTCAAAGAGTTTACTGTAAAAACAGTTGATGGAAAGTCTAAAAGAATTGTAATGTGTGCTTGGGGATTAACTGGTACTGGAAAATCAACACATGGCATGTATATCTTTGGTGAGCATAATAAGCATTTATTTATTCAGCAATTTGGTATAGATCCAATTGAATACTTATCAGATCAAGTAATTCGTAATGATGATATTGTGGCAATATTTGAAGATCGAGTGTATGGTTCAGAAAGAGGTTCTTGGACCAAAACCGAAGATGTAACAGAAATTCAACTCCCTATTTGGCGTGCAGCAATGTCTCCTCAAGCCTTACATGAGAACACAGAATTTGGACCAGATGGAAATCCAAACTTAGAAGGAAGACTTTTCCAATATCAAGGGGCACAAAATCGAAATGCTAGGAGTGTATTTAACTTAGAGGACACTGGTTATTTTGATGGTCAAATAGATTCAAGTAGTCCATTGAACATGGCAGTATTTATAAGCCCAGGAAATTTCTGTGATTATGCTTGGGTTAAGATAGAAGATTTAGCATTTGCTACCAAAGTATTAGCAGATGGTAGAACAGTTGGTCATCCTGCTCAATCTTTAGCTGTAGTTGGTAAAGAATTGTATGAGTCTAGATACTGTTTACCTTTTACTATGGGAGTTGGTAATGCTGCACATGTAGTTAGATTTTATGAAATATTGAAAAAGCGAAAAGAGAAAGATAATCCAGTCGATTTATACTTACTAACTACTGTTGGTAAAATAGGCTCAGAATACGAGTGGGTCGAAGAAAAACTTGGCGGGAAGAGCTATATGATGCCTAGATCAAAACTTAAAACAGGATCAAATGGCATTCCCAAGCCTATCGGTGGTACAAGTCCAACGATAGAAGAAACAGAATTGTTCTTGCTTCAAGCTGCTAGAGAAGCAGTTGAGTATGAACCTCATCCTATATGGGGCGAGAAAGTATTTGTACCAATTGAAGTCGAGGGTATCTCAAAAGAAAGACTTAGCGAGTTGAATCCTTTTACTTACCGTTCCATGGAAGAAATAAGAGAACTTATAAAAGCTCAAATAATCAAGAGTAAATACTACCTAAGTATTCAGTGCCTTGGCTTACCAGAAGAAATTCTTAATGCAATGAATTTCTGAAACCTTTTAGGATGTCTAATGCAAAAATTGACACGTAGAAAGCTACTCCCAACATAATTCTCAGTAGATTAGAAACCTTTTTCTTGGATAAGGTGTTCATCACTCTAATCAGCTTTTTAGCAAAAATCCAAGCTAAACTAAATCAATTTGCCTATATACTTCTGTTGTAATTGACGTAATGAATCCCATTGAGATATGAAAAAAGTTCATCAAAATTCATCAAGAAATTAGGAGATTTATTGATAGACCCTATCAGATTTTTTGAAGAAGTTAGAGGAGAAGGATTAAGCACTGCCTTCATATTCTTCCTAAAGGTTACAACGATTCTCTCAATTACAACTCCTATAGTGAACTATTATGGCATAGAGAGCACAGACTTTTCTTCATCTTATCAAGCTCAGATAATGGCTTACAGGATTTTAAAGAGTGTTTTGATCGAAAGATATGGCATCTATGCGTATCCGATCGAATCTCTCTTAATTCTTGGCTTAGCCTGCATTATACTAATTCTTGGGGCATTATTCTTACATTTGATCTACAGATTGATAGGAGGAAAGGGTTCATTTTTGAACGCTTGGAAATCCATGTGCTATGGAGTTGGGCCTTGCATATTTGGTGGCTTTTTGCCTTACATCTCTTTATTCGCTGCCTTTTATAGCGTAATGTTTCAAATCTACATAGGTCCAAAAGTCTTGTATAAAGCTAAAGAGTCAAGAGCGATAATTCTTCTAGCTATCATAATAGCCTTGATCTTTATCGAGATGTTCGTGACTGGTACGACTGTAGAATTTTGGTAGCAAATCAAAGTTAAGGATTAGAGATAGCAATGAAAGGAAAAAACAGAACATTATTATTTTAGAAATAAGATGATCATGGTAAGCTTAGAATATGGATATAGGAGTAAAGCCAAAGATACACACTGATCTGCTCTTTGAGGAAATAGAGGTTAACAGGAATAATGCTCCTCATTACTTTTTAGATGAATTTGAAGTTGATATTTGGGATGAGCCATACATATCTTTCCACTCAAAATCTCCGGTGGATTACATCAGAGAGAAGATATTAGAAAATGAAAAGAAAGGCGAGGACCCTTTCCCAGATGTAATTGGTAAGAAGAGAGAAAAAGGATTGATAAAGAACGCTTTACTTTCTGGCTCTCCTATACTCTTTAAAGGAAAGAAGGGCTATGGTAAAACAACTTTTTCAAAATCCATAGCAAAGCTTCTCCCAGACAAGATATTGGTCATAAAAGGCTGTAAGATTTATGATGATCCTACACACCCTTCATGCTTCTCTTGCAAGGAGAAGATCGTTGAGCATAATAGAGTTGAAGTTACATGGGTTCCAAGAATATGGGTAAGAATTCCAGGAGACCCTATGCTTACTACAAGGCAATTGATAGGTGGCATTTCTATTCAAAAGATCAGAGAAGGCTACGATCTCGATCATCCAGAAGTATTCATCCCTGGAAGGGCTCTTAAAGCTCATAGAGGAGTTGGTTATTTCGATGAGCTTGGAGCAATACCCTCGTCTCTTCAAACATTACTTCATGAGCTTTTCGAGGAGAAGCAAGTAACAACTACAGAAGGAGACATAGTCCCCTTTAGGCTTGATGCAGTTATATTGGCTGCAACAAATCCTGCAAACTATAGAGGTACAAGCCCTATAAAAGAGCCACTTTTAGATAGAATGGAAGAAATAGAGATAGGTCCTCCTGAAACTTTAGAAGAAGAGATTGAAATAGGAAAAAGAAACATGTATTTGGTGAAAGTAAAAGGCTTGGAGCCGGAAATTCCTGATTGGCATTTAAGAATATTGGCTAGAATAGTTAGATATGCTAGAGATAAGGAGAGGCGAGATATAGCGAGTAAAATCGATTCAGAGCCCTCTTGTAGAGCCACCATAAAGCTCTTCGATCACATAAAATCAGCAGCCATTAGGAATGGAAGAGAGATTCCTTTACTATCAGATTATGGGGATTCTTATGATACCATGAAACTAGCACTCATGGGTAGAATTGAACTCACATATGGCATAAGGGAGACAAAGGAAGAAATAATAAAAAGACTTGTCGAGATGGCTATAAATGATATTTGTAGAGAGGTATACCAAAAAATTCCAGAAGATAGATTCGAAGAATTTTATGAAGAATTAAGAAAGATAGGAGAGCCATTAAACGGGCAAAGCTACTTGCAAATAAATCAAAAGATAGTCTCAAAACTAAGGATGAATCTGGAAGTGAGTTCAGTCGTCGATAGATTCTTGGAAAACAAAAAATACAGCGATGAGCTCTATCTCTCTGCTTTTGAGATCATTTTAGAATCCATGGCTAGATGCATGAATACTCCTGAAAGAAAGTACATAGAAAGAAAAGATCATGGCTATGTTATAAGTGATCTAAGATGAAGCCAAAATGTAAGATATGTGGAAGAGAAGATAAAAGTCTCACTTCTATTCTTGGAAAAGAAATCGTCGATGAGCTTGTTTATGGTTTGTTCAATCCTGAGAGTTTGCCCTCCCAAAAGGAGCAGAAAATAGACATAGAAACTTTGATTCAAAATCATTTAGATGAAATAGAAGAAGGCGAAGAAAAGTCCAATGAGCATTATGCAATAAGCCTAACAAGCCATTACTTAGAAAAATATTATAAGAAGTGCTTGAAGCTGAAGAGGGCAAAAGAGGAGGCATGGAAAGAGATAGTTGAGAAGATAAGAAGAGGAGAATTAAAACCCTCAAATCTACCTTTAAAGCAATTGATAGAAAGGCTCATTGAGATATTGGCAGAAGAGCTTACAAAGGAAAATCTACTTGAACCTAAACTCATATTGGAGAGGCGTCTTCATAAGGATCTTTATGAACGCTATTATACATTCACTCCAGAAAGTCAGAAAATAATAGCCCAAAAAGTGCTTGAGGAAGCCTTCATCCATCTAGAGAGATGTGGCATAGGCCTTCATGAAATGAATGAAGCAGGCATTGGCATCTATCCATCCTACATAATACGTGAGTATGATGAGTTCCTGCATTCTTACGATAATCTGGATATTCAAGAGACGCTGATCTCGACAGCCTCAAAAGACCCAGTTAATATGAAAATTCTTGAAAGCGACCTAAAAGCTAGAATTCCTTTACATAAGGCAAAATCATCAAACGCGATTGTAATAGATAAGTCAGGTTCTATGTATGGACGCAAGATCAAAGGCGCTATAATGGCTGCACTAGGGCTAAAAGAGTTGTTAGAAATGAATTACAACGAAGATGCTCTTCATGTTATTGCCTTTGATTATAAACCCTATCTAATACCTTCTGGTGAAATTATAAAATTAGGAGCCGATGGCTCAACAGATATCGGGCATGTATTGGATTTTACTAGAGAAATCTTAGCAAAAGAGGATGGCAACAGAAACATCTTCCTAATTACAGATAGTGAACCAACAGTCTCATATTATCTAGGGCAGACACCAGTGCAAAGCGCTTTGAGAGCTTCTTATTTAACAGGAAGAGAGGGCATAAGGATGAACATAATGATGCTAGACAATAATCCTAGATTAAGGGATATATGTGATGAGATGGCGAAGATGAATGGAAATTCTACTGTCGCTTTTATCGATGATCCACTAAACCTTAAAGAGGTTGTCATAAAGTCCTTCATCGATCATAAGAGAAAGATGAGGTATTAGCAATTCTCTTCTTTTTCAGAATGAGACCGAAATACTCTTTTCTAGATTTTTAGATAAAATGAAGTAACATTGTGGATATTACAAAATACCTTAACCCTTATATAACAAAAAGATTTTATATTAAGGCATAAAGGTGGGTAAGCATGCCAGCAAAGCCACATTTGAACCTTGTAATTTGTGGGCACGTCGACCATGGGAAATCGACAGCTATGGGTCATTTTCTCTACGACCTTGGTATAGTTGAGGCACGAACAATAGAGGAGTATGCAAAAGAGTCCGAGAAGACCGGTATGGGTGATACCTTCAAGTACGCCTGGGTTCTAGATAGATTGAAGGATGAACGTGAGAGAGGAGTCACCATCGACCTAGCTTTTCAGAAGTTTGAAACAGACAAGTATTTCTTCACACTCATAGATGCACCAGGTCATAGGGATTTTGTTAAGAATATGATCACTGGAGCAAGTCAAGCCGACGCTGCAGTGTTAGTGGTATCTGCCAAGAAAGGCGAGTATGAAGTAGGCATAGGCCCTGGAGGGCAGACCCGTGAACATGCCTTCCTTCTGAGAACATTAGGAGTAAACCAGGTAGTAGTATTCATGAGTAAGTTCGATGACTTTACTGTTAACTATGGCAAGGATAGGTACGAAGAGGTCAAGGCAGGGGCGGAGAAGCTTCTCAAGACAGTAGGTTATGATGTAAAGAAGATTCAATTTATACCAGGCTCGGGCTGGACTGGTGAAAACCTTGTCAAAAAATCAGAAAAGATGGCATGGTACACCGGCCCTACAGTATATGAAGCTCTTGATCAATTAGTTGAGCCTTCAAAGCCTATCGATAAACCTCTTCGCCTACCTATTCAGGATGTCTATTCCATCACAGGCGTAGGCACAGTTCCAGTAGGAAGAGTAGAGACAGGCGTAGTCAAAGCTGGAGATACGGTAGTAATAGCACCTTCTATGATAGCAGCAGAGGTCAAGTCTATAGAAACACATCATACAAACATTCCTCAAGCCATACCTGGCGATAACATAGGCTTCAACCTAAGAGGGATTGCCAAAAAGGACCTTAAAAGAGGAGATATGGTTGGTCATCCTACTAACCCACCAACAGTAGCTAAGGAGTTCATAGCTCAGATAATAGTCGTATTCCACCCAACAGCGATAGCAGCAGGATACACTCCTGTTTTGCATGCTCATACTGCTCAGGTAGCAGCTCAGATTACAGAACTGATATCGAAGATAGATCCAAGGTCTGGGCAAGTAGTGGAAGAGAAGCCCAAATCTCTAAAGACAGGAGATTCAGCCATAAT
>JACGUK010000043.1 GCA_024256265.1 archaeon
TTGAAAAAAGAGCTGGTAGCTATAGGAGAAGCTTTGATGTCAACAAAGGAGATAGAAGAAACCAACAAAGGTATAGCTTTTTCAACAAAGCGTGTAATAATGAAGGCTGGGACTTATCCAAAACTATGGCACTCTAAAAAATCAAGCATCGATGAATCAAAACAGTAGCTTCTTCAACCCTTCCCCAAGTGATACTCTTGCTCTGAACTTCAGGATTCTCTCTGCTTTATCTACATCTGCATAACTGTGCTTTATGTCTCCCTTTCTCGGTTCAGCATGAATAGGTTTAAGGCTACTCTTCCCTTTAAGCTCGATCAGAGTTTTAGCCAATTCATTAATAGTGATAGGCTCTCCTGTTGCTATGTTGAAGACTTCCCCGATACCTTCTTCGCTCTTTAAGGCTATGAGGCTTGCTTCTACTACATCACTCACATATATGAAGTCCCTTGTCTGTAACCCATCGCCAAATATCATGGGTGGTCTATCCTTCTTTATATTGTTGATGAAGTTGTTGATCACGCCACTGTAGGGTCCCTTTCTCTGCCTCGGACCATAGACGTTAAAATATCTCAAACACATAGTTTCTAATCCATAAATCTTATGAAAGACCTTACAGTAGTACTCGCCAGAAAGCTTTGAAACTGCATAAGGGGACATGGGCTTAGGTTGAGTATCTTCTCTGAGAGGAGGATTCAAATCTCCATAGACAGAAGCCGATGAAGCGAACACAAAACGTTTTACCCCCTCTTTTACGCTCAAATTTAATAGATTTAGCGTACCATTCACGTTGATATCGTTTATCTTAATTGGATCCTTGATAGAGTCTTCTACGCTACTAATGGCCGCTTCGTGAATAACCGCTTCTACCCCTTTTACTGTTCTTTTTACAGCCTTCTCTTCTCTTATATCGCCTTCAATCATCCTGAACCTTCTATCCTTTAAGTGATGCTTTATGTTGCCAATTCTTCCTGAAGAGAGGTCATCCAAAACAATTACTTCAAAACCGTCTTGAAGAAGCTTATCCACAAGATGGCTCCCAATGAAGCCTGCTCCACCAGTTACCAAGACTCTAGAGTATTCCAACAAGGCTCACAGTCCTTCATTGCTTTATAACTTTAAAGTTAAAATAGTTATCATGAATCTAAAAAATGTCTCCTTATCCTAGGCTCATTTATTTTTAAATTACCTAACCACTTCTTTTATTTCTTGCTCGAACCATCTGGGCACCAGAAATTAACTGAGAAGGATGAAAGAGAAAAGGAAGGTCTCTGGTAGAGCACTTTAAATAAAAAGATAAGTATTAACAACATAAAGTCATTCAAGTTGAGAACATACCCATCGGTATCCGTCATAGTCTTGACCAAGAACTCCGCTAGGACATTGAATGCTTGCCTAAATGCCATAATTAGAAGTAAATTCAAGCCTAAAGAAGTTATAATAATCGATGGGGGCTCAACTGATAATACCTTAGAGATTGCAAGAGAATTTCAAGTCAATTCAATACTAAATGATGAAGGAAAGGGCTTGGGCTATGCAAGAGACATAGGTTGGAGAGCTACTTCTAGCGATTATATTTTATTTGTTGATTCTGATGTTGTGCTCAAAGAAGATTTCATTCAAATTGCTATGAACATCATGGAGAAGGATAAGACTTTAGGTGCTTTGGCAGGAAAGCTTGAGCCTATCTGTCATGGCAAGGATATCATGAGCTTATGGATGATGCGTAACCTGGCTATAACTCTGCATAAGAATGCATCTTCATACCCAGAATATGAATTAGAATCTCTTCACACCGCTGTAACTATGTTTAGGCGTGAGGCTTTGGAGAAAGTGGAAGGATTCGATCACGATATGAGATTGGCTTTAGAGGATTGGACTATAAGCTACAAATTACTGTCATCAAATTATAAGTTGGCATATATTAACAACTTTTCAAAGCATTTGGAAACGCCGAATAGGTTCAGAAAGATGAATATAAGGTATGGTAGATCTAGGGTTCATTGCAAACGTAAAGGATATCCTATAACTATATTCCCATTAAGATTAAAGTTTGCATCTCTATGTATTATCTTCCCTATGGCTATCTTTCCTTTTGCTTTATACTACTTCTATAAGCATCTAAAGCTTAATAGAGATTTATCATACAAAGAACAGATAAAACTTGGCTTCATAGAAGTATCAAGGCTTATTCTTAGAACATCTGGGGCTTGGCTCGAACTTTTTGGCATCCAATAAAAAAATTATCTAATCATTTACCCAGTTTTCTTAATTGATCTTTATACTTCCTTCTATCTATCCATTCTCTCCATCTTTTTCTTATGGATGCTGTGAATACTATTGGTAAATGATCAAAGATTCTTTTTAATGGTCTTAGCTTAAAATGAAAGTAGAGCCTAAAGAAGAAAGATAATGTAATTAAACGAAGCGTGTTTATTTTATCGATAAGAAAGAGATGAGCATCATAAGCAATTCTAGGAATTTTTGCTTTGGGTCTAATAGGATCTTTATCCTTCCACTTTTGCTTAAGCCTCAAAGAATTTCTTCTAAATATCTCAGAGTATCTCTGTTTTTGGAAAATGCTCTTCCAAGTCCTGCTTTCATAATGATAAATTATAGCATCAGGGCAGTACATTATCCTCCATCCTTTCTCTAACGCTTGGAAGCAGAAATCGATATCCTCAAATAGGGCGGGATAGTATCCTTCGTCAAGCCAAACACCGCTATCAAACACTTTTCTCTTTATCAAAACACAAGCAAATGTTATTGCTTTACACTCTCTAGGTTCATGGTAGTATCCTTTAGGTAATCCAACCCCTGTGTGAAAAGGGAATAATCCTTTGAATCCTACTCCAGCATGCTGTATAGTATCATCGGGATAAAGCAATTTACAACCTACTATGCCTATTCTATCATTCGATTCTGCCATTTTTGCCATCTCTTCAAGCCAACCTTTTGTAACTTTTGTATCGTTATTGAGCAAAAGAACATATTCGGCATTGCATGCCTTTATCCCTATGTTATTTCCTCCAGCAAAACCTTTATTCACACCATTTAGAATCAGCCTTATACCATCAATCTTCTTTAGTTCCTCTATAGTCCCTTGGGAACTACCATTGTCCACGACGATGATGTGATGAGGTAAAGCCGTGTAATCTTTTACAGATTTAATACATTGCTTTGTAAATTCAACATTTTCCAAAGATAAGACGATAATGTCAATGTGTCCCATTTAGCTTAACTTCCTCAAATACATCAGATATATATTTCTGTTATATAATGATGGTGACAGCAACAAACAAATGAAAAACGTGAATTCTTAATGAAAGTTGTCTTCACTGGCGCTATATTTGACCCTGAGTGGAAAGGAGGGGAACCAGTGACAGCGCAAGATATCGGCGAGAGGTTTAGATCAATAGGAATCGCGGTTGATTATTACTATTATAAAAGGAAATTTAAAAGAGATTCTAGAAGAAAGTTTAGAAGGTTTAATGTATTAAAACAATCAGTTAAGAATGCAGATGCTGTAAGATCGTACATTGACTATTTTAAAAACAATAGACCAGACGTTATATTCAGCTGGTTTGACTACGATGTTTCTGTTATATATGCTGCCAAGGAACTGGATATCCCAATAATTCTATCAGTTCATATTCACTGGCCCGTTTGTCCATTGTTGTCATTGTACTTTGATGACACAAATAAGGTGTGCAAAGGCCCTAGCCTAAGGTGTGGTAGCCATCTATCCAAAGTTCGTAGAACGTTCAAACCGTTAGCATCAAAATCAGGTTTATTTTTAGGACTCTTAACATTATTATCTCTAAAGGGTTTATTATTTGGATCCCTAACGCTATCATCTCTAAATAAAAAGAGAAAACTTATCAATTCGTATGCGAGTAGCATCTTGGTCAATTCTGATTACGTCAAAAGGAAGCTGATCGAGTATGGGTACTCTAAGGATAAGATAAAGGTGATATACATCGGTGTTGACACAAAATTCTTTGATTGTAATGAAGTCAAAAATGCAGATGAGAAGATAGTTTTGATGGTTGGAGGCTCTGATGTTAAGAAAGGTTTCTATGATTTCGTCAAACTTGCGGATATGATTCGAACCAAAAGACAAGATGTTAGGTTCATTATTACTGGCACAACTTGGAGCCCAAGCAAATACGTTGATGCCGTAGGTTACCTTGATAGAGGTGCAATTAGAGATTTGATCTGCAAGTCCTCCATCATAGTTGTGCCATCACTATGGCCAGAACCTTTCGGGCGAGTTATTATTGAGGCGATGGCTTGTGGAAAGCCGGTTGTAGCATACGCAAGTGGGGGCATCCCAGAGATAATAGAGGATGGAAAGACAGGTTTTTTAGTTGAAAGAGGGAACATCAAAGATCTTTACAACAAGGTTACTTTCCTACTGAAAAATCAAGAGTTAGCAAAAGAAATGGGAGCAAAAGCTAGGTTACATATTATAAGTGAGTTCAACATAAAAGATATGGTAAATGAGCACCTTAAAGTTATAAAATCGGTTGTGAGACATTCATAAAGAAGTGACTTTGTGTAGTCCTTTTAAGTAAAGATGTTGTAGTCGCGTAAAAGAGATGTGAATAATGCAGAATTATGGGTAATATCAAAGTTAACTTCTGCCTTTTCAAAACACCTCTAAATAAAAAGAACGCTAAAGGTGTTTATGGATAATTACTGTGAGTTCTACTGGGCGCTTAGGGTCTAATGAAGAAACTTCGTCAGCCAACCTTTTGGAAATTTTCGTTAAGAAAAGATACAATGGATCGACATTTCTCCTGAATAATGCGACTAACACTCTCCTAGTTATCGAAAAGGTCTTCTCACTTTGGGATATTATGATTTTTGCAGATGGATATTGAGCCTTGAACCAATTTTCGTCCAAATACCATTTATGGAATGGCATTTTTGCCTGATGGCCTTTCCTGTGTGGGCATTTTACGATTACTTTCTCTTTTGCAACTCTAACTAACTCTCTTAGGAAGAGGGTTGGGTTATCAGAATGTTCAATAGTATGAGCGGAATAAACTAATCTAAAACAATTTGATTTAAATGGCAGAAAGCAACCATCGGCTCGGACGAAGTTCTCTGTCAACTTCACTTTATAATATCGATCTTGCTCTTCCGCTTGGGGCGTATAATCATGGTATAAATCAACACAGACTATTTCGCTGTCTGTGCGAATTGGATTTGGACCTGAGCCGACTTCTAAATCCATATATAATGCTTATTTATTTTTAGTTTAAAAATTTAAGCCTAAAGAATGAGAAAGTTATATGAAGTTACATTTCACTTCAAATCTCATGCTAATGATCCAAGGCCAACAGCAGTGTATTTGATCAGTTCAAATTCTTTTGGATCATAAATTCTCCTTCCGTCAACAACTACTGGATTCTTCATGTATCTCTGAAAATCATTAGGTTTCAATGCTTTGTATTCGTCCCACTCTGTGACGATGATGCAGCATTCTGAATCCATTAAGCAATCTTTTGCTTGTTCTTCATAAAGGACCTTATCTCCAAAGATTTTCTTCGCATTGTCTAAGGCTCTAGGATCATGAACTACTACATAGGCTCCCTCCTTTAGTAAAGCGTTAATCACTTTGACCGATACAGCTTCCCTCATATCATCCGTATTGGGCTTAAAGGACAAGCCTAGGACCGATACTCTTTTCCTCTTCAACTTACCTACCAAATTATGTGCTAGACTTATCGCAATTAAGGGCTGATCTTCGTTCACCTTCATGCTAGCCTCTACGATTGGTAGCTCAGCATCGAGACCTTTAGCATAAGCCGTCAATGCCCTTAAATCCTTTAAGAAGCAAGAACCACCCCATCCCAGCCCAGCGTTCAAAAACAAACGACCAATCCTTCTGTCTAGGCCAATACTCTCTGCCACAACTTTTACATCAGCATCAGGGATCTTTTGGCAAAGGTTTGCTATACTGTTAATAAAGCTCACCTTTGTAGCTAAAAATGCGTTGTTTGTATACTTAATTAGCTCAGCATTTGCTAGGTTTGTCCTGATAAGAGGAGACATCTTATACTCATAAAACTCCTCATATAATTTCTCCAGCATATCTCCTGAAATCTTATCATATTCTCCTATTATGATTCGATCTGGCTTTAGAGTATCTTTTATGGCTGAACCTTCTCGGAGAAACTCTGGGTTCATGCATAGTCCCCATTCTGAACCGCATTGCTTACCAGAAGCCATCTCTATAGTAGGCTTTACGAGTTGATTAGTTGTGCCAGGGGGGACTGTGCTCTTCACTACCACGAGATAGTAACTTTCCTTATCCTTTAATGAGCTACCTATCATTCTTGATGATTCTTCGACGTGCCGCAAGTCAGCATTGCCATCCTCTTTGCTGGGTGTGCCTACGGTGATGAACGTAGCCTCCGATTCGGTTACTGCATGCTTGGGGTCGTGCACAGGATGGAAGCATCCATTCTTTACGGCTTTTAGGAGCAAATTCTTTAACCTAGGCTCATAGACATAAGTTTCGCCTTTTCTTAACGCATCAATCTTTCTTCTATCTATATCCACACCGAGCACTTTGAAACCTTTACTGGCAAAGCAAACAGCGGTGGAAAGGCCTACATATCCTAATCCAAATATCGAGATGGATTTGACTTTCTTCATTGCTAGATTCTACCTTTGAGTTATTCATCAGTCTTGGATATAACTTTCTTTAACACGCAATCACTTCTTACAGTAATTGTAGGAAAGGCTTAACGCTTCCCAATATGTTTCAGCGGTGCCTATATCTAGTCTGATTTCATCCTCCTTGAGCTTAATCGCATTGACCTTTAAGCCCCATTCTATCAGTTTCTGGATACCATCGGTAAGCTGAATCTCTCCCCCTTTGCCAGGTTGAATGGCTTCTAGTGACCTGAAAATTATTGGCTCGAATATGTAGATGGGCATTATCGCTAAGTTCGTCTTAGGTCTCTCAGGCTTCTCCTCTACTCCTTTAACTATAAGCTCTCCATTTTTTTCTTCCATTACCTCAGCAACTCCATATTGCCTTGCGTCACGTACTTCTTGAAGCACGATTGTAGCATCCGCCCTAGCCCTATTATGCTCCTCGATCATTCTCTTCAAGTGATCATTTCTTCTGGATATAATGTGTGTGTCACCGGCATGAACAAGAATAGAATAGGCTCCAATGAATGGTTTGGTCAAAAGGACAGCATGTCCAAAGCCCATGGGCTCAGGCTGGTTGATCCACACTATTGTCGAGGACTCAACCTTTCTATAGAAGCTTTCAAGAAGTAATGCTTGTCTATTCTTACCCTTATTGTTCAGTTGTTCAACGTATCTATGATCGGGTGTGAAGTAGTCCTCTACGGCCCTCTTGTTCCTACCCACTACGAAGCAAAACTCTCTATAACCTGAATCGAAGAGCTGTTCGAAGACAAGCTGAACGAGTGGCTTCAAGCATAAGCATCCATCACCGTCGTTAGCAAAAACTGGCAACATCTCCTTAGGTTGCTCTTTTGTAGCAGGCAAGAGTCTTGTTCCTAAGCCAGCAGTAGGTATGACTGTCTTCATAAAATCAAGACTCCCGTAAAGATTAGGGAACACTTAGGATTATATTCATATCTATTGCCAAAACTCCCCACCCTTATGAACTAGCTCTTGCCTCACCCACTCTACCTCCTTCTTCAATCCTTCTTCCAAGGAGATTTGAGGCTCCCAGCCAAGAATCTCTTTAGCTTTCTTGTAGCTACCAACAAAACGCATAATATCTCCTTTACGTGGTGGAAGGTACTTCTTCTGTGACTTACTGTTGGCTAACCTAATGATAATGTTTGCAAGTTCATTCAAGGTTACACCTCTACCTGTAGGCAAAAGGAAGACTTCGCCTATAGCCCTTGAACTCTCTAAGGCAAGAGAGTAGGCTCTTGCAGTATCATCTACATATGTATAATCTCTTATTTGTTCTCCGCTACCGTAGATAGGTATAGGCTCGTTTTCCAATGCTAGCTTAATCCAGAAGCTAATGAAATTATACCAGCCTTCCATCCAGTAAGGCTGTCTTGGACCATATACGTTACTTGGCCTTAATATGATGAACCTCATGCCGTACAAATGTGAGTAAATTTCACAGAGTAGTTCGCCATAGATCTTGTGAACGTTGTAGAATGTGCTGGGTTTAAAAGGAAAAGATTCATCTGCAAGGCTCGGCTCAGGTATATCTCCATGGACACTTCTGCTACTCGTGAAGATTATTAGGGCGTCGTCATTATATCTTCTACAGGTTTCAAAGAGGTGAAAGGTGGAAAGAGCATTCCTCTTGAAGTCCTCTTCAGGGTAATCAACAGACCAAAATGTGGAGACTTGGGCAGCACAATGAATAATAAAGTCAAATCCTTCTACATCTTCTTTAACAATGTCAGTTACAGACTTTACTTTTAATTGCATGTCAGATGGAAGATTGTCCCTCCTACCTGCTGAGAGGTCGTCTAAAGCAGCAACATTGTATCCCTCGGTCTTCAATTGATCCACTACATGAGAACCAATAAATCCTGCCCCACCGGTCACAAGAACCCTCAATTACAACCATCTACGCTAGTTATCGATCATACCAATGCTAATAAATGATTGTTCAACAAAAATGTTTAACTAAACAGGTAGCTATTCTCGGAGACTCATTTAACAAGCCTTCTTTTAGTTCTATTTTGGGTGCGAGGTCCAAAAGCTCTTAAACCTTTTTAGTCTATTAAAGAATAAATTTAGGCAATATTCAAAATTCGGGTAAATGAGTATCAAAGAAGAACCTTTGATAGCAATAGCAATGCTGTACCATGCGAGTAGAGGGGTCCTGAGCAAGGTATTAGGGGCAATAGATACTTTGGATTATCCAAAGCGAAGGATTTGCTTGATCCTCATAGATAATATGTCTATTGACAGTTCTTCAGATCTAGTTAGTAAGTGGTTGAAGGATAAAGGACAGAAGTATTTGGAGATTGAACATCGACGGGAGCCAGGAAACGTCCCTCGCCTCAGGAATATCTGCTTGAATCTTGCCTTAAAGAAAGGTTG
>JACGUK010000044.1 GCA_024256265.1 archaeon
TATTTTGGTGCTTCTGCTTGTGCACTCGCATAACTTACTAATATTGTAGGAAGGATCATCGAAAGGATCAAAGAAATGGTCAACATCTTTTTAATTCTTTTTTGCATCATCATGGCGCATCAGTAATATCAATACAAATATTTAAAGAATAAGTTGCTCAAATGAGTTGAATAATCTTGTCAAAAATAGGTATTAAATATATCTTCGGAGATTCTTTTAATGAATAGCATGAGAAAAGATTTTATGAGCATAGCTAACGATATAATGATGGCAGCTCAGCTTGCATCATCTCTAGAGGTAAGCGGCACACCAAAGCCTGGCAACGTCCATAGAAATGCAGACTTCATAGATACAAGATTCGAGCATTATCTAGCCGGCTCTATAGCCATTGGGCCTCATATAAGAGAGGTTGCACTAAAAGGGATTAGCGCGGGTCTTAATCGAATTAAGCTCAACGAGATAAGAGTTGGCAAGTATATCAAAGAAGCCATTCATGAAGTGAAGCTATGGCATAAAGGAGGAAATACTCACTTAGGCATAATCTTGCTCTTCATTCCTTTGGCAGCATCGGCAGGATTTATGTTCGCAAAATTTGGTAAGATAGAGCCTGATGGATTACGTTCAACCTTATCCAAGGTTATGAAGGCAACTACCCATCAAGATGCCATAGATGTTTGCGATGCCATTCTTGAATCTAGTGCTTCAGCCCTAGGTCGATTAGAAGCAAAAGCTGCACCAGACCTTATGAATCTTGATGTAAAGAGCAAGATAATAGAGCAAAAACTCAGCTTAAATGAATTGATGAAGATTTCGTCTGAATGGGACAATGTAGCTAAAGAGCTGACTACAGGCATGAAAATTTCTTTTAATCTAGGTTATAAAACCCTTTTAGATATTTATGAGAAGACGAGAGACATTAATATAGCAACTGTACACACTTTTTTAACGATATTGGCAAAACATCCTGATACACTTATAGCAAGAAAAGCTGGGCTAAAACATACACAAGATATAAGAGAAGCAGTGAAGATAGGATCGATAGAAGCTAAAAGAATCTCTGGACAAGCTGAGAAGATATTAAAATTAGGAGGATTGATTTCTAATAAAGGAAAGAGAGCGTTAAATCGATTCGACAAGAAGTTAAGAGATCCGAAGAACAAATTCAACCCAGGGACAACCGCTGACATTACGGCTTCATCCTTAATGATTGCAATTTTGTGCGGGATGAGGCTTTAAAAATATCAAGATCGTTAAGAGGTTCATAGCGTAATCGCTGAGCTTTTACCATTTTATTAGTAATATTCTTTTACGAACAATTAAGGGAAGGAATATTTTAAGCTCTCTCATGAAATTTTAAAAGAACATGATTCATCCTCTATTCTATGACTACCAGAGTGAGGGTGGTTCTTACATCTTTTATCTTTCTGATCTTCATGACTATCTCCTTCAGCCCCTCTACGCTCTCAGCCCTGATCTTAGCTATGATGTCATAGACACCATAAATTTCGTAGGCTTCTTCAACCTCTATGTCTTTTAACTTCTCCATGATAGCCCTATCAGAGCCCGACTTTACGCCCATCAACACGAACGCTATAGGCATAGATATTAGAATGAGAAACATCTATTTAAGATTCACAAAAAGAGCATTTGTTCGCTTTGCTTCAACAACCAAACTCTATATCTACAAGAATTTCGATCGTTATTCGAAAAGAACCTAGCGTTTCGCCCAAATGACTAGTCTAATTGGTAGAAAATATTAGTGTAAATCTAATAAGCACTTCCAATATACCAAGATTAAGAATAAAAGCCCCTTCTATTTAGCTATAGCTAAGGCGGGGTTGGTCTAGCCTGGTCTAGGACGTCAGCCTCCCAAGCTGGCAACGCGGGTTCAAATCCCGCACCCCGCACTTTCCATGAGTTATTGTCCACCTTAACTTGTTGGCTCTGCTAACTGCACGATGTCTTCATAGCTTTGAAGGAACTTGTCAATATATCTCATTTGTGGCGGAATCGTTAGACCAGGGTCTACTCTAGTCCTTAAAAGCCTGCAGCCTTCTTTAATATGTACAGCATTTCCTATGACGGATGTGGATTCAATATATGTAGGGTTTTGGCAATTTGATTCTACTACAACCATTCTACCTATAATACTGTTCGATATTTGGGCACAGTCCCCGATCCTCGCTACATCCATGATAGCTGAACCCTCTATGTTCACTTTTTCACCTATTATGCAAAAGTTGTCGATGTTAGAGTCTTTGATTCTTGTATAATCTCCTATCCTTGTATGTCTTCCGATCAAGGCTGCTCCATCTATGGATAACTTATTCTCTCTACACTTTCTCAAAATATCCTCTCTTCTCCTCATAGATTCTTTACTATATCCTTGAACCCAGATATTCTTGTTTGGGAAGAGCTTCTCCTCTGTAACCCTTATGCCTAAAGAGCCATAAAGAATGTCTTTCATAGCCTTCAGATAGCTTTCTGGAGTGCCTAAATCGTACCATACCTTCAACTCGTAACCATGGACTGGTATACCTTTGTCCACTAGGTAGGGAATAAAGTCATAGCCGAAGTCTAGCCTCCCCCTCCCCTCCTTTATTTTCGTCATCTCCTCACCTTCAACTTCTTTTCTAATTTCCGGTGAGAGAAGGTATATACCAGCGTTGATGTAGTTGCTCGGAGCCTTTTCTGGTGGAGGCTTTTCAACAAACCTTTTAATCCTCATATCTGGTCCTAACTCTGCTACGCCGTAATTCTTCACATTCTCTACTTTAAAGAGGGCTATAGTCATCATAGCACCCTTCTCTTCATGCTTTCTTACAAGGTCATGAAGATCGATTCTAAAGATGTTGTCTCCCTGCACAACAAGGACTGGCTCATTTACATCATAATACTCCACGTTCAGCCTATAAGAATCAGCACTCCCTAGGTCATCTAGATTAGGCTGATGCTTGATATGCACCCTAGGTTCAATCTTATACTTTGAAGAAAAACTTACTCCTTCACCATATTGGTCGAAG
Source organism: archaeon (assembly GCA_024256265.1). Next base: position 3,024 of record JACGUK010000044.1, read on the forward strand.
AGGTTTGTGTAGTTGGTGTATCCACATTCCCCAAAAATGAAGTTTCTTACACCTTGCTCAGCCAATGCAATCATAGCAAACTCGATCAGGGGCCTATTCAAGAATCGGATGCAAGGCTTCGATACGTCGTGAGTTAGGGGCCTTAACCTTAATGCCCGCCCTCCTACTGGAATAAAGCACCTTAAGTCTTCTACTTTCATAACCTCAATAAAGTGGAACTTAAATTTAAATCTAAACCCAGATTCACCTTAAAATAGAAAAATTTTTATAATAAAATCGTAAGTTCACGCTAGAACGAGTTTTGACCGAATTTATTAGGGTTGCATCAGTTAAAGATGTATCTGAAGGAAGGATGATTGGAGTTAAGATCGATAAAAAAGATATCATGATAGCAAATTTGGGTGGAAGATTCTATGCTATAGGTAATCGTTGCACCCATCAAGGATGCCTTTTGTCTAAAGGTACTCTCGAAGAGGAGAAGGTTACCTGTCCTTGCCACTTCTCTGTCTTTGACGTAAAAACCGGAAAAGTGATAAGACCTCCTGCCTTAAGGCATGAGCCGACTTATGAAGTCAAGGTTCAGGAGAATGATATTTTGATAAAATCCGATTAAGTGAGCGGAATTTCGTGAAAATTGGAAAGCTAGAGCGATAAAAAACTTTATTAGTGGATATTTCTGGTTTTTAGAAGGTGTAGTCGCGAAGATTGTGTGAATACGGAGCGAGCGTCAAGATCGTGCCTGCGAAGGATGGTGAGCCCTTTCTCTTCTATGAGGGATTGTCTCTTTCAGGTTCAGCCAACTTTAGTTTTAGTTACACAAACTTCAAAGCAGGTGTGGACTTTGGTTAAAGCCATTTTAGCCCTAGAAGATGGTACAATATTAGAAGGCAATGGCTTTGGTTATCCTTTTGAAGTTTCGGGAGAAGTTGTTTTTAACACAGGCATGACCGGTTACACTGAATCGTTGACGGATCCATCTTACTCTGGCCAGATATTAATTCAGACTTATCCTTTGATTGGGAATTACGGTGTACCGCCCTATTCAATTACTGATGAATTTGGGATTCCTTTGCACTTTGAATCCAATAGAATTCAAGTCAGAGGCTATGTGATATACTCGCTCACCCAAAACCCTAGTCATTGGTCTTACAAAAAGACATTAAACGAATGGTTGTATGAGCAAAAGATTCCTGGCATAGAAGGCATAGATACAAGAGAACTCACTCAGAAGATAAGAGTTAAGGGTACCATGCTAGGGATTCTGAAGGTTGCAAAAGAGATAGATATTGAAGAGATCATAGCAAAATTAGAAGATGTTGAAGATCCTAATAAGAGAGATTTGGTAAAAGATGTGACTATAGATAAGCCTATTGAGTACAATTCTGAAAAATCGCCAAAGGTTGTCTTGATAGATTGTGGCACAAAATTTGGCATAATAAGAAATTTGCTGCAGAGAAATATGAATGTTGTAAGAGTGCCTTATGATTACCCTACTGAAAAGATTCTTAGATTAAGCCCATCTGGGGTAGTTATCTCTAATGGTCCAGGAGATCCTAAAAAATGTGAGAAGATTATTAGAACTGTTAAAGAAATTTTAGAGACAGATTTGCCTATAATGGGAATTTGTCTTGGTAATCAAATTCTTGCCCTTACAGCAGGTGCAGATACCTACAAACTGAAGTTCGGGCACAGAGGTCAGAACCATCCTTGTATAGACTTGTTCACTAGGAAATGTTACATAACAAGTCAAAACCATGGATACGCAATAGATACCGAAAGTTTAAAAGATACTGGATTCGATATATGGTTCAAGAACGTGAACGATAAGACTGTAGAAGGCATAAAGCATAGAAAGAAGCCTGTGTTCGGGACTCAATTTCATCCAGAAGCCTCTCCTGGACCTTATGAGACCGGATTTCTATTCGATTATCTCATCAAAGAGGTAATGAAGTTTGCCAAAGTTTGAGTGGATAAAAAAGGTCTTGATCTTAGGGAGTGGAGCAATAAAGATAGGAGAGGCTGGAGAGTTTGACTACTCAGGTGCACAGGCTATAAAAGCTTTGAAGGAAGAGGAAATAAAGGTAATACTTGTCAATCCCAACATAGCAACAATCCAAACAGACAAGAAGTTTGTCGATATGGTTTATTTTCTTCCAATAAACCCAGAATTTGTTGAAAAAATCATAGAAAAAGAAAGACCAGATGGAATACTTTTAGGGTTTGGGGGCCAGACCGCATTAAATTGTGGCGTAGAATTGGCAGAAAATGGAATTTTAGAGAAATACAATGTAAAGGTTTTAGGAACTGGTATAGAAGCGATAAAGATCGCCGATGACAGAAATTTCTTCAGAGAGACTATGATAGAAAATGGTATACCAATTCCAAGAAGCAAAAAAGCAAATTCCATCGATGAAGCAATACAAGTTGCTGATGAGATAGGCTATCCAGTAATGATAAGAGTTGCTTACACATTAGGTGGGCAAGGGTCTGGGGTAGCGCATAATAGAGAAGAATTGGCAGAGATAGTAGCAAGAGGCTTGGTTCACAGTAGAATCAAACAAGTCCTAATCGAAGAATACCTCGGGAAGTGGAAAGAAGTGGAATATGAAGTGATGAGAGATTGTGAGGATAATTGCATAATAGTCTGTAATATGGAAAACTTTGATCCTATGGGAATCCATACTGGAGACAGTATTGTCATTGCACCTTCCCAGACTTTGACTAATAGAGAATATCATATTTTAAGAATGGCTAGTTTTAAAGTCATAAGATCTTTAGGAATAATAGGAGAATGTAACATACAATTCGCTATAGACCCTAACTCCGAACAATTTAGGGTAATAGAAGTGAATTCTCGATTATCGAGAAGCTCTGCCCTTGCATCAAAAGCTACTGGTTATCCTATAGCGTATATAGCTGCAAAGCTTGCCATTGGTTACACCTTACCTGAATTGATGAACAAAGTTACAGGGGTAACTACTGCTTGCTTTGAGCCTGCATTAGATTACGTTGTAGTTAAGATTCCTAGATGGGATTTTCAGAAGTTCAAACATGTTAGTAGAAGAATAGGAACTCAGATGAAATCTGTAGGAGAAGTTATGGCTATCGGTAGAACCTTTGAGGAGGCTTTACAGAAAGCAGTAAGGATGCTCGATATAGATAAAGAATTGACAGACGTTGATGATTTAGAAGTTGGCGGAGAAGATATCTTTGCTATAGAGATGATAGAGCATAAATTAGAGAATCCTACAGATAAAAGAATATTTTACATTGTTAAGGCACTACAATCTGGCATAGATGTAAAAAGAATCTCTGAATTGACTGGCATAGATCCATGGTTCTTAAACAAAATCAAAGGCATAGTAGACTTCCAAGAATTACTGAAGAAGAATTTAAACCCTGAGAATATAAAGAGAGCTAAGCAACTTGGTTTTTCAGATGGAAAGATTGGTAGCATAGTTGGAAAAAGTGAAGCAGAAATCAGGAAGACAAGAAAATCTTTAGGCATATTGCCAGTGATAAAGCAGATAGACACTCTTGCAGCAGAATGGCCCGCTACCACCAACTACCTTTATCTCACCTACAACGGTTACATAGATGATATAGAAATCTTAAGAAGAAGCAAAGTTGTTGTCCTTGGCTCTGGTTGTTATAGGATAGGTTCAAGCGTCGAGTTTGATTGGTGTTGTGTGAACATGGCTTGGGCTTTAAAGGAAAAGAGCATAGAAGAGGTCATAATGATAAATTATAATCCAGAAACTGTCTCAACTGATTATGATGTTTTGGATAAGCTATACTTTGAAGAATTAACTTTGGAAAGAGTTTTAGATATAGTTGAAAAAGAGAAACCTGAAGGAATAGTTGTAAGTGTAGGTGGGCAGATACCTAACAATTTGGCTATGAAGCTAGTTAACAATGGTGTAAAGATATTGGGAACCGCTGCTGAAGACATAGATAGGGCTGAAGACAGATCAAAGTTCAGCACAATACTTGATGAATTAGGGATAAAGCAACCTGAATGGAGCAAGTTAGAAACGATTGAAAAGGCAAAGGAATTTGCAGATAAGATAAATTACCCTGTATTGGTAAGACCATCTTACGTTCTTTCAGGTTCTGCGATGAACGTGGCTTTCGATGAAAAACAATTAGAAGATTACCTAAGCAGAGCAACTAAAGTATCAAAAGAGTATCCTGTGGTTATCTCAAAATTCATCACCTATGCCAAAGAGGTTGAGGTTGATGGAGTTTGCGATGGAGAAAATGTCTTCATAGGTGCAATAATAGAGCATGTAGAGAATGCGGGTATTCACTCAGGAGATGCCACAATGTGCATACCATCCATCAATATTCCAAACGATGTTAAAGATAGAATAAGAGATTACACAAGAAGAATAGCTAGAAGATTGGATATTAAAGGACCTTTTAACATTCAGTACATAGTAAAAGACGAGGAAGTTTATGTTATAGAATGTAACTTGAGAGCATCGAGAAGCATGCCCTTCGTTTCAAAGACTACTGGCATAAATCTGATGGACGTTGCTGCAAATGCTATACTGAGAAGAAAGATCAAAGACGGCGAGGCTTCAGCAGATAAATCCAGTGTAAAAGTCCCTCAATTCTCTTTTATGAGATTAGAAGGCGCAGACCCTATAACTGGAGTTGAGATGGTTTCTACGGGAGAGGTGGCTTGCTTTGGGGAGAGTTTTGAGGATGCTTTTCTAAAGGCTCTTGTGGCTGGAGGTCTAAGCGTACCTAAGAAGGGAGATTCAATCCTCATTACAGTTGGTGGTTATAAAGAAAGCATAATTTCTATAGCGAAGAAATTTTTGGAGAAAGAATTTCAAATATATGCTACAGAGCACACAGCAGAAGCGTTGATTAAAAACGATATAAAATGTGAAGTCTTGCACAAAGTAAGTGAGGGAAAACAGCCTAATATCCTCGATTATTTGATAAATCAAAAGATAAAATTGGTGATCAATGTTCTAAAGTTGGAAGGATCAAGTTCTCTAAAAGCATTGGATGATGATTACATAATAAGAAGGAAGGCTGTGGAGTTCGGGATTCCTGTTATAACAAATCTTGAACTTACAGATGCTTTGGCAAACGCTATTAAATGAAATTGAGTCGAAAAATCTTGACCCAAAAAATGCATTGTTTAATCAAAAACTATAAATAGAATTTTTAGCATATAATGTGTGCTACCCAGCCGGAAAAGGTGTGGGTCTGTTGATCGAACTCGCATGTCAGGGGAAGCCTTGGCATGTTGCGCGGGTCGACGGTCGTCTGACCGCTGTGATGTGAGGCTTATGGGAAACCATAAGGCTCCCTATAGCGACTAGATGAGGGCCAACCAGTAAGGCAACGTGGGGGTAAAGACCATATGCGTTGCAAGACTGGAAAGCCACATCCATTCCGAGAGTTGGGTAGCTCCGTCTTATTTTTTTGAATTAAATCATACTTATATCATAAAAATCGTAAATGCTTTCCCATAGGTTTGAGGTTTTTGCCGCTATATTTATGTGCTTAATCAATGGTTTGCAACCAAGTCATCACTATCAAGGCTGATCCTCAAACCGATGGCTATTATACGATAGATGAAATATGCTACTGTTGTTATTTCTCGGTCTGTTTTGGCGAAGGAATAGCCCCAAGCTGTTGCATCAATTCTAGGGAGTTAAACTCCGCCCACAATTCCACTATCTTGCCGCCAGCGACACGTACTATATATATAGCCGTTATTGAAACCTTCTTGCCAGTAGGAGAAACGCCCATAAACTCACCCTTATGCGTGCCGTGCCCTACAATACGTGCAACAACCTTATCTCCTTCGACTATAATATCCTCGATGGCGACACGAAGATCAGGAAACGCTTTTCGGATAAGGCTGCGGACCTGTTTCAAGCCCTCTAGTCCTGGTGGCTGTCCTGGAAAGGGATTATGATCAACGA
>JACGUK010000045.1 GCA_024256265.1 archaeon
CAAGTTAAGAGAGGATATTAGGTCTATAATAGTCATGGATAAGATAAAAGTAACAGAGCAAGGAGTAGAAGGGAGCGGCTTAGCAGCAGAGAGAGTAAAATCCGTCTTTGATGAGTTTATGAGAGAAATCGGGCAATAACTGTAAATTTTCAAACCAAGGCGATCAGCATACGTTAAGTCATAGATTACTTTACCCCTCCAAAGGAATTTTTGACTAAGGACGTGAACAGCAGATTTTGTCGTCTATCTCTTAACTCTGAGAGGTTTAAGAATTACAGCTCTCTAATTGTTCAAACTTGGCTTGAGCTTTCTTGAACCATCTTTTGATACGGTTCCTCATACCGAAGTCCAAGGTTCTTCAGAGCATAAGGGTACCATGGACCCTTTTCTACAAGGAAGAGTGGCCTATTCATACAGTATTGCAAAACATCCTTGAGGAAGAGCTCTGCATCTAAGTAGCTTCTGGTGAAGGAGCATCTGAATGCAAGGACTTCCCTGCTCTCCAAATCCCAAGCAGCCCATACTATGAGCTCCTCTCCAATCAACTTAGTCTCATCCACTGCTATGCATCCACGATACTTCCTCTCAGGCTTGGGTAAGCCATCCCTTAGAGCTGTGAAAGCTCTCTGCACAGCCATGTAAGAAAGCCCTCCCAGTAGCTGAGCTGTCTTTCTGTAGGAGAGCCCTGCGAAGCAGAGCATAGCAGCAAGGACCTTCTTCTCCAAAGGCGTCTTATGGCGCTTGAAAACCTCGCTCTTCCCAACAGTATCTACTATCATGTCGAAGGCTGGCATAAGCCCAGCAGTGACAGCCCACCCCAATATGGTAGGAAGACAAAAAATTTAGACAATCAGGTAACCTAGAAAATCAGGTAACCTTATCGTGACAATGTCTAACAATCTTTCCTTTTTTTAAAAATTTTCGCAAATATGTAGGCGAATTTGCCAGCAAGACTTAAGTATCATTATCATTGCTCTATTATCGATCTAATTTGGTAAAATTTAGATACACGAAAATGGCGTACAAAGATCCTGATGACATGGTTTTCGGTCATGCAATCTATCCAGTGTTTTGTAAGAACTGGAACATACAATTCGGTGCAGGATACGTCGTTCCTGAAGTAAAGGTTGCACCAAGGCCTGGAACGGGAGACTCTCTAGAGAAATTGAAGGCGGAGCATGTAAAGATAACTACAGATGCTTGTGATAGAGCAGTTGGCATTGGCATGCCCTTCTTCATGATCGAGCAAGAGCATGTATTCCAGCAGACTGACAATCCGAGGTGGGCTGGGGAGATAACAGCTACTCAGGCTGCCATAATCGGGGACTATGTGAGCAAGTATGGAATGAAGGCTGCTCTAAGGCAGACAGTTGGTGATACCAGAATAGCAGAAAAGCCAGGAGGTCTTCGTGCATCTCTGGGCTCAGATTATGATGCGCACATAGCTGAGACTGTTGAAGAGTGCTGCAAGAATGGTGCTAGCGATATATGCATGGAGACTATGGGTGGCAAGGAAGTACTCGACTATGGATGTATGAGACAGGATATTCGTGCAATCCTATTTGGTATAGGATACCTTGGTAGCATAGACATGGAGTATGTCTGGACAAGAAATGTAGAGATATGCAATAAGTACACTACAAACCCAGGTGGAGAGACTAACTGCAGCGGTGCCAACACTCTAATGTTCGTTGCAGGCGGTCTGACAGCTCACGATTTCCCACACACAGTAGCCATGATGGGAAGGGCAATAGCTGCTGGAAGGACTCTAGTAGCATATGAGTGTGGCGCTGTAGGTCCTCACAAGGACTGCGCCTATGAAGGACCTATATTAAAGGCTGTATCAGGTCGACCTGGTGCACAAGAGGGCAAGCAAGCTGTATGTGCCCATGGCGATGTAATGGGCAACACCATAGCTGCAGTGTGCGATGTCTGGAGCAACGAGTCTGTGGAGTTTCACTCCGAGTTCGGAGGAACTACTCCTGCAGTCTGGCTTCAGGCAACTCATATGGAAGCAGCTTTGATGAACACTGCCATTCAGACAGGTCAAGCCAAAGTCCTAAGAGACCTCTACACTCTTACTGATAGGTTCAGAGACCCACAAGGTTATTGTCTATCATACGACAATGCTTGGAGGATTGGAAGTGCACTCGTTGAATATGGCAAGGATCCCTACTTAAGGGCAAGAGCAGCGGCTATGGAGGCTGGCAAGATCATGAGGGAAGCCCATGACAAGAGGGAAGTTGTCTTGACACGCTTTGAGCTCGACTCTCTTGATAGAGCCATGGCTGAGCTTGAGGCTATGACAACAGAAACACCAAGGTGGGCCGAGAAGTGCATAGCAGACTACAAGAGGAAGGTGCCAAACTTCAAGCCTGAGAACTATGGATTATAGAGGTGAGAAAAGAAAAATGGTACTTGTAGCAGTAAAAAATACAGACTTCATCTTTAGACGCTACAATGTAGAGCTAGAAGGTCCTGCCATACCTATTGAGGATGCACCAGAAGTAAAGGCAGCTGCACCAACAGCTGATCCTTACAAGTCAGTAGCTCTGGCTGTAGTAAAAGGAGATACAGATGCTGTTCTATCCAAGGTCAAAGATGCACTAAGAACGATCAAGCCACTAGACTTGATCGAGAAGGGATTAGCTAAGGGCATGGATGCAGTCGGTGCACTATATGCAAGTGGCACATACTATCTGCCAAACGTTATGGTGTCTGCTGATGCCATGATGGCTGGCATAGCTGAGTGTGAGAAAGCTTTAGGGAAAGCAACAACAAAGAAGGGCAAGGTAGTCTGTCATGTAGCTGAAGGCGATCCTCACGACATAGGAAAGAACCTGGTCGTGATGTTCCTTAGAGCAGCAGGCTACGATGTAACAGACCTAGGAAGGGATGTACCCATAGAGACAGTAGTCGATGCAGTGAAGAAGCAGAAGCCAATTTGGCTCACAGGAACAGCCCTTATGACTACTACCATGTCTAACTTCCCGAAGATAGCTGATAAGCTCAAGGCAGCAGGCATCGATATCCCATTCGCCTGTGGTGGAGGAGCCCTATCGAAGGAATGGGTAGAAACCTTCGATCTTGGATTCTTCGGTGTTAAAGCTCATCATGCACCAAAGCTTGCAGATGCTATACTCGCTGGCATGGGTTGGAAGGATATCAGGGTCAAATACAACGAAGTAGTCGGAGAGTACGCTACTGGGAAGGGTTGGTAAAAAGGAAGCATGGCGAAATTTCGCTATGCCCACATTTTTTTTTAGAATAATATTCTTAAGGGAATCAAAAACATTCTTAAAAAAGTAGCAAGAACCAGCCACAAAAACCTTATTTATCAGATATTAAATAGTATTTAGCAAAGTAGGCGAATAGAAGATGGTTGAAATTAGTCCTAAAGAAAGAGCGTTTAAAATATTGAAAGGAGAGAAAGTAGATAGAATACCCGCTACATCACTTGCAGGTTGTGGGGGAACGGTCAATGTGGAGATGCAGGAAGCTACAGGGATTCATTGGCCAGATGCTCACAAAGATCCTGAAAAGATGGCAAAGCTTGCTATCGCTAGCTATGAACTTAGCGGACTGGAATGTGTAAGAGTTCCCTTCGATTTTGTAGAGGAGCCTGAGGTTCTTGGGTGCAAGATAAAGTTCGGTGAGAAGGTGGACTCCGTTCCTGCGGTTGTCGAGCATATCTTTAATACGCCTGAAGAACTTAAAATGCCTGATAACATACTTGAATTGGGAAGAATACCAGTTGTATTAAAGTCCATAGAGATCTTAAAAGAGAAAGTCGGCGATTTTCTACCCATCTCAAGCCTTGCCCTTGGTCCATTTACCCTTGCGGCTATGTTGGCTGGCGAAGCTAAATTCTTAACATGGGTACTGAGGAAGCCTGATTATGTAAGGGCTTTCGTAGATTTTGCAACCGAGTTCATCATAGAATATGCTAAAGCGCAGTATAAAGCTGGATCCCATATAGTTCAGATAGGCGACCCAACTCCTTCCCCTGATCTTATAAGCCCCGATGCTTTCAGGCAGTTCGCTAAACCTGCATTGATCGAAGTGGCTGATAGTCTTGACGGATTAAAGCTTTTACATATCTGTGGGAAGTCTGAAGCCATAATCTCTGATATGGCAGATTGTGGCTATCATGGGATAAGCGTTGAGGAATCTGTGAATATCGCTAAGATAAAACCTCTTGTGGGCGATGTGAAGATATTGGGCAACATAAATTCAAAGCGTACACTGCTATTCGGCAAACCTGAAGATGTGGAAGCTGAGGTGAAGGTAGCCATCAGTGGTGGCGTTGATTTCGTTGAGCCAGGCTGTGGTTTCGCTCCAAGGAGTCCAACAGCAAACATAAAAGCCATGGTAGAAGCCACTAAGAAGTTTGGGGTAAAAACTTAAAAAAGACTAAGACATTTTGTAGCAAAGAGTGGGTTAGATAGCCTAGAGCTGAGCGGATTCGTAGTATTCGTTATAGGAAGCTCTATTCTAGAATAGACTATACTGTGGAGCTTGAAATAGTGGTTAAGTTTCAGACTAGCTCTGAGTTTCTCTTTCTTCTCTTTTTTTCATAGCCTTGACGGCAACCATTATCTGGTCTATCAGCATCTTTACTTTGTCAACAGCTTCTGTTGCATCTTTTCCGTAAGCATCTGAGCCTATCTCTTTTCTCCACTCTTCGCTCACTGTACCACCACCGATGATCGTCCTAACTTTGTCCTTCATCCCTACTTCCTTTAGCTTGTCTTCGACCTCCTTCATCGATAAAAGTGTAGGTGTCATTAGAGTTGACATGGCTATCACCTGGGCCTCCTTTTCCTTAGCTGATTGAACGAAATCCTTTGATGGAACATCTCTTCCTAAGTCTATAACATCGTAACCTGCTGCTGTGAGCATCGCTTTGACTATGTTCTTACCTATGTCATGGACGTCTCCTTCTACCACGCCTAAGACTATGGTCCCTGCAGCCCCCTTCTCAGTCTTTGGTATAAGTGGTAATAGAACGTTGAGTCCAGCATACATGGCATCAGCCGATAAAAGAACCTCTGGCAGGAAGTACTCCTTTGCCTCGTACTTGTCTCCTACTACCTTCATCCCTGCAGCTAATCCATCTACTATGCCTATGAAAGCCTTCTCTTTACCCTCTTTGACCAGAGCTGCCCAATCTTCTGCTGCCTTCCTTACACCTTCTTCTTCTCCAACAACAACATCATCAGCCATTCTCTTTAGAATTTCTTCCCTTTGACTCATTTCAATTTATCACCCACCTTAACTCACTCCAGTTTACCACCACTTTCTATTAAGTTTTTATGTTTACTAAATGATTGGCTTAGTAACATTGTATTTTTCTTTTGATACTGTACCTTATCAGCAGTCTTATATTTTGAGTTAAGACTTTAAACCAACTTTCTCATGGTCGGTTCGAGGTTTCTTTCCTGTCTGTGACGATAATGATCTTTTCTAAGTTTTTTGCTAAGGCATTAACAACCGCGACTTCCCACAAGCTTTAAAGCCCTGGCCTTTAGGGATACGGCCCAAGAGTCATCACGACAAAAAGATAGGTGATCAGATTTATGGCTGAAAATTCCTAGAAGCCCTTATCACAATATACAACTGAGCGCTCTCAATGGCTATCTTAACAACACAGGAAGTAATAGCGTTATATTTATTTTTCCATAGATGATATACCATGGGAGACCAAAGATGCCAGATTATCAATCCGAACTTCATCATATTGACCGTTTTATGCGTAAACACAAAATTAAGCTTTCCAAAATCGTAACGTTATTTTTTCTGATAAAGGAGAAAGGACCTATAGGCCGATACACTGTATCGAAGGAACTAGAGCTTCCTGAAGGCGTAGTAAGAGGGGCTCTATCTAGTTTTACAAGGATGGGTATTATCTCCACGATAAAAAAAGGATGCATCATAAGTGATTTAGGCACAAAGCTCCTATCGGAAATATTGGAAAAATCTAAGATTAAAAAGATCAAGGATTTTCATTTTGGACTCTTAGCCTTAGATCGTTGTTGCGCAGCAACACAGGTATCGCAAAGAAAAAATCCCGATGTATTAGCACTGAGAGATAAAGTTATAAAAGCTGGTGCCTCAAAATCAATAATAATCTCTTACGAAAGAGGTAGACTTATCGTCCCCAAGGTTTACGAAGATTTTTCGACCTTATTTCCTCCATTATCTGAGAAATTGAAAAAAGAATTTTCCTTGGCAAGCGGTGACCTACTTATATTCGCCTTTGCGTCTAAGGCTTGGAAGGCAAAAGAAGCTGCTATATCTGCAGTGATAGACGATGACGCTCATCTAACTATGACCTCTTGGTAATGAAGATAGCACCATTAAGCCTGATACGTTCTATTTACTGTTTTCCTCTTTTATTTTTTCTTCACATCTACAATAGCCCTAACCTTCTCTATTGGTTCTTCGTCTATAACAATTGGATTGTCAGAGCTTAAGATAAAACCCCCTTTCTCACCTAATCTGTTAACCAGATCTTTGCAATAAGCCTTGACGTCTTCTGAAGTGGTTAACTTCAAGAATGATACATTACCCATGATGCATATATGATTCCCCACACTCTCCTTTGCCTTGATGATGTCTGTAGAGCTGTCTACATGAAGAATACACTCCCCTCTAGGTAACTCCTTAAGGTAATTGAACAGTGGCGATGCATCAACATCGAATTGTAATATCGGTACGATCTTAGCATCTATGAGCTGTTCGATCATTATTCTTGCTGTCGGCCATACGAATGAAGAAAAATTCGGAGGGCCCACAGTCTCAGGCGTCGAGTTTATAAAACTTAGCCATAACCTTCTCACATCGGATAATTCACAGAGCTCTATGAAAAGTTTTGTCATCTCATCTACGATCATGTCACATGCTCGATTGATCTTCCATGGATATCTTACGACGTCCTTAGCAATTTCCGTAAATCCTCGAGCATAGGCGAGAAAACCGAAAGGTACGAGGCCCATGGCCCCTGCGTAAAGAGGTACCTTTCTCTCCTTCTCCCATTTTTGGGCGAATGCCCTCGTCTCTTCTGCAGCATAAATCACAGCCTTCTCTATATCTGCATCAAGGTCTTGCTCTCTGTAGACCCGAGAAAGATAGTTCATAAACCCCTCCTCCATAAGTTCATCGTAACCGTTTGCATCTTTCATTATCGTGGTAGCTTCAGGGGCACCAGGCTTGCCTGGTGTATAAGACCTGCCGGTCATTAAAGTTAAAGGCCAGAAGAAGAAACCATCGTATCCTCCTAAATCTATGAATATTTTCTCAAAATTCTCTTCAGCCATTCTCAGATCAGGAGGGGTGTGCATTGTTATGATAGGAGCAACAGGTACCCTATCAGGTTTCTCTAGTCTTAAAGCCATGTTGATTCTCTCTAAAGGAGAGATGGGGTTCGAAATCTCTTCTAATATCTCTTCAATAGATTTCATGATGTCCCAAAAATAATTTATATATTTAAATTTATTTATCTGAATTTCTCGTGCAGAAGTTCTTTGAATCTAAACACTTTCTGGGGACATATCCTTTCACACCTTAAACATGCAATACCAAGGCACAACTCTGATCTGACGAATATCTTACCTTCTCCATCTTTCTCCTCAACTCTGATGGCTCCTTCGGGGCACTCTGTCTCACACGACCTACAAGCATTGCATCCAGGAAATTCACCAACTAGTAACACCCCTATGTCTCTTACTATCTTCAGACCCTTCTCCCCGAGATCGGGGATATCCCTTTTGAAGATCTTGTAGACCTTTGGATCTTTGGCTTTCCTTGGGAAACCTTGGTAATTGTATTTCTTTAACCATTGTTCATATTCCCATAAAGGCATCCCTTCTTCCCAATATGCAAGCTCAAGAGGATAAACTTGCATGAAGACCTGAGACTCTGGGAACATTATGTGCTTCCCCCTTATCTGCTTGGCCATATCTTGCAAGAAATCGATCAATTTGGGCTTACGGACTATATCCCTTGCGAGTGCAAGAGAAGTATTCCCTACTTGATAGATATTTTCACAGCATCTTGGTATCTGCCCAACGTTTAAAGATTTAATAGCGTCAACATAAAAGCCGGATGCCCCTGCCATGTATGCTGTGTCTACATCATCTTGTAGTATCCCTGCCTCTTCAGCCAAAGTAAAGTACCCTGCTCTAAAGGCACCTAACGCTTTTCCAGCTTCCTTTATGTCCTTTTCAGTAACGTAAAGCCCATCCTGAAGATGAATACTCCTGTCTGGTGTACCGACCCTTGGCAGAGTTACAAGGCCCAGATCTATGCCCATGCTCGTAATAGCTATTACACCCGTTCCAGTCACACCTACAGCACTACCATGCATCACACCTTCTTCCAGAACTTTGCCCGATGACGGAGCTACTACATCACCTTCACAGGCGATAAGCTCGCCATTCAAAACATAATTCTTCCACCCAAGGGCAGAAACACTCACATCACTGATGGCACCAGGAGATGCCAGCATACCATTCTCTATTCTTTGCCCCTCTATCGCTGGACCCGCTGCTGCAGAGCCTGTATATATCTCACCGTTAAGACATAGCGCCATTTCTGCATTGGTCCCAAAATCTGTAATGAAGGCATCCTCTCTCTTCTCAAATATCTTGGCTTCGTATAACATGGCCAGCGCATCGGCTCCTATCTCATGTTTAACAGAAGGAGGTATGTAGACCTCAGCCCCATCCTTTACTATTATATCCAATTTTGCTGCTTCAATTATTGTAGAATCCCTGGTTGGGGGCTTGACGCCATACCTCTCGAGTGCATGCTTCCCCCAGAATGCAAGGTCTCTTACCTCTATACCTTGGAAGATGGATAATTGTGTAGGATTGCCGCTAGCCGCCAATCGCTCTACTCTGTTAAGGTCGATGCCTAGTTCTCTG